>JBARBP010000248.1:0-4165 GCA_049793195.1 Occallatibacter sp. | reverse complement strand
GTTCTGCAGGCTGTAGGCGGGCATCGGATCGGCTACCTTGCATTATGTGTCACAGCCGAAAATATCACTGGGGGAATGGCCGGGACCGCGCTAATCACCTACATTTCGAGCCTATTCTCGCCCGCGTTCACGGCGACTCAATACGCGCTGCTTTCGTCGCTCACCTTGCTTGGGCGGACCGTGGTGGCCTCCTCTGGAGGAGTGCTGTCGGAGAAGATCGGCTGGGTACGGTTCTTCCTGCTTACCAGTATCGTCGCATTGCCGGCCATTATTCTATTTATCTGGATTGGACCGCGTGACGATTTGAGGAACGGTCAAAGCGAGCCGGCCCTTGAAGGCGTGGATGCCGAGTCCTAGTGCCTAGCTGCCACCACAAGGAGATACGTGTCCGCCCGTTACTTTGGTGAGAGAGAGTCTCATCGAGAGCCAAACTTGAGCGACATAAGCGCGAAGAAGGGGTTGAACCGGATATGAAGCGATTTGCGGAGTTATTGATGCTTACCGCGGCGCTGGCGATGCCGCCGATGGCGTTTGCGCAGGACGGAGGTCCGGCGAACATCGAGACTGCCGATGAGCAGCTGGTCGCCCTTGCCAACCAGGCGCGGGCGCAAGTGGGTGCAGAGCGGCTGCAATGGGATCCGGCGTTGGCGGCAGCGGCGCTGTTTCATTGCCGGCGCATGGCCGCCGAGGGACCGATCTCACACCGCTATGGTGGCGAGGCTGACTTGGCTGGCCGGGCTGGGCAGGCGGGCGCGCACTTCGACCTGATCGAAGAGAACGTGGCCGTTGGACCATCGGCTGACATGATTCACGAGGAGTGGATGCACTCGCCCGGACACAGGACCAACCTGCTGAACCCGGAGATCGACCACATTGGAGTGGCCGTGGTGGAGAGCCGAGGCGTGCTCTACGCGGTGGCCGACTACTCGCGCGTTGTCGAGTCTCTAGGGAGCTCGCAGGTGGAGGCGCGCGTGGCTTCGCTCATCAAGGTGAGCGGAGTTTCGATCCTGAGCGATTCGTCGCTGGCGCGGCGGGCTTGCGCTGCGGATGAAGGCGTGCCTCGTGGCGCGGGGGGCGCAGCGCCTGGATTTGTGATGCGCTGGCAGAGTGCTGACTTGAACGAGTTGCCTAAAGCGCTGGCGGATCGGCTGGCTACGGGGCGGTATCGCCGGGCTGCGGTGGGGAGCTGCCCAGCGCAGGGGCTTGACAGATCGTTTACGGCTTACCGGCTGGCGGTGTTGCTGTATTGACGGGACTGACGGCTGGCGCGGAACCGATATCCGGGTTTAAGGGGGCAGGCGGTGGGGAGTGCTTGCTATCCCGCGCATGCCGCAAAGGGCGCGGTACGAATGGGACACCCTGGCTGTACCCTGGATCCCGGTCCTCGGCTTTCCGTCAGCTTTTGGCGAGGCTTCTTTCCAGGGGAGAAGCGATTTTGACGGAGGCCATTCCGGCTGCGGTTGCCGCCTCAATGCCCATGTCGGTGTCTTCAAAGACGAGGCAGTCTTTTGGGGCGACTCCGAGTCGAGCGGCTGCAATGAGATAGGCATCGGGGGCGGGCTTGCCGTGTTCGTAGTCCTCCGCGCCGACGATGGTATGGAATCTGTCCATGAGTCCGAGGGCGGTGAGCGAGCCGACGACAGAGTTGCGCCGGCCGCCGGAGACGACAGCGAAGGGAATCTGGCCGTGCTCGGCTTCGATGAGTTCGAGGACTTCGGGCACCGGGTTCAATTGAGGGAGCATCTCGAAGTAGAGATTCTCTTTGTGCTCGGCGAGGGATTCGACGGGCATGTGGAGGCCCTGCAGCTGGTTGAGGTCGGCAATAATTTTGACCGCGGGCTTGCCTCCCCAGGAATAGAACAGCTCTTCATCGAAGGTGCAGCCGTATTCCCCGAGCGCCTTGCTCCAGGCAACGTAGTGCAGCGGCATGGAGTCGGCGATGGTGCCGTCACAGTCGAAGAGGTAGGCGCGGAATGGGCCTGGGGGAAGATTCAGTTTCATGCGGAAGTGGGACTCCTTCTGAGTTCGTTCTGGTTAGACAAAGCGGGACGGCAGCGCCCTGGGACAGCCAGGATTCGGGAGAGTTCCCGTGGAGATTCAAGATCATCCGGCGGCGGTTTTGGCGGGCTCGGGAGCGCAGCCGCCTTCGCCGGGCTTGGTCGGCTCCATGAGGAGAGCATTGTTGAAACGATTGAAGTAGTTGAAGAGGCCGATGGCGCAGAGCAGCTCGACGATTTCGCCTTCGGAGTAGAAGGTGCGCAGCTCGGCAAATTGCTGGTCGGTGACGGCGTGGGCGTCGCGGGTGACGGTTTCGGCGAGGCGGAGCACGGCCTTTTCGGCAGGGGTGAAGTCTTCGCGGATGGGCCAGTCGGCGAGGTGAGCGAGCTGGTCATCGGTCCAGCCGAAGTTGCGGGCAAGGATGGTGTGGCTGGCCAGGCAATAGGGAGTGACGTTGACCTGGCTGGTGCGGACGATGATCAGTTCTTTGAGCTTGGTTGGGACGGTACCGGTATTGAGCACGGCGCTAAAGTGCGCCTGCATGGTGGCGAAGATCTCAGGCCGGTGAGCCATGACGCGAAACATGTTGGGAACGTTACCGCGCTGGGCAAAGGCCTTGTCGTAAAGCGCGGCCATCTCCGGAGTAACTTCGCTGCGATCGAGCCGGGAAATTCGGGACATTGGGCCTCCTCCTCAATTGTATCGATCTTGATTCAGGGTATCTTGAATCAGCCGTCCGAATCGTCGCATCTGCTTCTGGCACCGCAGGTCGAGCCCTGCCGAGAATCCGGAATTCTTATCTTGCAACTCGTCGAGCCAGTGCGGAAATCCGGCCAGAAAACCAAGCCGATGGCGGTGCCCATTTTTTGACGCGACGGGAACACTCTGCTACCTTGGTAGTGGACAATTCAGCGCCAAACACTCCTCAGTAGCTCAATGGCAGAGCATTCGGCTGTTAACCGAAGGGTTGTAGGTTCGAGTCCTACCTGAGGAGCCAATAAATCAATAACTTAGCTCCCCTTGCGCTCTGCTTGCGCTCCGTTTATCTGGAAAGCGAGTTGAGCGACCTTGATTCCCGCAGTAGTCATCTCGTCCGTAACAACGTCCCCGTAAATGTTCATCGTGGTTCTGATATCCGCATGGCGCATCATCTTCTGTTGGACGGCCACTGAAGTGCCCACAGCATCAAGCCATGAGCGGTGAGTGTGCCGGAAAGAGTGCGTCCCGAGATGCCCGACTTTCGCCGCCTCCGCGGCCCGCACCAGTTCCCGCCATACGCCCGTATAGGAGTACGGGAGCCTGCCGAGTTTGATTGGGCTTGCGAAGATCCAGTCCTCAGCCCCCGAAAAGTCAGAACGCTGTTTGCAGGACTTCAATCGCTCCAGCAATTCGCTGGTGAGATTGAAAGTCCTTGCGGAGCCTTCCGTCTTCACATCGGCGACAACCTGCTCCACGATGCCACGCCGGACACTCAGCCGTGAGCCTAGCCAATCCACGTCAGCCCATCGAAGTGCAAGAGCCTCACTGATGCGAAGGCCCAAACAGACGCACAGCAGGGCCATCGTCGCGAATGGCTCGTGTAGCTCCTTCAGCAGAGCTTGGAACTGCTCCGCCGTAAGGCTACGCGCCTTCCGTACCCGTCGCGTAGCTCCGATGTTCTGGACCAGAGAGATTGGATTGCGGCTTATGTCCAGCAGCCCGGACCACATTGCAAACTCCACGAGCCCGTGCATGAGTGACCGCACGTGTGTTTTGGATTTTGGCGACAAAGGCAACTCCCGTAGCCACAATTCAACCGGGCGGGGCTGTACGTCCTGAATCCGCGTATCTCCCCACTTCGGAAGTACGTGATTGTTGAGGAAAGAGCGATACACCCGCGCCGTTGACTGGCGTGAGGGCATCCGCTCCGTTTCATACCGCGAAATCACGCTACGCACCGTGTCCCCGTTCTGTGGTTTCGGTTGTTGGATGTCAAGGCCTTCAACTTCCTTCCATGCGGCTGCCTTGGTTGGAAATTCCTGCTTCGTCCCAATTCGCTTCGACCGGCGAGTTGGGCCGTCATACCAGAGGTAATTCCAGGTCTTGCGCCGTTTGTCATAGCGCACAGACCCGCTTGCGTGTCGCTGTACCCTCATTACTGCCTCCCCTCAGCAGGGCCAGCGGATGA
>JBARBP010000247.1:0-2831 GCA_049793195.1 Occallatibacter sp. | reverse complement strand
CCCCGGCAGCAAGGCCAGTTACCAAAGGGGGGTTACGGGGCGCATCGCCGCAAGCTATAATGTCTTAGTGATGTCGACGGTTAACGATGCTGCGCAACAAACCCAATTCGCATCTGCCCGAGTGCTGGCTGCACTGCTTAGTGTGCCCGAGGCGCTATCGGGCAAATTTGCCTTCCCGCCTGCGTCCCAGTCTCTTCGGTAGCGACTAATCACTCCTCCGCCAAGATTCGCCTCGGTCGACGTGTGTCTGAACCAAGCCGCGTGATTCGAGGTTGCCTTGACTGACCACTGGCCACTAACCACGGGCCACTGCCTTACGGAGGATTCCAATGACCACGAAGACCATGACTGCGACCGTTCCCGAAAACGCGACTGCTTCCAAGAAAAGCATCGGTCCAAATATCAAGACCGCCCTGCCCGGGCCCAATGCCAGGCGCGTGCTCGCGGGCGACGAGAAATATATTTCGCCGTCCTATACCCGCTCCTACCCGCTCGTCGCCAAGAGCGGACGAGGTATCGTTGTCACCGACGTCGACGGCAACGACTTCTATGACTTCTCCGCCGGCATCGCCGTGACCTCGACCGGCCACTGCCATCCCGATGTCGTCGCCGCCATTCAGAAGCAGGCTGGCGAACTCATTCACATGTCCGGCACGGATTTTTATTACGAGAGCCTGGTCACGCTCGCGGAGCGCCTGTCGAAGATCGCTCCCATGCCTGGCCCGCACAAATTTTACTACGGCAACTCAGGCGCAGAGGCCATCGAGTGCGCCCTCAAGCTCGCGCGATATCATACGCGACGGCAGAATATTATTGCGTTCTTTGGCGCGTTTCATGGACGCACGATGGGCGCGATGTCGCTGACCGCCTCGAAACCGCAACAGCGGCGCCGCTTTTCGCCGCTCATGCCGGGCGTGACGCATATTCCTTACCCGGATCTCTATCGCGGACGCAAAGATGCCACGCAAAGTCCTGATGCGTTCGCGCTCAGCTGCGCGAGCTTTATCGAGGAGAAGCTGTTCAAGACCACGCTGCCTCCCGAGGAAGTGGCCGCGATCTTCGTCGAGCCTGTGCAGGGCGAGGGCGGTTACGTGGTCGCTCCGACCATCTTCATGCAGGAACTGCGCCGCATCTGCGATCGTCATGGAATCATGCTTGTGCTGGATGAAGTCCAGAGCGGCATCGGGCGCACCGGCAGGTGGTGGGCAGTCGAACACACCGGCGTCGAGCCTGACATGGTTTGCATGGCGAAAGGTCTCGCGTCGGGCATGCCGCTCGGGGTCACGATGACGCGCTCCGAAATCATGGACTGGGTGCCCGGTTCGCACGCCTCTACCTTCGGAGGCAATCCTGTCTGCATCGCGGCCGCGCTGGCTACGCTCGACGTGATCGAGAAAGAACATCTGCTGGAACACACGACTGAAGTGGGCGCGCACATGATGAAGCGCATGTCCTCATGGCCGGCGAAGCTGAAGCTGGTAGGCGACGTCCGCGGCCGCGGCCTGATGATCGGCGTCGACATCGTGAAGGACAAGGCCACCAAAGAGTACGGCAGCGCAGAGCGCGACCTGATCATCGAGCGCGCCTTCGAACGCGGCATTCTGTTCCTGGGCTGCGGTCCAAGCACGATCCGCATCTGCCCGCCGCTGGTCGTAAGCAAGGAAGAAGCCGACGTTGCTATGGATGTGCTGGAAGAGTGCATCGCGCAGTAAGGCGGCTTCCGGAGTTATGTTTCATTTTGGGGGCAGCCTGCGTTGCAGTCCGAAAAAAGCTCCGATGGATCATGGTGTGATCTTGTAGATGACTCCATTGCCTCCGCTTCCTCCGTTCGTGTCGGCACCCCAGATGTTGCCGTCGCTATCTTCGGCCAACGGTCCGCTGGGGTTTGATCCGTCATTCGCCCCGCTAAAACGATGCAGGACATGATATTTGCCGTCCGCGGAGAGTTCGTAGACGACTCCGCAACCTAGGCTACAAACGGAGTTGTCGGTCCCGCCGTAGAATGTTGTACCGAAAAAATTGCCTTTCGCGTCCAACAGGCTGCCCGATGGCTCTTCTCCGTTGAGCGCGTTGTTTCCGAAAGTGTGCAGAACACGTTCTTTGTTCGCTGCGTTCACCGTGAAGAGAACTCCACAGCCGACAGTGCCAACGGCGCACGTAGTGGTATTGCCGCCGAACTGAGTGACTCCGTAAAATACGCCGCTTGCGGTGCGGGTCAGACCCCACCGGGGGGACGTGCCTTCGGCGCCTTCGGGGAACGTGTAAAGCGTCGTCAACTTGCCGCTCGTACTGATTTTGAAGAGCGTTCCGCCATTGCCTGGATCGTAACTTCCGCCGGTCTCGCCATAAATGTTACCGGCTTTGTCGGCGATCAAATCCTGAGGGAATCCTCCGTCGGCCTTTGCGGTAAACCTGTATAGGACCGTCTCCTTGCCAGCCGGAGTGACTTTGAAG
Source organism: Occallatibacter sp. (assembly GCA_049793195.1). GTDB lineage: Bacteria > Acidobacteriota > Terriglobia > Terriglobales > Acidobacteriaceae > Telmatobacter. The sequence goes on along the minus strand of JBARBP010000247.1, from coordinate 377 downwards.
ATTACGCCGCAGCCCAGGCTGCCATCGCAACCGGAGACGCCGCCGAAGCTCGCCGACCCGTAGAAATCGCCCTTCACCATTACCAGCCCAAGCTGGGCCTGTCCCTGGTTTTGAGCGCCGTCTGTGCCGCCCTTGAAGGCATGCAGTACCTTCAATGTTCCATTTGTTTCCAGCTCGAACACCGTTCCACAACTACACGTGGCATCGCCGCCACTTGACGTGATTCCATAGAGGTTGCCGGCACTGTCGCGAATGAGGCGGCCGATGGGAATCCCTCCGTCGGATTGGCCGGTGAAACTGTAGAGAACGGTCTCCTCTCCCGCGGGACTCAGCTTAAACACGACGCCTCGGTTGTCAGATGGGCCTCCGAATTGGGT
>JBARBP010000246.1:0-23742 GCA_049793195.1 Occallatibacter sp. | reverse complement strand
ACCCTGCGCTGCACGAATCGCCAGTTGTTTCCGATTGAGTGCACGCATTACGCAAAGTACGGGACAGCTATTTCCAAAAGGAACTTGCTCTTTGGTTCTGACTTGATTGGCACGAACGCAGACCCTTTCTTAGCGGTCCAGTTCGTCGAGCATTGCCTGCATCTCGCTGAGTGCATGGTTGTTACCGGTACGTTTTGCGCAATCTACGCCGACTTTGAGGCGCTCGATCGCTTCCGGATTTCGTCCTGCATTGGCGAGAGTCTGAGCGGCCATGAAATAGCCGGCGGTGTAGTTTGGATCGTTGGCGAGCAGAGTGGAAAACTCTGCGAGCGCTGCCTCGATTTCGCCCTGGCCTGCCAGTTCCATGGCGACGCCATAACGGGCGAAGCTGTTCTTCGGGTCCAGCGCAAGAATTTCTTTGAGGCCTGCAATCTTGTCCATCTCGCTCGTGTGGGGCCGTAAGGGATTTGCGTAATTGGCGGGGATTGCCGAAACTGGAACTGTGAGCTTTGCCGGAAGTAGCCGGCTGGATTGTCCGCCGCTGCTTTCTATTGTAACGGGTGGGTCCATTGTAGCTGGATGAGGCAGGGTGGGTCCGGAAGGCGAGGCGCAGGATGAACGGAGCGATGGCCGCATGATCGAAGCAACAGGCTTTGCGGGAACCAACCCGATGGTGCGGACGGTGGCGAGCACACAGTCCGAGATGACCGAAGTCATCCTGCCCAACGACACGAATATTCTGGGAAACCTGCTGGGCGGGCGGCTCATGCACTTCATTGACTTGACGGGCGCGATGGCTGCTTACCGTCACGCCCGGACACACGTGGTTACGGCCGCGATGGACCATATCGACTTTATCCAGCCGGTGCGGCTGGGCGATCTGGTCACGCTGAAGTCGAGCGTGAACCGGGCGTTCACGAGTTCGATGGAAGTGGGCGTGAAGGTATGGGCGGAAAACACGCGGACCGGCGCAGTGGTGCATGTGGCCAGCGCCTACCTGGTGTTTGTTGCCGTCGACGAGCTAGGGAGACGGCAGAAGGTTCCTGAACTGCTGGCGGAGACGCCGGATGAGATCAGGCGGTATGCGGATGCGCTGCGGCGGCGGAATCACCGCGAAGCGGAGCACAAGCGGCGGAAGGAAGAACGGCTGGTGACGGCGGCGCAGGAACAGTTGGAAGACGCCGGGGCCTGAGGGGGTGGATCGATCGAGAGCATGCCGCGGGGGCTAAAGCCCACGTCCGTTTATGGCGAATTCGGCACGACTGAAGTCGTGCCCTGACACTTCTTCCGAGTCCGAATGGTTTTTCAGCAACGTTAGGAACTGGTAGGCATGATTCAAGCCTGACTCTCGCTTAGTAGATTTGAAGAGCAAGGATCAAAAGCAATTCAAGCGCAAAACTTCGACAACATTAGGATTCAGGAAAAGGAGTAATCGAAAATTATGGCGCATTCTTCTGCCATGCCTTCGCCGGTGGCTTTGCCCGGTGTTTCAAAAATTATCGCAATCGGTTCCGGCAAGGGCGGGGTGGGTAAGACCACGGTTGCCGTCAACCTGGCGATTGCATTGTCGAAGCTGGGACAGCGGGTGGGGCTGATCGACGCGGACATCTACGGGCCGAATGTGCCGTTGATGATGGGCTCGACGCAACAGCCCCGAGTGGGCGAAGGCAACATGATCCAGCCCAACGACACGCACGGGATCAAGACGATTTCGATTGGCTACATTTCGCCGGGCGACAAACCACTGGTGATGCGCGGGCCGATGCTGCACCAGATCATCAAGCAGTTTTTGCAACAGGTGACGTGGGGCGAGTTGGATTACCTGATTGTCGATCTGCCTCCGGGCACGGGCGACGTGGTGATTTCGCTGGTGCAAACCGTGCCGCTAACGGGCGCAGTGGTGGTGTCGACGCCGAGCGACGTGAGCCTGGAGGATGCGCGCAAGGCGCTGGAGATGTTTGCGCAGGTGAACGTCGAGGTGCTGGGGATGGTGGAGAACATGAGCCACTTTACCTGCCCGCATTGCCATCATGAGATCGACATCTTTTCAAGAGGCGGAGCGGAGCGGACGGCGAAGCAGTTCGGTGTTCCGTTCCTGGGATCGATCGAGCTGGTGCCGGCGATTCGCGAGGGCGGTGACCGGGGATTGCCGGTGGCGCTGGCGGGACCGAAGAGCCCGCAGGCGGCGGAGTTCTACGCGGTGGCGGAGAAGCTGATGGAGCAGGCGGAAGAGGCGGCGGCATCGGCTACGGATGTGATTGAGATTCAGTGAACAGTGAGCAGTGAACAGTGCACAGTGAAATGCGGGGCTTGTCGCCCCCCTTTTTGTTCTTATCGCCGCCTACTTGGTGTGCGAGATCGACAAAACCTTGCCGTCTGTTTGGCGCAGCCTGATTTGCGCAACTCCTCCGACGCAATTATCGGTCCGCCCGCCGTGCCCATCGCTACACCACAAGCTTCCAACTACGAACCACACGCCGTTCTTTAATACCGCACCGAAGGGTTGTTCCGATTCGATCTTGTTCCTTCCGTAGATTTTCTCAAGCTTCGGAATGGCGATTTTCAGTGCAGTTGCCGCGTCGGGCACCCGCAGATCGGTTGCCTTCTGCGGGACCTGCGCGGCAATGCTGAGCGCAACGACCAGAATTCCAGCTCCGATTGCATGTTTCATGATGGCATCGAGTCTAGGCTCAATATGCTTGTATTGCGGGCCGGGAACGAAAAAAGCGGGGCTGGCGCCCCGCTTTTTTCTTTGAGCGAATTGAAGATTAGCGCCAGTGGCCTTCTACGAGGACCCAGCCGCCGTGGCGATGGACCCAGTGGTGGGCGACCCAGTGTGCACCGGGATGGGGCGGGCGGTCCCAGCGGCCGTGCTCCCAAACGTAGCGGTTGCCATCCCAGCGGTGGTAGCCGTCAATCCACACGTAGCCACGGTCGGGCGGTGGGGGACGGCGCTCAACGATGGGGGCCGGCGGGCCAATGCGAACCACAACCTGCGCGAATGACGCCGCAGGCGACAGACAGAGAGCAAGTAATACAGCCATTGCGATTTTTTTCATGGGGAATTCTGTCCTCCAGGGTTTGGGCGTTTTCCGGAATCCGAATCTGTTCCGGCGCCTGTTGACTTCAACTCGCAACTTCGGGAATAGTTGCGGGCGAGCATGAGGCTCAACAGTGCATGGCGCCGCGAGATTCGATTCGATTTTTGCGGGAGGGGTTGTTCGGCTGCGCAAATTATTCTTCGGCTTTTTCCGCGTTTTTGTCAGGGAAGATGTTTCCCATGCGGCGAATCTGGGCACCGACGGCGCGGAGTTTTTCTTCGATGCGCTCGTAGCCGCGATCCATGTGATAGACGCGGTCGAGGATGGACTCGCCGTCGGCGACCAAGGCGGCGAGTACCAGCGAGGCTGAGGCACGCAGGTCGGAGCACATGACAGCGGCAGCGGAGAGACGGGCAGGTCCCTGCAAGGTGGCGATGCTTCCGTTCACCTTGATGTTGGCTCCCATGCGGATGAGTTCCTGCACATGCATGAAGCGATTTTCGAAGATGTTCTCGCGTACCTGACTGATGCCTTCGGCCTGGGTGGCGAGGGCCATGTACTGGGCCTGCATGTCGGTGGGAAAACCGGGATACTCCTCGGTGGAGATGTCGACGGCGCGGAGTGGGCCGTGTGTGCGGACACGGACGGCTTCGGGGCCGAGGACTTCCACAAGGACGCCGGCCTCATGGAGTTTGGCGATGACAGCGCCGAGGTGCGAGGGTTTGCAGTTGGAGACAATGAGGTCGCCGCGGGTAATGGCGCCGGCAATAAGAAAGGTGCCGGCTTCAATGCGATCGGGATTGATGCGGTAGTGCGCGCCGTGGAGGCTGGTTACGCCCTGGACAGTGATGGTGGCGGTGCCCGCCCCTTGAATCTGCGCGCCCATGGCGGTGAGCAAGGCGGCGAGGTCGGTTACCTCGGGCTCGCGGGCGCAGTTTTCCATGACAGTTTCGCCCTCGGCCAGGACGGCGGCCATGAGCAGGTCTTCAGTGCCGGTGACGGTGATTTTGTCGAAGACCAGGTGAGCGCCGCGAAGACGCTCGGCGCGGGCTTCAAGGTAGCCGTGCTGCTGGGTGATGACGGCTCCCATTTTTTCAAGGCCCTTGATGTGCAAGTCGATCGGCCGGCCGCCGATGGCGCAACCGCCGGGCATGGCGACACGCGCCATTCCAGCGCGCGCAACCAACGGACCGAGCACAAGTGAACTGGCGCGCATGGTCTTGACGATCTCGTAGCGGGCGACAGGGTCAGAGAGGGTGCGGCAGTTGATGGTGATGCGGTCCAGGGCGCGGCCTTCGCGCGGACCTACTTGAGCGCCCATGGAGGCAAGGAGCTTGCGCTCGGTCTCGATGTCGCGGACCTGGGGAACGTTCTCGAGGGTAACGTCATCCTCGGTGAGGATGGCGGCGGCCATGCAGGGGAGTGCCGAATTTTTGGCACCTGAAACACGGACGGTGCCTACGAGCGGATTGCCGCCTCGAATTACGAACTTGTCCATAGGTACTGAGAAGCCCCCTGGTCTGCGGCGGGAATAGGATCTTCCAAACGCGAACGGAACCGCTTACCTGCGGGGTGCGCGTCTTTAAGCAGACCCGTCAACGCGAAAGGAGTTCCTTGGCCCGGGACACTCCCGACGTCTAAGTGTAAATCCGGATGACGGAGAGCGGGGTGTGGGAGTGGGGATGAACCTAGTTTGTGAAGATGGGGCGGGAAACTCGCAGTGGGCCTGGAGATGGGATTCCCAGGCCTCGAATCGAGGCCTTGGCACCCGATGGATTTGGCTTGCTGGCGCTAGCTTCCGCTTGCGCCGGCCGGCTCGAGGTGAAGAGGCTCGGTAAGCGTGAAGAGTAAAACTGTTCCCTCCTCAAGATGGGCTTGTGGATGATTGACGAGGAGATGGACAGTGATGAGGCCGGCTCCGACGATGGAGCCGGTGAGAGCGCCGACGGGGCCGGCGATGACCGCGCCGGTGACAGCGCCTGCACCGACGGCGCCGCCGTACTCGATGCTGTCGCGCTTGACGTGCGAGCCGGGGTCGATGGCGCCTTCGCTACCAACGCGCGTCCCGGAGCCAGGGGTTCCGCTGACCTGCGCGAAGAGCCGGTAGCGGGAGCCGTCGGCCAGAGTGACGGTTTCGGGGTTGAGGCGCATGGAGCCGTGGCCTCCGAGAGATCCAGTGGAGACGTCTCTGACTTTGCCGTCGATCTCGGCGCCGGCGGGGATGAGTACCTTGCCGTCCTGCAGGACGTCGGAGGCGACGCGGGTGCGGAAGGAATCGCCATCCCTGGTTTCTGAGGTGGAGAGGCGGTTAAGCAGGCGGACGCGAATAGTGGTTCCTTCGCCGACTTCACCGGGGGCCAGGGGCGCCGGATGCACGATATCGCCATCGGGATCGTAGGCCGGGGAACGCTGATTCAAGGCGGGCTGGCCGGGCTGAGCGGGCGGGTCGGGCGCGATTTCGACGATGCCGTTGTCGGTGCCGTCCTCGGGAGCGCTGAGCGCGGAACGGACTTCGGAACGGACCTGGGGTGGCTGCTGGTACTGGTCTTGCGCGGGTGCGGGCTGGTCGTAGGCTGCGTGGGCGGGGGAGGGCTTTGCGATGGGGATTGGCACCGGGGGAGTTGCCGGAGCCGCCGGATTGCTGGTGATGATGGTGTCGTCTGGAGGTGGAGTAGAGGTGCCTTCGTAGGGATTGGAGGAATTGGCCTGCTGGGCGGCAAGACCCGCGGAGGCGGCGACTATGAAAGCACAAGCAAGAAGGTACGAACTGAAGCGAGTCTCCATTGCGGGATCTCCATTTTCGGGCTCCACAAGGTTGGGGAGGCCGGTTACGAGGGCGAGAATCTCCCGAGCGAGGGTATCTCTGGTGTTTTAGACACCGCCGGGGGCGAAGAGTCGCGCGGCGGGACAACTCGTCCAAAATAAGGCTAACGCGCGCGGTTGGGTCAGGAACGAACCGGAAAGGACATGGTGCCCTGGAGAGCACGAATCAACGCAGTTACCATCACAGCGGCTTGTGTGCTTCTCTTCCCAATCCGATGGGTTGTTCCCTGCATGGAACGATTTACGGCGTGTGACCGTCGCCACAGGGAGCGCTACGGGGGGACTTGCTAGAATCGGAATGGTATCGAACACAATTTCTTAGCACCTTTTTTAGCGCAGGACGGAGAGGAGATCGAGCACGTGCAGGAGCTTTTGAACTCGATTCAAAGCGCCGCCGGAGAAACTCTTGCCGTCGATCACCGTCCGAAACTGAATGACCGGCTACAGCACCGCATACTGAGGAGCGACATGACTGAGATTATTGCTATACGTGCCCGCGAAGTACTGGATTCTCGCGGAAACCCGACCGTGGAAGCAGATGTGATTCTTGAGAGCGGAGCGATGGGACGCGCCATTGTGCCTTCGGGCGCTTCGACCGGCGAGCATGAGGCCGTGGAGCTGCGTGACGGCGACAAGAGCCACTACATGGGCAAAGGCGTTCTGAAGGCCGTTGAGAACGTGGAGAGCGTGATTGCGCCAGAGCTGGAAGGCATGGACGCGGCGAATCAGCGGCTGATTGACCAGACGATGATTGCGCTGGACGGGACGCCGAACAAGGAGAAGCTGGGGGCGAACGCGATTCTTGCGGTATCAATGGCTGCCTCGCGCGCCGTGGCGCAGACGCTGGAGATTCCACTCTACCGCTATCTTGGCGGCGTGAACGCATGCGTGCTGCCGACGCCGATGCTGAATGTGCTAAACGGCGGAGCGCACGCGGACTCGAACGTGGACTTTCAGGAGTTCATGATCATGCCGGTGGGCGCGGAACGGTTCAGCGATGCGCTGCGCTGGGCAGCAGAGACATTCCACACGCTGAAGGGCGTGCTGAAGAAGAAGGGCTACAACACGGCGGTGGGCGACGAGGGCGGCTTTGCTCCTTCGCTGAAGTCGAATGCCGAAGCCATTGAGCTGATTCTCGAAGCGATTGAAGCGGCCGGCTACAAACCGGGCGAGCAGATTGCGATTGCGCTGGATCCGGCGTCAAGCGAGTTCTATGACGTGGAAAAGAAGAAGTATGTGTTCAAGAAGGGCGACAGGAGCGAGCTGACGAGCGCGGAGATGGTGAGCTTCTACGACAATTGGGTGCGCCAGTATCCGATTGTTTCGCTCGAAGATGGACTGGCGGAGGACGACTGGGAGGGCTGGAAGATCCTGACCGACAAACTGGGCGGACGGATTCAACTGGTAGGCGACGACATCTTCTGCACCAACATCAAGCTGCTGCAACGCGGCATTGAAGAGGGCGTGGCCAACTCCATCCTCATCAAGCTCAACCAAATTGGCACGGTGACGGAGACTCTGGAAGCGATCGAGTTGGGACGCCGTTATGGGTACACGTCGGTGATGTCGCATCGTTCGGGCGAGACGGAAGACACGTTCATTGCCGACCTGGCTGTGGCTACGGGCGTGGGGCAGATCAAGACTGGGTCGGTGAGCCGCACGGATCGGATTGCGAAGTATAACCAGTTGCTGCGGATTGAAGAGGAACTGGGTTCGGGCGCGGTTTACCAGGGGCTGGAGAGCTTGAACTACGAAGGGTAGATTTCGACTTGCTCCATGAACCGACAAAAGGAGGGGATTCGGTCCCCTCCTTTTTGTCTTTGCAAGTAACCGTTTAAATTACGCGCTTTATTCCAGTTCTGGTATAATCATATGGAACGAGATTCGGAACGGCCGCTAGCTTGGGTCGGGACCAGCAAGAAAGATCTCATGGCACTACCAATTTCAGTGCGGAAATTTTTTGGACATGCACTGCATTTTGCTCAGATTGGCGAACGGCACGACGCAGCCAAGGTGCTGAGAGGTTTTGGAAACGCCGGAGTGCTTGAGGTTGTTGAGAACGATGCGGGAGGTACGTATCGCGCCGTTTACACCATCCGATTTCAGGAAGCGGTATTCGTGTTGCACTGCTTTCAAAAGAAGAGCAAAAGCGGAATCGAAACACCCAAGAAAGATATGGAGATCATTCGGCTCCGGTTAAAGGCTGCCGAAGAGTTGGCGAGGGAGATGCAGGATGGCCAAGCGCGTCATTAAGGGCATTGAAATTGAATTCAGTTCCGGAAACGTGTTCCGGGACCTGGGACTTTCGGATGCTGATGAGCTAAAGATCAAGTCCGGCCTGGCGATTCAGATCATAAAGGCGATTCGACGTCTAGGGCTGACCCAGCAGGAAGCCGGAAGGCAAATGGGCATTTCGCAGGCAAAGGTCTCTGGGCTCATGCGCGGCGATTTTGCGAATCTTTCGGAGAGCAAGCTGATGAAGTGCCTGAACCGCCTTGGATACGACATTGAAATCAAGGTGAAGCCTACAAGGAAATCTGTTGGCGAACGTACGCTGGCTGTGGCGTGAATCAGGTTCTCATTATTTAGACCCAACTCTGATGCAATGGTTCGCCGTAAAATAACCGCAGATCCTTCGGCTGCGCTCGGGATGACAGTTTTGTGTGGGCGATTGTGAGACGAGACACAAAGGGCGGGCGCGGCGGCAGTTTATCCTTGAAGTGAAAACCAAGTTGAAAATCGAGGTGTCTTCTTCGTGTCTATCTACAATCGCCCTCTGGTACTGACCATTCTTGATGGATGGGGTTATCGGGCTGAAACTGCAAACAACGCAATTGCGCTGGCTCGCAAGCCTACTTACGACAAGCTGCTGAAGGAGTTTCCGAATACGTTGATTCGGGCATCGGAACACTTTGTGGGGCTGCCGGATGGGCAGATGGGGAACAGCGAAGTGGGGCACCTGAACATCGGCGCGGGACGCATTGTGCAGATGGATATTACGCGCATCGATGCGATGATTGCGGACGGCACGTTCCAGAAGAACGCGTCGATTGTGCGGGCCATGAAGCGGGCGCAGGAGGGCGGACGGCAACTGCATCTGTTCGGGTTGGTGTCGGATGGAGGAGTGCATTCGCACCAGGAACATCTCTACGCGCTGCTGCGGACGGCACATGAGTATGGACTGCAACGGGTGTTTGTTCACGCATTTATGGATGGGCGCGACACGGGGCCGACTTCGGGCGCTGGCTATATTGCCAAGCTGGAACAGAAGATGCGCGAGTATGGCGTGGGCAAGATTGCCAGCATCAACGGGCGCTACTACGCGATGGATCGCGACAAGCGGTGGGAGCGCGAGCGCAAGGCGTTTGACGCGATGGTGAATGGGAAGGCCGAAGGAGGGTCCTATGCCGATCCGGTGGCGCGCATCAAGGAGAACTACAACAACGGGATTACGGATGAGTTTCTGATTCCGTTTGTGGTGGTGGATGGCGCGGGCAAGCCGGTGGGGCAGATTCGCGACGAGGATGTGTGCCTGAATATCAATTTTCGCGCGGATCGGGCGCGGCAGATTACGCGGGTGCTGGCGCGCGAGAGCGGGCTGAATGCGAAGGGCGGGCGCGATCTGGATGGGTGGGAGTCGCTGGATGAGACGATTCCGCGGAGCGAGATTCCGAGGGATCTGCTGTATGTTTGCATGACGCAATACGACAAGCTTTATGAGCTGCCGCTGGTGATTCCGCCGGAGTCGATGGACAACATTCTGGCCAACGTGCTGGGCCAGCACCAACTGCGCAACCTGCGGGTGGCGGAGACGGAAAAGTTTGCGCACGTGACTTACTTCTTCAACGGGGGAATTGAAGTTCCCTTCCCCGGCGAGGATCGGGCGCTGATTCCTTCGCTGAAGGTGGCGACGTATGACCTGGCGCCGGAGATGAAGGCCGAGGCGATTGGCGACACGATTGTGAAGGCGGTGAACGACACGGCGTTCGACCTGGTGGTGGCGAACTTTGCCAACGCGGACATGGTGGGGCACTCGGGCCAACTGGAGCCGACGATCAGGGCGTGCGAGGCCGTGGACGCGCAACTGGGGCGCATCTTCAAGGCGATCAAGGAGAGGAACGGGAACTGGCTGATCACGGCCGATCATGGCAACGCGGAGACAATGGTGGATCCGGTGACTGGCGGACCGCACACGGCACACACGACGAACCCGGTGCCGATGATTTATGTGGGAGAAGACGCGCCGCATTTCCGGCTGCGGACAGATGGATCGCTGCGGGATATTTCGCCGACGCTGTTGAACCTGCTGAAGCTGGGGCTGCCGAAGGAGATGACGGGCGGGGATATGCGTATACCGATTGTGAAGTAGAGGGGTCGCTGAGACAAACGAAAAAGGCGAAGCCATTGCGGCTTCGCCTTTTTCTTATTTCGGAGCGGGCTTAGCGCGGACGCATCGACCGAATGGCAGCTGGAAGTCGCTGTTCAAGACGGCGAGCGCGTTTTGAGGCGAGGCCGCCCAGGTAGGAAGGGGCCGGGGTGGCCAAGAGTACAAGCGTAAGAGCGATCAGCGAGAAACAGAGCCCGGCGATACCGGCCGAGAAGAGCATGTGGTAGGTATCTTCGATATCGAGCCCGAAGGTTTTGAAAGCCATGTGCTCCATGGGCTTGACGTGTTTGAGGACTGCGAGGGCAAAAAGGAAGAAAATGGCCGATAGAAAGGTAAGAACGGCTAGGGTGCCATCGAGACTGCGGTGGAATTTCTGGCGTGCTTTGCAACGGGCGCACTCGACAAAATGCTGTTCGTAGTCCTTGCGCATCTCCGGAGAGATTCCTGAGATGTCGTACCGCCAGCTTGCCAGAATGGCACCTACGACCCGGTCAGTACATCTTGTTCTCGTCATAGACATTAAGACTCACCAAAAAGAAAAAGGAGTTGTTCAACTGCTACGCTTGTTTTGCGGACTTGGAACGGCTAAAGGCTCTCGGTACTAGGATGCTTCCCCGGCGGTGAATGATTCAGTGAAGCTCCGATCAAATCATCAACTCAGCCGTGTCTACCGCTTCTGCGTGGCCATGGAATCGATTCATGGCGGCTTCCGGTGCCAATCCTGTCATCTACAGATAGATGCCCTTGTCTTACGATTGTAACCCGTTCGTGTTAGAAAATGATACCGGAAAGTGGCTCGTGTTGCGCCGCCAGCAACAGGCGGTTGGCCAGGAGGCTGGCCCGCCCGAGGAGGGCGCGCTCGGCCGTGACCCTGGCCAGCTCCGGAAGGTTATTGCTTTCAGAGAGATGCGCGAGGATGACGTAGGCGGCCTGGCCGTCGTAGCTATTTTCAAGGAATTCGGCGGCCGCCTCGTTGGAGAGGTGGCCAACGCGGGAAAGTACCCTTTGTTTAACTGACCAGGGGTAGGGGCCGTCTCGCAACATTTCGAGGTCGTGGTTGGATTCGAGGAGCAGCAGATCGACGTTTTGGAGCTGGGCCTTGACGTTGGGCGGGATGTAGCCCAGGTCAGTGGCAAAGGCCATTCGCACGCCCTCGGTGCGGAAGACGAAGCCGACCGGATCGGCGGCATCGTGGGGAATGGTGAAGGGGCTGACGGCGATATCGCCAATCTCGAAGGGCTGACCGGCCTGAAAATACTCGACTTGCGGGAGCCAGGTGGGGTCTTCTTTGCGGGAGGGGGGGCGGCTTGAAGCGGTTTCGGCGGCTGGCTCGGGTGCTGCGGCCAGCGGCTGAGGTTCAGCTTCAAATTCAGGCTCAAGTTCAGCTTCTGGGTCGTCCAGTTCGCCTTCCGCCGCGGCGTCGGCTTCTGCCTGGCGTTCTACGGCCTGTTGGCGGCACTGGTCGAGCCATTGGGCATAGGTCATCTGACGGCGGGGGGTGAGCCAGCGCATCCAGGCGCGGTGAGTGGCCTCAGTAAAGTAAACCGGAATGCCCAGCTTGCGGGCTGTCACGGAGAGGCCGTTGATGTGGTCCATGTGCTCGTGGGTGATGATGATGGCGTCGAGAGTTTCTGGCTCTTCGCCGGCCAGTTTCATGCGGCGGAAGAGCTCGCGGCAGCTGAGGCCGCAATCGACCAGGATGCGGGTATGTCCGCCGGAGACAACTGTGCTGTTGCCTTTGGAACCCGAGGCGAGCACGGTGAAGCGCACCATGCATTGAGCATACAGCGAATGTCTTGTCTAAAGAGCGCCGGGCAGCACGGATGGAATCTCGATGGAGATGAGGGTGCCGCGGCCGGGGCTGCTGACAATTTTGAAGCGAGCCTGGGCGCCGTAGAGTACTTCGAGGCGCTCCTCCACATTTTTCATACCGATGCCAGCGCCTTCGCGACGAAGCGCCGATGCCGGGCGGTTGCCCATGCCGACGCCGTCGTCAGCCACTTCGATGAATACGCGGTCGCCATCGAGGCGGCTGCGCAAGGTTACAGTGCCGCCGTTGATGCGCGGTTCGAGTCCATGCTTGATGCTGTTCTCAATGAGCGGTTGGAGCAGGATGCTGGGCACCATGATCTCGAGTGTGCGCGGATCGATCTCCTTTTCCACTTTGAGCTTGTCGGCTCCGAAGCGAACTACTTCGATGTCAAGGTAGTCGTCGGTGAAGCTGAGCTCGTCGCGCAGGGGGACGTAGGTGTCATGGTCTTTGAGCAGGGCGCGGAGGATGTTGGCGAGCTTGACAGTCATTTCGCGGGCCAGCTCGGGCTTGCTGCGGACCAGGGCGGTGATCGAGTTGAGGGTGTTGAAGAGGAAGTGGGGGTTGATTTGTCGCTGCAGGGCGTCGAGACGCGCTTCAAGCAGAAGGCGCTTCTGCTCTTCAAGCTTTAGCTCGATGCGGAGGGCGTTCCACACCTTGAGCATGATGCCGACGACCATAGGCGCGCAGAGCCAGACGAGGACCTGCAGGCCCGCGATGTTGGTGTCGAGCGCGAACAGTCGATGCGGATAGAGCTGCGCGAGCCACTCGCGGCCGATCTCAAGAACGACGATGAGAAACAGCATGACGATCTGGCGATCGAAGCGCGGCTGGCGGAGGTTGCGGCGCACCCAGCGCCAGAGGCTGAGGTCGATGAAAGGAGTGAAGGACCAGATCTCGTCCATCTCGACGAAACGGCCGAGCAGACCGGCGGCCAGGCCGAGCGCGGCGTTGAAGGGCAATGTCAGGTATTCGTGATGAATGACGGCAGGGACTGAGAGAACAACGCCGCCCAGCATGGCCCATCCGGGGCCGACGAGGAGGCCGAGGAGGATGATCGTTTCAAATGAAATGTCGGCGGCCAGGAAGTTAGACACCTTGGTGCGCACCCAGACGCCCAGAGTCAGCGGCACCAGAAGGAAGGCTAGCAAGGCAGCGGTTTGGGGGTGAGTGCGATTTTCCGCAAAAAGCAGCCGCTGAAAGGTGCGGGACCGGGCCAGGGCGCTGGCCACCGCCGCGGCCACACCGAGCTTGACCAGCAGCGTGATGATGATGAGCGTATCGGTCACCCCCTCACTGTATCTCAGTGAACAGTGGACAGTGAACAGCGGACGGTGGCGGGAGCTTGGCCGCCGTAGAATGGAGATATGGCATTCGAGAGCGTGAAGAAGATTGCAGAGGCGGATTTCCCTACTCGCTGGGGGGCATTCCGCATTCTGGGCTTTGAGGGGAAGGTTACCGGGGCGCGCGCGTGCGATGAGTCTGCGGCAGCCGGCGAAGGCAAGGGTGAGATTGAGGGGCTGGTGGCATTGGTGATGGGCGATATTCACTCCGCGGCGCCGCTGGTGCGGATCCATTCGCAATGCCTGACGGGGGATGTGTTTGGGTCGCTGCGGTGCGATTGCAGGTTGCAACTGGAGATGGCGCTGGGCGAAATCGGCAAGGAGGGCGCGGGAATTCTGCTCTACGAACAGCAGGAGGGACGCGGGATCGGGCTGATGGCGAAGCTGAAAGCCTACGAGTTGCAGGATCAGGGGCTGGATACAGTGGAGGCTAACGTGGAGCTGGGCTTTGCGGCCGATTGCCGTGGGTACGAGTTGCCGGCCGAGGTGCTGAAGCTGCTGGGCGTGAAGAGCGTGCGGCTGATGACCAACAATCCTGAGAAGGTGGCGGCGCTGGAGTCGGCGGGGATTGTTGTCGCGGAGCGCGTCTCGGCCGAGGTTGTGCCGCAGGAAAGCTTCGCGGGGTACCTGAAGACGAAGCAGGAAAAGATGGGGCACATTCTGGAGATGGTGGTGACGGAAGACCAGGCGGAGTGAGGGGCTTCTGGCTGTTAGCTGCTGGCTTTTAGCTTCGCAGGGCCTTTAGAACCTTGGCGGTTGTGACGATCTGGCCGGTGTGGCGCTGGGTGTGGTCGGCTACGTGAATCAGCGCGCCGCCGATGGTTGTGGGTAGCTGTTTGCGGCCGACTCCGCGGAAGGTTTCGAAGTTGGCGGTGGCGAGGACACGGATGCGGTCGGCGGCGTTGTTGAAGGAGACTTCAACTGCGGCGAGGAGAGCGGCTAATGACTCTTCGCCGGTCTGCTCGGCCTTTGTCTGTTCGGTTTTGAGAGCCGCCAATTGCTCGGAGGTAAGCTGGTTCCCTTCCCCATAGCTCAGGATGCGGTCGGTAGAGCGGGCGATGTGGCGAAGATGGAAGGCGACCGAGGGCAGGCCCAGCGGTTCCGAATGCACTTCGGCGTCGGTGAGGCCTTCAGTCCAATTAGTGAGATCGTCGAGAGCCAGATCGAGGGCGTGAAGAACGGCGCGGCCAACTGCGGGGACGTCGGAGTGGGTTCCGCGAAGCCAGGGTTCGATGTAGGGGGCTGGTGCAGGGGAAGTGCTCATGGTTGAAGTCTCCGGGGGTGGATTGGAGATGCCGCTTTACTGCTTGAGAATCTGGAGCAGATCAGAATCGGGACAATGCCTTCCAATCGTGCTGTCATAGGCGGCAAAGCAATAATAGAAGTTTACAAAGACCCAGGATGAGCCCGATTTCTGCAATTCTGCGATTTCGTCTCCCTGCGGGATGCTCACCTTGCAGCGGTCCCCGGTGATGTGAACACGACCGGCGATGTACATCCCCTGTGCATTCTGATTACCCCAAAAAGGATCGAAGTCCAATTTGGCGGTCTCGTGAGTCGTCAGCTTCTTTCTCTGGTCGTCAGTAATCATCTGAGACAACTCCGGGCTCAGGACGGGAGGCTTGTGCTTCAAGACGG
The DNA here is from genome assembly GCA_049793195.1 of Occallatibacter sp. Lineage (GTDB taxonomy): Bacteria > Acidobacteriota > Terriglobia > Terriglobales > Acidobacteriaceae > Telmatobacter. Next base: position 8,700 of record JBARBP010000246.1, on the reverse strand, counting down.
TATCGACGCTGGGGAGACTGTGCATGTCAAAGCCTACAGAGTTGGCGCTCTGGGCATAGCGATTCCAATACCAGTCGTAAAAGTTCTGCACGAAGGTCTTGCAGGATTGCTCATCGGGGCTTGGAGCGGGCGCGTTTGCATGTGTCGCTGGGGCTGCCGAATGGCTGTTTTGAGGCTGGGCTGGAGTTTTCTTATGACAGGCAATCAAGGCCAGGCCAGGGATGAGCAGGGCTGCAATCAGGATGGCCGCGGAGAGACTTCCGCGTGCGTCGTTGATGCGGAGCGATCTTTGTCCAGAACGAGGAGAAACCCACATGGGAACTGCGCCCGCCACTAGCCAGCGTTCTTTACACGGACCACGGTGATTTTTTCGAAGCCTTCTTCAAAGACTGGCGGTTTCAGCTTTTCGGCCATCTTGCGCATGATGTCTTCGCTTACGGAGCGGTCGCGTTGGCGGTTGCGCTGGAGGCAGACTTCGAGAGGGACGTCGAAGAAGACGGCCTGGACTTCGTAGCCGAAACTCTTGGCCATCTTGATCCACTGGCGGCGCTCGTGGATGGAAAGATTGGTCGCGTCCACGTAATTCGCGGGCATGCGTGCGATGAGGCGGGCGCGCAGGAGCGAGCGGAGCGTGGAAAAGACGAGGCCCTGGTAGCGCTGCTCCTCGACATCGTCGAATAGGATGTTGCGGAGAAGGTCGCTGGAAAGCGGGGTGACGCCGCGGCGTCCGAACCACGTGGTCTTTCCAGAGCCGGGAAGGCCAATTGCCAACACGACAAAGCCTTTGGGGGCGTTGGGAGAGCGTTCGGCTTCTTGAGGCGCGCGGTTTGCAGGCATCTCGGGCTGGGTTTCGACCTCGAGGCGGCCGGAGCCCGCGGGTTCATTCCATTCCGGGCGGGCTGCGCGATCGGGACGTTCAGGGCGGGGCGCGCGGGGGGATGCGGCGGGGCGGGAAGGGGTCTGAGCGGAGGGCCGATTCTCCTGTGGCCGATGGGGGCGGGGCTGGGTGGCCGCAGCGGGTGGGTCGTCCGGATAGAACGGAACCAGAGGAGCCAGTTGATTCGATGGGAGTTCCTGGCCGATTTTGCCTGTGGATTCCGAGGTATTTGGATTTCGTCTGGAGCGTCTTCTCATGCCGACTTGAGCACCTGTTCTTGATACCGGAATACCACACTCGCGGCTGGCGCTGCAAATGCTGTGCACTCCGTCACATACAGTCCCGCACCAAGAGAAGCATCCTAGCGGTGAGCGGTTCGATCTGCGGAAACGGCAACCGAATCGGGAGTGGGGACGGCGGGCAGGTTGTTTTGATCTCGGCGCCGTTGCCTCAAGTGATAGGATCAAGGGTTTGGTAGATTCGCCATTCCGGCACATTCCAGACGCAGATTTTCTGAGCAAAAAACACAGTCTCAACCACGAATCAGCTTCAACCACGAAGGAGAAATACACATGGCAGTAAAGGTTGGTATTAACGGCTTCGGCCGGATTGGCCGCAACGTTTTGCGCGCCTCGCTTGGCAATCCAGAGATTGAATTTGTTGCCGTCAACGATTTGACCAGCCCGGCAACGCTGGCCCACCTTCTGAAGTACGACTCGATTCTGGGTAACCTGAAGAACGAGATCAGCGCCGGCGAGGATTTTATTACGGTCGACGGCAAGAAGATCAAGGTATGGGCGGAACGTGATCCCGCCAAGCTGGATTGGGCATCAGTGGGCGCGCAGATTGTGGTGGAGTCGACCGGACACTTTACCGACGCGACCAAGGCGAAGGCGCACCTGGGCGCAACCGTGAAGAAGGTCATTATTTCGGCTCCGGCCACAAACGAAGACCTGACGGTGGTGCTGGGCGTGAACGAGAACAAGTACGACGCCGCAAAGCACAACGTGATTTCGAACGCGAGCTGCACGACAAACTGCCTGGCGCCGGTTGTGAAGGTGCTGCTGGCACATTGCGGGATTGTTTCGGGCATCATGACTACGATTCACAGCTATACCAACGACCAGGTGATCCTGGACTTTCCGCACAAGGACCTGCGCCGTGCGCGGGCTGCCGCGATCAACATGATTCCCAGCTCGACTGGCGCCGCCAAGGCGTTGAAGCTGGTGATTCCGGAGACCGCCGGCAAGCTGGATGGATTTTCGATGCGGGTTCCGACGCCCAACGTTTCGATCGTCGACCTGACCTTTATCAGCGAGAAGGCGACGGACGTGAAGGCCGTGAACGCCGCGCTGAAGGCAGCTGCCGATGGCGAGCTGAAAGGCATTCTGGGCTACGAAGAGAACCAGCTTGTGAGCTCCGACTTCAAAGGCAACCCACTGTCGTCGATTGTCGACGCGCCGTTGACCAAGGTGATTGGCAACAGCGTGAAGGTGCTGAGCTGGTACGACAACGAGTGGGGCTACTCCAACCGCGTGGTCGACCTGATTGGCTTCCTGGTGAAGAAGGGGCTGTAACGAAAACCGTGGACAGTGGGCAGTGGACAGTGGACAGAAAAACGGCCCCCGATCACTGCGCACTGCCCACATTTCACTTGAAGACATTTATGCGCCAGAATTTCAGCGGCGGTTCTCCGTTTGAGCCAATCATCGGCTTCTCTCGCGCGGTACGCGTGGGGAATGCCGTTTATTTGTCTGGAACGGGCCCGGTGGGTGCGGACGGCGAGGATGCGGCGGGACAGACGCGGCGGATCTTCGCGATTGCGGCAGAGGCGCTGGCGAGGGCTGGGTCGTCGCTCGACCAGGTGGTGCGGACACGCATGTATCTGACGCACGCGGAAGACTGGGAATCGGTGGGGCGCGTTCACGGAGAATTCTTTTCTGAGTTGCGGCCGGCGGCTACGATGGTGGTGGTGGCCAAGCTGCTGAATCCCGCATGGCGCGTTGAGATCGAGATGGACGCAGTGATTCCCGAGGCGGAATCCGGCGGCGCAACCAAAAAGTAACTGAACGTTCAGAATGACTCAAAGATCAAAGGAAGGCACTGTTCCATGGCCAAGCTCTCCATTCGCGACATCGATTTGACTAACAAGCGGGTCTTTATCCGCGTCGACTTTAATGTGCCGCTGACGGAAGACGGCGCGACAATTACCGACGACACCCGGATTGTGGCTACGCTGCCCACGATTATTTACGCGCTGCAGCATAAGGCGAAGGTGATTCTGGCTTCGCACCTGGGCCGGCCCAAGGGAAAACCGAATCCGAAGTATTCGTTGCGACCGGTTGTGGACCGCCTGCGCGAGCTGCTGGACAAGAAGCTGGGCGAGAGCGTGAACGTTGCGTTTTCGCCGGACTGCGTGGGTGAGATTGCAAGCGAGATGGCGCGGCAGCTCGAGTCGGGACAGGTGCTGCTGCTGGAGAATCTGCGCTATCACGCAGAGGAAGAGGCGAACGATCCGGAGTTCTCGAAGGCGCTGGCCTCGCTGGCCGATGTGTACGTGAACGATGCATTCGGCTCGGCGCACCGGGCGCACGCTTCCACCGAGGGTATTACGCACTATCTGAAGCCTGCTGTGGCCGGACTGCTGATGGAAAAGGAAATTACTTATCTTGGCAAAGCTCTGGAAGCGCCGGAGAAGCCGTTTGTGGCGATCATTGGCGGGTCGAAAATTTCGGGTAAAATCGACGTGATCGACAACCTGCTGGACAAGGTGGACACGCTGGTGATTGTGGGCGGGATGGCGTACACGTTCCAGCGCGCGCTGGGGGTTGCGACGGGCAAGAGTCTGGTGGAAGAAGACAAGATCGACATGGCGAAGGCGGCACTTGAGAAGGCCAAAGCGAAGGGCGTGAAACTGCTGCTGCCGGTGGATAACATTTTGGCGGACAGTTTTGCGGCGGACGCGAAGACACAACCGTGGGACACTTCAGTCGACTTCCCTGCCGACTGGCAGGGACTGGACATCGGGCCGAAGTCGATTGCGGCGATTGAGGATGTAGTTTCGAAGGCGCGGACGATTGTGTGGAACGGGCCGGCGGGGGTTTTCGAGTTTCCAAAGTTTGCTGTGGGCACGAATGCCATTGCCAAGGCCGTGGCGGCAAACAAGGCGGCGATTTCGATTATTGGTGGCGGCGACTCGGTTTCAGCCATCAACCAGGCGGGTGTCGCGTACCAGATCACGCATATCTCAACGGGAGGCGGGGCTTCGCTGGAATTCCTGGAAGGCAAAAAGCTGCCGGGGGTTGAGGCGCTGACGGATAAACAGTGAACAGTGGACAGTGATCAGTGGTCAGAGAAAGCCGCATCCGGCCAAGCCGTCGGGTGCGGTTTCTTCTGGAACACGCCATCATGTATAGCCCTTTGCAGCTTGTCGAGCGCGGTGGCACTCAGCGTGAACAAGCTCCGTGTTTTCGACTGTATATCCTTCAACGGCAATCTTTCGATCGAGCTCAGAGTAACTAATTTTCATCTCAAGATTGCAACGAGCACATTTGCCGCTCTGTCGGTCGAATTTCTGCAATTTGATCCGTCGCCGCGTCATCGGCTTTCGGCGTTCTAGATAGATAAGCTCTTTATAGATTTTCCGGCGAAATGCGAACAGCAAATTAACGTCGCCGCTCGCTAAAGCGTCTAGCTTTCCGCGAATCTCATCCAGCAAATGATGAGCCAGCTTCAACTCTTCGGCGTTTAGATTTGGATTGGCCACTGGGTCCTCCTCATGAAAAACTCACTTTGCCGCATTCATCGCTCGAAAGTGGCCCTTTTCTGCAAGATCAAGCAAGGCCTTGTCAGCCGTCACCAGCGTCGCGCCCAGATGGCGGGCAGTTGCCACAAGAATGCGATCAGCGGGATCGGGACGCATTTCGAAGGGCAAGCACGTACTGGCTACGGCGATCTCCGGCTCGATGGGTACAAGGTGTACACCGGGGAGCGAGAGCGTAGAGCGCACCCACTCCAACGGTTCCCGATGTAGGTCAATCCGTTTCTTGCTGACCAGCAGCGCAATCTCCCACGGTGTAATTGCGCTTACCGCGATTCGGTTCTCGCAGGCGGTCCGGTTCAACGCCTTTGCAGTCTTTGCCCCAAGGCGCGGATGATCTTCAACCATCCAAAGAAGCACGTGAGTGTCCAGAAGCAACCAGGGGAGTTGGTACCCTTCTGCAACGTTCATTTCATCGCATCCCACTCAACGTCAAGCGGAGAGACGATGTCGCCAAGGATGGTTACGCTGCCCTTCATTGAGCCGACAATATCCCGCTGTGTGGCGGGCATAGGCACCAATTGGGCCACAGGCTTGCCGTGCTTGGTGATGACGAGTGGCTTGCGCTTCTCGGCCACTTCATCGAGCATTTTCAGACATTTTGCCTTGAACTCTCCGGCTGGAATCGTAGCTCCCATACATTCCTCCTATGGTCACTGACTATAGTCATAATTCTAGCATTGAACCCAAGTGTGCGCTACTCCCCCAACGAATCACGGCCGAGGCATTACACTCAATTACCGGAGCAAGACGGCCCCGGTGGGAGAGGACCTGTGAGCTATTACACGCGTGTCTTGTCGAAAGATGAGGAGTTCCCTTCCTTCGAAGAACTGGTGCGGCTGATCAGCGATGGACACCCCGATTACAGGCTTTCGATTGAAGAAGGCACAGAGGAGGAGTGGGAGTCGTTATTGCTGGCGGGGACTGACGAGGTGGAAGTCGCACTGATTGAGCGCAATCCTGTGTGGGATGGCTCGATCGGTCAGGATGAGGTGGCGGATTTTCTTGAGGATCTGCGGGATTGCAGGCCGAAGAGCGGCGTGCAATGGCTGGAGGATTACCTCGCGGGGGTGAAGACGATCTACGCGTTCCATCATCTGCAAGGGGCAGAAACCGAGGGCGGCGGCAATGCTCTTCATGCGCTGCGTTCGGCACTTTGGGAGCGAGGAGACGCGATTATCCAGGCGGACGGTGAAGGGTTTACTAACGAGGACGGCTACCACATTGTGTGGCAGTTTTCCGACTCGGTTTCAGGACCGTGGAATATGGGGGTGCTGCAGGACGGGGTGTGGCATCACTTCACGATGGACCTTGGTGATCCGGACCATCGTACTGCGTTTCTGAAGGGAGCGGTGCCGGGGGATTTGACGGCGGTGCTGGGGTCGGGGGCGTAGGAGAAGGACCGCACGACGCGCGTGCTGCCACTTTATTCCACAGTGTGCCCGCTGTCACTCTTCGCGCTGAATTCCATCCACTAAAATTGAGATGAGGAATTTTGGAATATGACACGTAAAGCACTGATTGCTGCGAATTGGAAGATGTACAAGACGCCCGCGGAAGCAAAGGCGTTTGTAGAGGCGTTTTTGCCGCTTGTTGCGGGGCACACCCGCGATGAGATTGCCTTGTTTCCATCGCCCGTTTTGCTGCCGACGGTGATTGCCGCGGCGAAGGGCTCGAACGTGGCGGTTGGTTGCCAGAACATGCACTTTGCCGAAGAGGGCGCTTATACGGGCGAGACCTCGGTGGGCCAGCTATTGGCGGTGGGTGCGACGCATACGCTGATTGGGCACTCGGAGCGGCGGCAGTATTTTGCGGAGACGGACGAGATTGTTAACAAGAAACTGCACACGGCGTTGAAGTATGGCGTGGTGCCGGTGGTCTGCGTGGGCGAAGTGCTTGAAGAGCGCGAAGCGGGCAAGACCGCACAGGTGCTGAAGACGCAGATCACTGGGGCATTCGCCGGCGTTACGGCCGAAGCCGCTTCGCCGATTGTGATTGCCTATGAGCCGGTGTGGGCTATTGGAACAGGCAAGACGGCTACGCCGGAGATTGCGGTCGATGCTCACAGAATTATTCGCGCGGAAGTGGGGAAGTTGTTGGGCGCCGACGTGGCGGAGGCGATGCGGATTCTCTACGGCGGCAGCGTGAAGCCGGACAACGCGACCTCGCTGATTGGGCAGGAAGAGATTGACGGAGCGCTGGTGGGCGGCGCTAGTTTGAAGCCGGATTCGTTTACGGCGATTGTGAAGTACTGAGGAAGAGAGCGGAGTTCGCGTTGTTAGCGGGGTTCGCGGAGTTAGCATGTTCGATGGGCTGCCCGGAGCTTGGTGCTTCGGGCGGCTTTTTGTTTGGGTTTGACTTAGCGAGTTAGCGTGCGCTGCGCGCACATGGCGAGTTGGCGAGTTGGCGGGTCTGGAGGTTAGCTGGCGTAGAAGCTCGCGATCCAGTTTTGGAGGAGCGATGGGAAGCAGCCGAGGACGACAACCGTGGCGGCGATGGCTAGCAGAACGACGAGGGTGACGGGATGCGCCTTGATGGGAGACTCGTCGATGGCGGGCATGACGTAGGCGCGCTTGAGGACCTGCAAATAGTAGTAGAGTGAGACGGCGCTCATGGCGATGGCGAGCGCGACAAGGGTGAAGGGGACGGGGCCGGCGGAGACGCTGAGGACGGCGGCGAATAGATTGAACTTAGCCCAGAAGCCGACCAGCGGCGGGATGCCGGCGAGGGAGAGGAAGAGGACCAGAAGCACGGCGGCGAGAAGCGGGTTGCGCTTGTGGAGGCCGAGGAAGGAGTCGAGTTTGTCGGAGCCGGTGGCGCGCTCGACTACGGAGACCACGCCGAATGCGCCGATGGTGGTGAGGCCATAGGTGAGGATGTAGTAGAGGACGGCGTTGGTGCTGAGGAATGCGGGGCCGGTTGAGCTGAGGAAGAAGTGGAAGGGATTCGCTTGCCCCGAATAAGTTGGGTGTACCCCTATTCCGAGCAAGATATATCCGGCATGCGCAATTGCCGAATACGCCAACAGTCGCCGCACGCTCACTTGTGCAAGGGCTGCCAAATTCCCCAAGATCATCGATGCCGCGGCCACGACGAGCAGGATTACAGCCAATGGCTGCCATGTCAGATACTCATTGCGCAGAAAGTGCTCAACAACAGTTGATTCCCCGGAAATAGGACCACCGGGCGTGAGCAGGTTTCCACTAATGGTGAGCAGCAGCGCAAAGCTGGCAACTTTTGAGACAGATGCGATGAACGCTGCAGCTGACGCCGGCGCGCCTTCGTAAGTGTCTGGCGCCCATAGATGAAATGGAACGGCGGCGACCTTGAAGCCGAGACCCGCAACAATGAGAATCCAAGCAACATAGAGCAGCGGGCTTGCGCCCGACTCTCCAATCGTATATTGAATCCAATACAGGTCCGTACTACCGCTTAATCCATAGAGATAGCTAAACCCGAATAGCAGGAATGCCGCGGACATTCCGCCGAAGAGGTAATACTTCAGGGCTGCCTCGGCACTCTTCGCAGAACTCTTTGCAAATGCGGTCAGGATGTAGAGACCTAGGCTTAGCAATTCCAAACCGACAAAGATCACCAGAAGATCACGCGCGCTAGCTACCAAGAGTCCGCCTGCTGCAGCCATCAACACCACGGCAACATACTCTCCAACGTGCCGTGTGAAATTCGAATCGATCAGCAAGAGCAACGTCAGAGCGGTGAGGACGAGAATTCCAACCTGCGCCACCGCAGGCCCCCCGCCAACCGCTAGAACTAGCGATTCGCCAACATATAACCCGAATCCGGTCTGGACGCTAATCCCCCAGAGTGCCGCGCCGCAGCCGGCAACGCCGATGAGGGATGCAATCGAGACGCGCGTTTGCAAGGCGGCTTTGCGAAGGAAGCCGAGATCGACGACGAGCACCAGGAGCGCGGCGATTTCGAGGGCGGTCTCGGGGAGCGTCGCGCGGAAGAGGTCTGTATAGTTCATTGTCCGCCTCCCGCT
>JBARBP010000245.1:0-7147 GCA_049793195.1 Occallatibacter sp. | reverse complement strand
GGCGAGGCCTGCAAGGCCGGCGACGCCGTCTTGTACCGGGGGGCAGTGCGCCCCTTGCGAACCAACTGGTTAAATGTAGGCAAACCGAAACTCCTTACCGCGTCAAACACCGTGCAACACGCAACTTCAACTTCAGGGCTCATCAGCCGCGCGCAGAGCCTTCGGGCCTTTCTGGCTTTGGTTGGCAAGTTGCCAAGCAAGCGCAAAGAAGCCCTCTCGTTACTGCTTCGCGTCTGCCTTCGTTCCAATCTCAGACGAGAACCGGGACGGTGGCCGTGCGTTTTCCTGCTTTTTGCTGGAAAAGCCGACTCCGTTTCGGGGTTCCGGCCCGCATAGCCCTCCAAGGTGGAGAACGCGCGGGCGCCGATGCGATGTATCTTTCCCCCATCGACGGTAACCTGTCGCTGGGAGCCCCGGCTGCCCTCCGCAAGAAGAGAGCGATTTCGGGGAGCTGCCAGGCTGGTAAACCTCGCCTGGCCTCGGGGACCAACCTGCCCAATGATGCCGGACCCGGCTGCCCATACGCTTCCATCGCTAAGACACACGAAGGGATGCGTTCTTGCGGAACCTTTTAACAATAACAAGAAACGCGGACGGGGTCAACGGATTGGAGGCCCGTCCACGGGGAAATTTATCTGGTTTTACTCGATCGACTGCAACTTCCAGGCGTCGCCGTCCAGAGCAAAGTCTGCCTGGCGGGTAGTGCTGAGCTGATTGCCGGGGTTGTGGGCGATGTTCACCAGAAGATCAGGGACGCCGTTCAGGTCGACGGCCTCGGTAAAGGTGACCGTCTTGGTCTTGCCGACGTCCTGGATGTCCTTGATATCACGGGCCTTAAGGTGATTGGAGGCGGCAGTAACCAGAACGATCGAATACTTGTTATCCGTCGGACTGTCGGGCCGCCACTTAATCAAATCGCCCCCGCCCACCTGCTTGACAACCTTTTTGCCTTCAGGCGTAAGGGTAAAGTCCGCCCAGTACTTATTGGGATAAATCGTGGTCCGGTTCCACAATTTGGCAGTTGCGCCCTGCACCATACCGTCATTGTTCACGATAATGTTGGCGCCAACCGCCGGGGTAGCGTCGTATTTTGCCTGGATCATTGCCAGGGCCTGATCCTGCGTGAGAACAGGAGCCGACTTGCAGCCTGAAAGGACGATCCCCGAACTCAAAATTGCCAAAGCCAGCAAAACATTCATTTTCGCCGCGTTTTTCACTTTTCCTCCGTAGAACACAGTCAACCGTTCGAATTGCTTCGACTGGCCATTTTTCACTTACTTTCCTCTGCTGTCAATGGAGTTGGAAGTGACAGCGCTCACAGCAGGCGGTCCGACTCTCTGGAAATCCCTGGGACACCGCTCAAAGTTCACGTAAAAAGCCGAGTCCGATCGCCGATAGAACCATCAGGGCGTTGTCTCCCCAACAATCCGGCTCACGAGTAAATCCAGAAACCCCTTTTCATCCGAATGCAGACAGACACGGGCGTTCGGAGCTCCGGCAACCGGCCTTGTAAATCCTTTGTCGTCGACCTCGAGTCGCATCAGCGTCGCCGGACATAGATCGGGACGGATGGCAAATGTAACGGCGACTGGGTCGTATAGGGTGGGTAAATGCCGCTCACTCTCCGCGGTCCATTGGTGAAAAAGAAGTGTGAGCTGATCAGTAAGGGGCGAGCCGTGGGCGAAAACCGATCCAAGCGCGGGATTTTCCAGGCGAACTTGCGTGGAATCGAGCGGCATCATGAAGACCGGCACTCCTGACGCCAGAAGCGCCCTCGCTCCGGCGGGATCGCAGAGAATATTCCACTCCGGCGAGGGTGGAGTGTTCTTGTCGCCATTCATTCCGTCGTAACCCCGGCTGACGCTGCCACCCATGAGGACCACCCGCTTCAGCTTTCTGAAGGTCGCCTGATCGCGCTCAATCGCCGCTTGAACATTAACGAGAGGGCCGATGGCAATCAGAGTGATCTGCCCAGGGTGGGCGCGAATCTGGCCAAGCAGGAACTTGGTGGCGTCCCCATGTTTCCGTTCGGGCCATTGCCGCGCATAGGCGGCCTGAGTAAAGTGACCGCTCTTGGTCTCTACCCCGGCCATCACCGGAATATCGCTGAGGCCTACCGACGCAAGGTAACGATCAACCAGGCGAGCCCTTAGCTCGGTATCGCCGAAGGCCGTCTCGACTCCCAGTAACTGGATCTCCGGGCTACGCAGCACCAGGGCCAGCGCGAAGGCGTCATCAATGTCGTCCCCGATATCAGTGTCCAGAATCACTAATTGGGAGACCGGAGCGTGCGTCGCGGCCGGTGACTGCCCCCTCGTTCCTGTGGGTCCAGCAGCAGTGAACATCAGAGCGACCAGGGCCGTTATAAATCGCACATTCTTCATCCGGCCCATTCTAGCCGCACCGCCCGGCGATTTGGTTCATTACGGCTACCGTAGCTACTTCTCCGGTGCCGTTACCACGCCCACCAGTGAATCCGCACAACCGTAGTAGAGGAACCAGCGGCCGTGAAAGACCACCAGCCCCTCGGCGAAAGTAGTCCCGGCAGCATATTGGCCGGTAGTCTCGTTTGCCATCTCAGGCTTCAGGATTGGATGCTTAGCGCGGGCAACGATCCGCACCGGATTCTCGGCTTCAAACCAGGCCTCGCCTACGGCGTAGGCGTTGGGTCCCAGCGATTGATCGCCCGCCTTTCCAGTAGCGTTTTTCCCGTTGTACAGGATCACAATCCCATCACGCATCAACACCGGCGGCGGGCCGGTTTCGGGAAAAGTGCTGTCGAAGTGCTTCGGCCGCGGACCAAGTAACTCGAAAGGTGCGCCTGAGCCGTCCTCCACCGGAGTCCAGTGAATCAAGTCGGGCGAGCGGGCCACGTGCACGACTCCCTCGTCCCAATACATCCAGTAGTAGCCGTCAATCTGCGCGGCGATGAGGCGACCTTTGGTTGGGTCAAGACGGGTTACGATTGCACCGAATTTGTATTTCAATGTGTCATATTTGCTTCCCGCTTCGTGCAGAAATGCGGGGCCGAACTTCGTCCAGTACGAAAGATCGGGTGAAGTGGCAATCCCGACTGAATAGGTCTGGCGGTTCCACTGCGTCTAAGTCAGAACATAGGTTCCATCATCCGCTTCGACGATGCGAGGATCCTCGACTTCGCCCGGCCACTCGCGTGCTCTTTCGCTGTCATCCGCAGGAAAGAAGACGGGGTCAGCGTGGCGCGTGAAGTGGATTCCGTCATCGCTCTCTGCAAGCCCAATACGGGAGGTGTGGCCGCCGATCTCCATTGCGCCAGAGTCGTCCTCGGCACGGTAGAGCACGTAGATCTTGCCATCACGCACAATCGCCGCGGGGTTGAAGGTATGCAGCGCCTCCCAGTGGACCGGCGTCTTCAGGATCGGGTCAGTAAAGGTGGTGCCCGCACGCGGGGCGATCACGGGGTTACCTTCGGCAGGCCGGCTGAACGGGCCAATCCCCCATGGCTCGCCATTCTGCGGATGCAACGTCGCGACGCAAAGGAACGCTGCCACTAGTGCCCAGGCTTCACGCACCTTCCATTTCATATTTCGCACACGCACCTTGTTAACTCTTATTTGAATCCGGCGAAAGCCTATTCTGCATCAGGAACTGACTTTGCCGCAAAAAAAACTCAACGTCGTATCGCCTTGTTCCAGCTGCCGTATGCGTTCGAGTGTGCCGTACCGCGAGTCAAGCTGTTCCTTGTGGCGATGCTCTGCGATGACCATCGCTCCCTCGGCAAGCAAACCAGCCGAAGCCCCACCGAGCAGGCCCAGTGTGGCAGAGTACTGTTCGGCTGCGTCGTAGGGCGGGTCGAGAAAAATCACATCAAAGAAGGTGGCCGCGCCGGCGTGTGACTTGCGCAGAAATGAAGCCACGCTTCCAGGGTGAATCCGAAAGCCATTCGTAATTTTCAGCCGCTCGAGATTCGCACGCAGCACCTTTAGCGCCGCCGGAGTTCGCTCAACAAACGTCACCTGCACTGCACCGCGGCTCACTGCCTCAATGCCTACGGCGCCTGAACCGGCGTACAGATCCAGGAAAGACGCACCCTCGATGCGGGGCGCAAGTACGTTGAAAAGCGTCTCCCGCAGTCGATCGCTGCTGGGCCGCGTGGCCAGGCCGGGCGGAGCATCCAGCGCACGGGAGCGGAATGTTCCGGCTATGATGCGCATCGCCAACCAGCATACGCGAGCCGCTTAGGGCTCCCAACCGATACAATCGAAATATGCGAGGCTGGTCAATCCCGCTGGGCCGTTGGATGGGCGTCGAGATGCGCGTCCACATCTTCTTCCCATTGCTCGCACTGGTCTGCTTCGGCATCAGCGCAGGCGACGGATGGCAGCGCGGACTGGCCCTCTTCCTCATCCTTATGGCCGCGGTTGCGGTACGCGAAACCGCGCGGCTGCTAGTGGCGGCCTGGCTGGGACTCCGACTGCGCGCGGTGCTGCTGCTGCCGATCGGCGGCCTCTTCGCCTACGCGAACCCTGAAAGCCAGGAGATCGCCAACCAGGGCGGAGGACAATTTGCGATCGCCCTCGCCGGACCGTTGGCCAATATTGCCACGGCCCTAATGTTGGCCGCATGCATCCTCGGCGCCAGCGCCGATGTTCCGTTGTTCAACCTGCCGCTAATCACATCCGCCCACCTGCTGCGCAGCCTGGTATGGATGCAGTTCTGCCTGGGGGTACTGCATTTTCTGCCGGCCTATCCACTGGACTTCGGACGCCTTTTGCGCGGCGGCTTTGCCCGCAAGCACGGTTTCGCTCCCGCCGGACGGGCCTCCGCCGGTCTCGGCCAGGTGATCGCGCTGGCCATCATGCTGGGCGGCATGTTGCTTCACAGCCCATGGCTCATTCTGGCCGGCTTCTTTATCATGATCGGCGCGCAGATCGAAGATCAGGGAGTCTTTTTCCAGTCTGTTGTGGACACTGTGCGCATGCGGGAAGTGATGCTGACGGATTTTGCCACGCTTTCGGCCTCTGACACGCTGGCCGACGCGCTGGTCCGCTGCGTCCATTCGCTGCAGGAAGATTTCCCGGTCGTGCGCGGGCCGCAACTGGTGGGCATTGTCTCGCGCCAGCGTATAGTGGACGCACTTCGCAACGACGGCAATGGCTACATCCAGTCCGTGATGTCGCGCGCTTTCCAGGTGGCCAAGCCCGAGGACACGCTCGGCACCACCATCCGCCGGCTGACCGCGGGTCACGGCCTGGCGCTAATTCCGATCACGGAAAGCGGCCGTGTGGTTGGCATTGTAAGCGTACAGAACCTGATGAGTTCAATGTCTCTGCTTTCAGAACAGCGCCGCATGGAACGCGAGGATGCCCGCCAGGACTCGGGAGACTAGCCTGCCATGCCGGACGACGCGCAAGAACCGATCGCGCCCGGCCTCTACCTGGTCGCCACTCCGATCGGGAATCTAGGGGATATCACCCTTCGCGCTCTCGAAGTTCTGCGCAGAGTTGATTTGATTGCCTGCGAAGACACACGCCAGACACAGAAGCTGCTGAGCCATTTCCAAGTCACGACCCCGACCGTGAGTTGCCACGAGCACAATGAGCGCCAGCGCGCCGAAGAGCTGCTGGTTTCGCTCAAATCTGGAGGGCGAATCGCGTTGGTCTCCGACGCCGGAATGCCGGGCATCAGCGATCCCGGCGCCTGGCTGGCCACAGAAGCCATCATGGCGGGGCTATCTGTGATACCGATTCCCGGAGCCAATGCAGCACTGAGCGCGCTCGTCGCCTCCGGCCTGCCCACAGGCGAATTTCACTTTATCGGCTTTCTCCCGGAAAAGGCGGGGGCGCGGCGAACCCGCCTGGAAGAACTGGCTGCATCCGTGAAAGCCGACGCCGGCTGCACGCTGATCTTCTATGAAGCTCCGCACCGGATTCTCGGTACGCTCGCCGATCTGGAATCGGTTTGGGGGCCGGAACTGCGCGTGGTTGTGGCCCGCGAGCTCACCAAGATTCACGAGGAGTTTCTGCGCACGACCGTCGCAGAGGCACGCCGGGACCTGGCGTCGCGCGATCGCATTCGAGGCGAGATCACCCTTCTCGTTTCACCGCCGGCTCACGCCCGCCTGGAAGCGGGCACCGCGGCTGCTGCCCCGCAAAAGGTCGCCGTTCGCATCGCGCAGATTCAGGCCGAAACCGGCGTTGACGAAAAGGAAGCGCTCAAGCGCCTGGCCCGCGAACTGGGCCAATCGAAGAGCGACGTCTATCGGGAACTGCAGCGCGAACGGGCGCAGGTTAGAGCCAGCTCCCGCGGGAAACACACAGCTTAGGAGAATGCCGACAGAATCAGCGCAGTCTGGATGACTGTCATTGGACCCTGGTCTGCGAACTCCGGGATCGAACAAGCATCTCTTTTAGCATGGGCATAGCAGTACTGAAATCCGGGAAAAAGGCTGCAGCCTTGAGGGGCAACAATCTCGGCCGAGTGGTGGCCCCAAGGGGCAAAGCACCATCCAGCACGGGGATCGTCGAGCCCTCCTGAATCCGATATGGATTCACCATCACTCTGGCCAGAAAGAACCATGGATACTCCGTCCACTCGATATGATTCACCTCCGCGGCGTTGAAGTGGGGACTGAATTGGCGAAGAGCTAGATTGAGTGCGTTGCAAATGGCCGCCTGCAGCGTCTCCCCGACACCACTGCGCGTCCACCCGTCGACAATCCGGATGTAATTCCATCCCCTACTCAGAATCTTCTTCTCCAGCAGACGCGCATCTTTGTTCCCCACAAACTTCCAACCCTCGCGAAAGGCTTCCGTGACTGGATTCAGACCGGGCGGCAGCTCGATCCGGGCGCGAATAAACATGCTCTTTTCAGCAATGGCGTACATGAAACCAACTTTCCCCTCTTACTGTCATTTACAGATTGTTGCGGCGTTCCGCTCTGGATTTTCAGCCGCGGCATTGCGCTGAAACGCGAGTGGCATCGTTTGCTCAAGAGGATCGACAACTGTGTACTGAATCCACCTGCCCAGAAGACGCAATTCACCTCCCGCTTCATGCTTCCAAAGCCGTCAAGATCCCGGGGTAGGTTCTGTGGCACTCCGGGCAGGTATTCGTCAACGGCGGGTTTTCGGGGGAGTCGTTTCTGTGGCCATAGACCCGCGGAGGC
>JBARBP010000244.1:0-3319 GCA_049793195.1 Occallatibacter sp. | reverse complement strand
CGCGTGACCTCCCGCTCAGCTTTGCGACAGATTCCCGCGCGAGCACCTCCCGCATAGCCTCATCTCGTTTTCAGTGCCTTAGCGGCACGTCCAATCAGTACATGTCTCTCGTGAAGGAGGCTGATTCTCTATGCATTTGCAGCGTTCATGTGTTCCTTTGGTGCTCCTCGCAATGTTCTTTTTTGAGCTTGCGGTCGCACAATCTCCTCCAGTTCAAAGTTCGCCGCAGCAAGAAAATACACCAGCCCCGAAGTCAGTTGGGGTGATCGTTTCGCTTGACGATGCCATTCAGATGGCGCTCCAGCATAACCACAATCTGCTGGCGGCGCGCACCGTGATTCAGCAAAACCAAGCGGAAGAAACGACGGCCAACTTGAGGCCGAATCCCGTGCTCCTTGGAGACTCGCAGTTTTTGCCGATCTTCCAGCCCAGTAACTTCAGCGGCGACTAACTGGACAACACAGCGCAGTTTGACCTCGGCGTCAGCTATCTGTTTGAGCGCGGTCAGAAGCGGCAGCACCGTTTGCAGGCGGCCAAAGATGTGACGGCGGTGAGCCGGTCCCAGGTGGCCGACAACGAGCGCAGTCTTACTTTTAATGTCGCATCGCAGTTCATCAATGTCGAACTCGCCGAATCGACTTTGGCCCTGGCAAACCAGGATCAGAAGAGTTTTCAGGATACCGTCGATATCGCCGAGGCTCGATACAAAGCGGGCGACACCGGCGAGGACGATCTGCTGAAGATCAAACTCCAGATGCTTCAGTTCCAAATGGACGTCTCCGCGGCAAAACTTGCCAAAGTGCAGGGGCTTTCCGATCTGCGGCAACTGCTCGGCTATGAATCGGTTGGCCCGGACTACGATGTCACTGGGGCGCTCGATTACCAGCCAGTCAAGGGCAATCTGGAGGACTTCCAGGCGACAGCGCTCCAAGACAGACCCGACCTGCAGGCGACCCGCCTGGGATTGACGGCGGCGAACAGCCAACTTGCCCTGCAAAAGGCGATTGGCAAGAGAGACGTCACCGGGCAAATCAGTTACACGCACCTGGGAGATCTCAACAACGTTTCTCTGTTCGGACAAATTCAGCTTCCAATATTCGATCGCAATCAGGGCGAGATTGCCCGCGCCGGTTTTGCGATTACACAAGCGCAGGAGCTGCAGCTGTTCACCAGCGGACAGGTGATGACAGATGTGCGGGACGCATTCGAGAGCCTGCGCGCCAATGACCAGATCGTCGGTCTCTATCGCTCGGGCTACCTCGACGAGGCGCAACAATCTCGCGACATCAACGAGTACGCGTATAGGCACGGAGCGGCCAGCCTGCTTGATTTTCTCGATGCGGAGCGCAGCTATCGAGCAACGCAACTCGCTTACCGCCAGGCGCTCGCATCGTACCTGGTCGCGCTCGAACAGCTTCGCACAGCTGTAGGAACCAGGAGCCTACCATGAAGTTCCCACTGTTCACTCTTAGTAGATTTCCAAGTGGCGTTGCGCTTGCTTTCGTCGTTATGCTCACGGCCTGTCACTCAAGCGATCGCGAACAGGCAAGCCAGATGACTTCGTTTTCTGCAAGCGCGTCCAAGTCGGCGACTCCGCAACTCTTCACCATTCCGCCCGACCAGGTGTCGCATGTAACAGTCGTAACGATCGAGCCCATCACGCTGAAGCGCACCCTTCGGCTTACAGGTGCGGTGGCATACAACGCCTTCAGTACCACGCCGGTGATTACTCAAGTAGGCGGCCCAGTCACCAGGATTCTGGTAGTGCCTGGAGAGCATGTCAAAGCTGGCCAGCCTATGCTTGACGTCAGCAGCCCCGATTACTCGCAACTGCTCGACGCCTATCTGAAAGCGGCGGATTCTTATCGCTTGACAGAGAAGAACTACACGCGAGCCCAGGACCTGTATCAGCACCATGCCATAGCCGAGCGCGATCTTGAGCAGGCTGAGTCTGACCGTAACCAGGCCCAGGCGGATCTGAATGCGGCCGATCAAGGATTGAAGATCCTGGGAATAAAGAATCCCGCCGAATTGGGCAAGGCTCCCTCGTCAGCGCAAATTCCAGTGCTTGCCCCAATCAGCGGCGAAGTCGTTGAGCGGCTCGTATCTCCAGGGCAGGTGGTTCAGGCCGGCCAAACACAGGCTTTCACTATTTCAGACCTGAATACTGTGTGGGTGCTTGCCAATGTGTATCAGGGGGACCTTGCCTACGTGCATATCGGAGACGAAGTCGTTGTGCAAACCGACTCGTATCCCGGAAGCTTTCATGGAAGGATTTCCTATGTTTCTTCGGCTCTCGATCCAACCACTAGAACACTGCAAGCACGTGTTGTCGTAGATAACCCCGGCGAGAAGCTGAAAAGGGATATGTATTGCACCGTTACTGTGACGGCCGGCTCAATTGCAAATGTCGTTGCCGTACCCAACTCATCCGTGCTGCGTGATGACAATAACGAGCCGTTTGTCTATGTTGCCAGCGGCGCAAACCAGTTTGGCAGGCGGGACGTGCAATTGGGCGAAAACCAGAATGGCCAGACGCAAATCCTGAAGGGCATTTCGCCTGGAGAAAGGGTTGTTGGCGACGGCAGCTTGTTTCTTCAGTTTGCTAATTCGCTGCAACACTGAGGAGGCGTCTTCCCATGATCCATCGAATCGTTCAATTCGCGCTCCGGCAACGGCCATTGATTTTGTTATTGGTTGCGATTATTTCCATCGGCGGAATCATCGCATTCCACCACATGCCCGTCGATGCCTACCCCGACCTCTCTCCACCGATGGTGGAAGTTATCACGCAATGGCCAGGCCATGCGGCCGAAGAAGTCGAACGTTTAGTCACGGTCCCCACCGAAGTGGAAATGAATGGCGTTCCGAAGATGTCCGTGATGCGCTCGATTTCGCTCTACGGACTTTCAGACGTCATCATGACCTTTGACGAGGGCACGGATGATTACTTTGCGCGTCAGGTAGTTTTCGAACGGTTGAGCGAGATCACGTATCCTCAGGGCGTATCGCCGACGCTCTCTCCGCTTGCCTCTCCGTCCGGGCTTGTCTACCGCTACGTTTTGGAGAGCCCGGATCGCACGCCCCAGGAGCTCAAGACCTTCGAAGATTGGGTGATCGAGCGCGAGTATAAACAAGTACCCGGCGTCGCGGACGATTCCGGCTTCGGGGGCACCGTCATGCAGTACCAGGTGCTTCTCGATCCGGCAAAGCTCTACTCCTACCACATCACTGTGCCGGCGGTGCTGCAGCAGTTATCGGTAAATAACTCCAATGCAGGCGGCGGATTCTACTCACAGGGCGGGCAGTTCTATTATGT
>JBARBP010000243.1:0-7629 GCA_049793195.1 Occallatibacter sp. | reverse complement strand
TCAGGTCAAGATAGACCATCGGCTGCCCGTCGATGCCCAGTCCCTCTTCGTAAACCACCTTATGGATCGCGCGCGTTGCCACATCGCGCGGCACAAGATTTCCGTATTTCGGATACCACTCCTCGAGAAAGTAGAACCGCTCCGACTCCGGAATCTGCTTGATCGGCCGCTTGTCGCCCGGTGTGCGCGGCACCCAAACCCGGCCGCCCTCTCCACGCGCCGACTCAGACATCAGCCGCAGCTTGTCTTCGCCCGGAATTGACGTGGGATGCACTTGAATGAACTCGCCGTTCGCGTAGTACGCTCCCTGCTGGAAGATGGCCGACTGCGCAGACCCGGTACAGACCACCGAGTTTGTGCTCTTGCCGAAGATCGCTCCAATCCCGCCGGTCGCCAGAATAATCGCGTCACCGGGGAAGGAGCGCAATTCCATTGTGCGAAGATCGAGTGCTGTAATGCCGCGCGCCTGCCCCTTCGCGTCGAGCACGGCGGAAAGAAACTCCCAGCCTTCATACTTTTTGACTTTGCCTTCGGACTCGTAACGGCGCACCTGCTCGTCGAGTGCATATAGCAATTGCTGACCAGTTGTGGCGCCGGCAAATGCGGTGCGATTGTAGAGCGTACCGCCGAAGCGGCGGAAATCCAGCAACCCCTCGGGAGTCCGATTGAAGGGCACGCCCATGCGGTCCAGCAGGTCGATAATGGCCGGCGCAGCTTCGCACATGGCCTTCACCGGAGTCTGATTGGCCAGAAAGTCGCCGCCGTAAATAGTGTCGTCAAAGTGCTTGTCTGTGGTGTCGCCCTCGCCCTTCAAATTCTTGGCCGCATTGATGCCGCCCTGCGCGCAAACTGAGTGAGAACGCTTGACCGGCACGATCGAAAAAAGATCGACGGTCCCGCCTGCCTCGGCAATCTTGATCACCGCCGCCAGGCCCGCCAGCCCTCCGCCAACCACAATGATTCTTGGTGCTGCCATGAACTTGTTTTTCCTTTCCAGGGAAAGCAGGCGATAGCTCCTGCTGCTTGCTGGGAGCTATTCAGATCGAAATGTCGCCGGAATTGGCCGGGGCAGTCATTGATGCAACAGGCACGTCGTATGGCACATTCGGGTATTTACCGCCGACAAAAGCCCAAATGCTGGCCAGTCCCATCACCGCAAGCACGATCCCGAGCGCGGCGCAGGCATAGCCAAAGCGCTTTCGCGCGGTCTCGCCGGGTGTAATGCCCCACTTGGCTGCAAATAGCCACACGCCGTAAGCAAAGTGCCAGCAGATGGCGATCATCGCAATTACATAAACTGCCACCATCCACGGATTGGCCAACTCATGCTGCACCTTGGCGAAGGCCGCATAAGGGTTCTCCGGCAAGCTGATCCCCATGAACCGCTGGCGAATCACATGCTGCAATATATAGGCAAAGGCAATCAGTCCCGTATAGCGCTGGGCGAGGTACATCCAATTACCAGCCCACGGATAGTAGACAATGTTCGATTTACCCCTCAGCCAGATATAGACGCCATAGCCAGCGTGATAGATGAGCGGCAGGAAGATGAACACCCACTCCAGAACCCGCACCAGGGGAAGGCTGTTCAGGAACTTCACCTGCGCACCGTACGCCGCCGGACCCTTTAGCGCTTCAAAATTCGAAAGCAAGTGCTCCAACAGAAAGGCGCCGATGGGAATAATTCCGAGCAGCGAGTGAAGCTTGCGCCAGATAAAGGACGTACCCTGGCCGGCTCGCAGTGGCTGGACACCGCGGCGAACCTCATGCGCGGCAGGTTGTTGAGCTGTTGCCATGGAATGTCGGCTCCTGAAGGCTGCAGGTTAAAGGCGTTCCAGATTGAGGGACGGAGACCGTATTGATAATGCCTCATGCATTATTCGTGTCCCGCATCACCCGCGTCAAGGCACGCAGCCTCTTGTCAGTCGCTCATTTTGAAGGGTGCGGGCATTAGTTGAAGAGTACGGGCTTTAGCTCCTACTCAAATGCATCAAAATCACCGTGAACGTCAGCCCCGGAGGCACGCTTCTCGGGCGCTTCGCTTAAAGCATTCCCATTTCAAGCAGGCTCAGCGAAGCGGTGCCCTTTCGCTGATTAGCTAACTCGCCACTGACCTCTCAGCGATTTCTTCCGGATCCGACCGCGATCCCAGCCACGCATATAGCGCAATCCCCGCGAAGCACACCGCCGGAACCAGATACCCCGCCGAAATACTCACCCGATCTGCAACTCGGCCCATCGCAAGTGTGATCAGCGCGCCGCCGATAATCGACATCACCAGCACCGCCGCGCCGGTCTTGGTGCGCGCACCCAGCCCCTTGGTCCCCAGTGCAAAGATCGACGGAAACATCGTCGACATCAGAAAACTCGCAGCAACCAGTGAATACACGCCCAGCCACCCAGGCTTCAGCACCGCGACCCCGCAGATCGCCGCGTTTAGCACCGCGTAGCCTCCCAGCAAATGCTGTACAGGAATAAAGCGCAGCAGCCACGCGGAAAAGAACCGTCCAGTGGTAAAGGCCACTAGCGCGCCTGTAAGCCAGTAGCCGGCCTGTCGCTCACCGATGCCTGTCCCCGAAATTACATAGGGAATCATGTAGCTCCACATGCTCACCTGTGCGCCTACGTAGAGAAATTGCGCCACCACGGCAAGCACAAAGTGCTTGCGTCGCCACAATGGTTTCGAATGCTCGTTCGCAAGAGTGGTTTGCGAATAGTCCAGCCCAGTGTGAGGAAACGGAGTCCGCGCAATCAGTACGGCCCAGAAAAGGACAATCGCTCCCAGCCCGAGATACGGAGCAACAACGCGCAGCGTCTCCGAGCGAAGATAGCCCCCGTACGTCCCGGCCAACCGCATCGCCGCGATCTGCGTCGGTTTCAACACAATCCCCGAAAAGATAAACCGGCTGCCCACCAGCACCGCGGAGATACTGCCCAATGGATTGAAAGCTTGCGCGAAATTGATCCGTCGCGCCGCCGTCGCAGGATCGCCAATTTGCAGAATGAACGGGCTAGAAGCGGTTTCAAGAAACGCCAATCCCATGGCAATCACAAACAGCGCCGTCAGAAAAAACCAGTACTGCCCAACGATCGCCGCCGGCCAGAACAGCATGCAACCCGCACCGTACAGACAAAGCCCTATGAGTATTCCTGCCTTGTAACCCGCGCGTTCCATCAGTTTCGCAGCTGGCATCGCCAGCAGAAAGTAACCCAGGTAAAAAGCAAACTGAACAAGGCCCGCCTGAAGCCGGTTTATCTCAAATGACTTCATGAATTGGCGAATCAGAATGTCATTGAAGTTATTGGGAACGCCCCACAGAAAAAACAGTGCGGTTACCAAAACGAACGGTACCATGCGTCCAGCAGGAATCAGTTGAGCCTCGACGTCCTTGGTGTTCGCCGATGATTTACCGGTCATTCCGGCAGGAATTGTAAAAGCCAACTAACCCTCCTAGGTCCCGTGACGGTGATTTTCGACAACGTTTACGTTCAGAGCCATTTTGAGCCGGAAAAAAGCTCCACCCTTTGTATCCAATCTGTGCAGGGTATGGCAAATCCAGGCCGGGCGCCGCTATAGCACCCGCGCTAGCCACTTGCCGGTATGCGACATGAGATTCGATGCAATCTCCTCCGGCGTGCCCTCGGCCACAATGCGTCCGCCGCCCTCGCCGCCCTCCGGCCCGAGGTCAATTACCCAGTCGGCGCACTTGATCACATCGAGGTTGTGTTCGATCACAATCAGGGATCCACCGCCATCGATCAGCTTGCGAAACGCCGTCAGCAGCTTCGAAACATCGTCGAAGTGCAACCCAGTTGTTGGCTCATCGAGGATGTACAGCACGCGGCTCGCCTGCGAGGGCTTGGCAGTCGCATTCACCGCGCGCACCTGAGCCAGGTGTGCCGCCAGCTTGACGCGTTGTGCTTCGCCGCCCGAGAGTGTCGTGGCCGATTGTCCCAGCCGCAGGTAGCCCAGCCCGATCTCATCGAGCACCGCGAGTTTCTCCAGCAGCTTGGTTTGCCCGGCAAAGAAGCGCAGCGCCTCCTTCACCGTCATCTGCAGCACGTCGTGAATGTTTTTTCCCTTGTATCGAACCTCAAGAATCTTTGTCTGATAGCGCGTACCGTTGCAGTCCTCGCACGGCAGTTCAACATCGGCCAGGAACTGCATCTCGACAGTCACCGTGCCGTCGCCCTCGCAGGTATTGCACCGGCCGCCCGGTACATTGAACGAGAAATGTCCCGGCGTAAGCGACAGCCGCTTGGCCTCAGGCTGCGATGCAAACAACTCCCGTACCAGATCGAATCCCTTGATATAGGTAATTGGATTCGAGCGCGGCGTGCGTCCAATCGGTGTCTGATCGACGAGGACCACGTCATTCAACCGTTCGACACCCGACAAAGACCTAAAAACTCCTGACGGATCGGCCCCGTCGCTCTGCCCCAGCGCCCGCGCCACTGCTCGATAAAGCACCTGGTGCACCAGCGTGGACTTGCCCGACCCGGAGACGCCTGTAATCGCCACAAGCATCCCCAGCGGAATCTCCACATCCAGCCCGTGCAGATTGTTCGCATGAGCCCCGCGCAGCACCAACTTTTCCCTGCCCGGCTCGCGCCGCCGCGTCGGCACTGGAATCGAAATCTTGCCGGAAAGATAACGGCCGGTCAACGAGTTTGGATCGGCCTCGATCTCCGCGAGAATTCCTTCCGCCATCAGCTTGCCGCCATGCTCTCCCGCGCCCGGCCCCAGGTCCAGCAGATGATCGGCCGCGCGCAGAATGTCAGCGTCGTGCTCCACAACCAGAATCGTGTTCCCCAGGTCGCGCAGCTCTTCCAGAATATGAATCAGCCGCGCCGTGTCCCGCGTGTGCAGCCCGATCGAAGGCTCATCCAGCACATAGAGCGCGCCCACCAGCCGCGACCCCAGCGAAGTGGCCAACTGAATCCGCTGTGCCTCACCGCCTGAAAGCGTAGACGCCAGCCGGTCCAGTGTCAGATATTCAAGCCCCACCGCATCCAGAAAACTCAGCCGCTGCCGAACCTCATGCAGAATCGGCCCCGCAATCTCCTCCTGCATTGGCGAAAGCCTGAGCGCGTCAAAAAAGGCTTTAGCCTGCGCGATCGTCAGTGCCGACGCCTGGCAGATATTTTTGCCATCGATCCTGACCGACCGCGCCTCAGCGCGCAACCGCTGCCCGCGGCAATCCGGGCACTCCGCGTAGCCGCGATACTTGCTTAGCATTACCCGCACATGCAGCTTGTATTTCTTGCGCTCCATTTGCGCAAAAAATCCAAACACGCCCACAAAGCCACCTTTGCCGCGCAGCACAGTCTCGCGTGCCTCCTCCGGCAACTCGCGCCAAGGGACATCCAGAGGCACTCCCAGTTCCGGCGCCAGCTTGCGGAGTTCGCTGTACCACGGCCTGTACTTGGGACGGTTCCACGGATCGATGGCGCCGTCGGCAAGACTCAGCCCCTTGTCCGGAATCACCAGGTTCAGATCGAAGTCCACTGTATTCCCAAAACCCTGGCAGCGCGGACAAGCTCCGAAGGGATTGTTGAAGCTGAACAGCCGCGGCTCCGGTTCGCTGCCGGGACGGTGGCAGTTCTTGCACTCGTAAGCCCCGGAAAAGCGCAGCCGCCTGTGCTCCCGAGCATCGTCGCGTGGCTTTGGGGTCCCCGACAAACGTTCTTTGGTTGCTGGAGTGGGGGAGAGGTCTTCACTCGTGGGTTGACGAGAAGCCTCATCAAAGATCACCTCGCCAGCCTCGCGGTACCCAGTCTCAACGGCGTCCACAATGCGCGCGCGATTCTCTGCACTCACCACAATCCGATCCAGAAGAACAAACACCGGAAGTGTAAAGTCCAGATCCAGAAGTGACTCAGGCGTCGAAAATTCAACAATCTTGCCCTGTTGCCAAAGCCGGTTGAACCCGCTGGTTCGCAACTCAGAAAGCCGTGCCTTCAGCGTCTCGGTATGCGGCGAGTCACCGCCGCTCGCCACCGGTTTGGTCTTGGCGGTTGGCTTCGCCGGGCGCCCGGCACTCTTGGCCGCCTTTGCCGCCATCGCCGCCGTAGCTTCCGGCGAAGGCGTAGCACTCACCACAGGGAACAAAACGTTCAGCCGCGTTCCGTCGCCAAGCGCAAGAACCACCTCCGCCGCTTCGTCCACCGAATCACGCTTCACCAGCCCGTCGCAGTGAACGCAATGCACCGTCCCACAGCGCGCATAAAGCAGCCGCAGGTAATCGTAGATTTCTGTCGCTGTCGCCACCGTCGAGCGCGGATTGCGCGTAGAGTTCTTTTGCTTGATGGCAATCGCCGGCGCCAGCCCATCGATCTCGTCCACATCCGGCTTCTCGATCCGCTCCAGAAACTGCCGCGCATATGCTGAAAGCGACTCGACATACCGCCTCTGCCCCTCGGCATAGATTGTGTCGAAGGCCAGCGAACTCTTGCCCGATCCCGACACCCCGCTGACCACCGTCAGCTTGCCATGAGGAATCTCGCAGGAGATGTTTTTCAGGTTGTGAGTCCGCGCACCGCGGATGATGATGGCATCGTTCAAAGGGAAAGCACCGGATGAGAAAGTCGTCCGGCCGCATCTCAGTCCCCTCAGAGAGGTTCAGAGCACAACCGGCCATTCTTTATTATAGGGTGCGGAGATCGGGCAGATTGCCCGGAGAAATCACAGGCGTCTGCCACAGAATTACGGCCAATCGGCGGCGGCATTCTAATCCGGCAGAAGTCGCCGCGCGCATTCCGGCTATTCAGGGCTTAGGCGCCCTAGAGGCCGCCCGCTTGCGCGGGCTCGTCGAATCTCGCTTGGTTATTTCAGCGGCAACAGTGGGAGTTATGGCTGGATTCCCTGCAGCCTCGCATAGCTCAGTTGCAGTTTCAACTCCGGCTTGCGGTCCAAAACTCTGGCCAGTCCCATCAGGACCACCGAAGCACACGCCGGACACTGGTCTGCGCAGTTACAAACACAGTTACAGTCCTGGCAAAGATAAGCAGATTTGAGCGGAATGTGTTGCATCGTGGCGAATGTCATTGGGGGCACCCCAAAGTGGTTGCACTGGCAGAATTCGATCCGGATGCCGCCCCCAGGGAAATCTCGACCTCCGAGTCGTCTACCTGAATTGGATGGATGCAACCCCATTTGACCGCGTTGTTCTCGTTCAAGGCAGCGAGCCCGCGATAGTAACCAGTTTCGAGAATTGGTAACCGGCTTTCGTCACCTTTCAATGAGCGTCCAACTTTCAACCAATCCTGTCGGGTATCCCACCGTTAAACTAACTATTGAGGTACTTCGTGCTCCGTTTTGCTTTCTTCCTCCTGCTCTGCGTTTCCTTTAGTGCTGCGCGCTCTGGATTTTCACAGGACTCCTCCTCGAACTCCGGCGCTGAGCCATCTGCCGTCACCCCCAACGCCCCTGTAGCCGAGCCCGACTCTCAGTCCCCCCCCACCCAGGTACTCTCCGCCGAAACCGCCATTGCCACCTCTGACTGGAAGACCGCCGAGGCCAAGCTTGATCCATGGCTGGCAACCCATCCCACAGATGCTCGCGCTCTCTTCGACGCCGGCTACGTGGCCGATGCGCAAATCCGTCTTGATGACGCTGCAGCTCTCTAC
>JBARBP010000242.1:0-10031 GCA_049793195.1 Occallatibacter sp. | reverse complement strand
CTGAAATAGCGTTCGGTATGATGGCTATCCGTTCAACAAATCCTGGAGTTTGTTGAGGGTGCGGTGCAGGTCCTTGTCTGTGCGGCGCAGTTCGTCGATTTTGGCGATGGAGTGCATCACGGTAGTGTGATGCTTGTTGCCGAATTGGCGGCCGATCTCGGGCAGACTGGCTTCGGTCATCTGCTTGGCGAGGTACATGGCAATCTGGCGCGGCACCACGACGTTGCGGGAGTTGTTCTTCTGCTTGAGGTCGCTGACCCTCATGCCAAAGTTCTCTGACACGGCGCGCTGGATGGCCTCAATGGTGATCTTGCGTACCTGCATATCAATGAACTGCTTGAGGCACTGCTGCGTGGACGCGAGCGTGATCTCCATGTGGTTGTGATGGCACCAGGCGATGAGACGCACCAAGGCACCTTCCAGCTCGCGCACGTTGGTGCGTACGTTGGAGGCAACGAACAGCGCGACGTCGGTGGGCAACTGCACCTGCTCGGACTCGGCTTTCTTGAGCAGGATGGCGACCTTGGTTTCAAGATCGGGCGGCTGAATGTCGGCGATCAGGCCCCACTCGAAACGCGAGCGGAGGCGATCTTCAATCTCGGCCAGTTCCTTGGGCGGACGGTCGGAGGCGATAACGATCTGCTTCATGCTCTCGTGGAGGGCGTTGAAGGTATGGAAGAACTCCTCCTGCGTGCGCTCCTTCTGGGCAATGAACTGAATGTCGTCGATGAGCAGCACATCGACAGAGCGGAAACGATCGCGAAAGCTGGTCATGCGGTCGTTGCGCAGCGAGGTGATCATCTCGTTGGTGAACTTTTCCGCGGAGACGTAGCAGATGTTCGCCGAGGGCTGGCGGCGCTTTACCTCGTGACCGATGGCGTGCATGAGGTGCGTCTTGCCCATGCCGACACCGCCGTAGAGGAAGAGCGGATTGTAGGCGCGGGATGGGCGCTCTGCAACAGCAAGCGAAGCAGCGCGGGCAAACTGGTTGCCATTGCCAATGACGAAGTTGTCAAAGGTGTAGCGCGAGTTGAGCTGGGCAGCGGTGGACCAGTCGAAGCGGCTCTGTTCGGGTGTGCGCGCCTGCGCCTGTGGGGGCGCCGTGGGTGCATGCGCGGGTACCGGCGCAAAACCGCCGTCCTTGCGCTGGGGCGGAATCGACGGATCTTCCTCAGCGGTGACAAAGCTCACATCGTCGAACTCCAGGGATTGCAGATCAATCGCTTCCTGAATGAGATCGCCGTATTTGTCGCCAATATGCTGAAATTCGGGTGAAGGGACGCGCACGTAGAGTGTCCGTCCTGTTGCATGGCTGTAGCGCGTGGGCTTGAGCCAGGTTTCGAAAGACTGGCGAATCACCTTTTTCTCTAAAGCAGCGAGAATCTGGAGCCAGGGATTAAGAGCCGAACTGGGAGAGGTAGCAAATGACATCGTACAAATCCTTGCCTGCGTCGCCTGCGGAAGATTTCATTGGTTTTTCTTATTGGATTCTGGCAACGACTTTCTAACGGCGGAAAAATGTTAAATTCCGTCTTGCTGCCGATAACCGCTTACCTGTTTGTTGCTGGTCTGCCCGAGAAAATTTGCATTCGGGGCGGTGAATAAAAACCCGTTCCGTGGGACGCTATGAACTTTCCTGAACGGTCCCGATAGTAGCACATTTAGCGTTCGTTGCAATCACTCTTTCACATAAGTTTTCACGAGCACGAATGAGTTGCACCATTGATGGTGAAACTTGACGCAAAAACTCTCAGGGTAGCGGTTGACGCGCGTTAAGACCCTAATCGAGTCTCGTTATCTGGTTCGATGCGGCACATTCAAATTGCGTACAAATGAAGCGAACGCATGTCTCTGATTTCGTACTCCGTGATCATACGCACTGGATTCGGAACGCGTCCTGCGATATACTCAGAGATGCTGTCAAAGCACAGATTTCTTTAGAAGAAGCAGGAGCGCATTTCAATGCCTAAGCGCACATTTCAACCCAATCGCCGCCACCGTGTAAAGACACACGGGTTCCGGGCGCGCATGAAGACCAAGGCTGGCGCTGCCGTGTTGAGCCGCCGCCGTGCCATCGGCCGCAAGCGCGTTGCAGTGAGCGCCGGCTTCCGCGACTAGAGCTCCTCTGCCGTCCCGCGCGCGTTTCCAGTTACCTTCTCGGCCATTCCGGAATGTGCATTCAGCAGCGGCGATTCCGGCTCAAGCAATAGATCGCACCGTCATGACGTCCCCAGCCCAGCCAGCCGACTCTGAAAAGCGCCACGAGCCTGAGAAGCGTCGATCGATGGCGGGTGCTCGTCTGCGCAAACACGCAGACTATCAGCGCGCCTATGCAAACAGCCGAAAGAGGCAGTCCGGATCGATGAGCTGGTTTCTTGCATCACAATCACCTGACGGAACTTGCATCGCCGGTGCGCGCGTTGGGCTCACCGTGGGCAAGGTGCTGGGCAAGGCGCATGAGCGCAACCGCATCAAGCGCCGCATGCGCGAGGCGCTACGCCGCCATGTGGAGATGTTCCCCGCGGGTTTCGACCTGATCCTCCATCCGCGCCGCACGGTGCTGACGATGGAATTTGCGAAACTTGAGGCGGAGGTTGTGCGTATCCTTCAGCAGGCGAAGACCGAAGCGGCGCGCAGCGGGGAAAAACCAGCCCTGCACGCCGCCGCGGCAAAAACTACCTCGAAATCCGCCCAATGACGCGCATCCTGCTCGCGCTGCTCGCCTTCTATCGCCGCTGGCTCTCGCCCATCGTCCATTCGCTGGGCGCGGGCGGATGCCGCTATCTACCCTCTTGTTCGGAGTATGCGGTGATTGCGATCTCCACGCATGGGCCGGTGCGCGGGGCGGGTCTGGCGATATGGAGGGTGCTGCGCTGCCATCCGTTTACCCGCGGAGGTCTGGATCCTGTTCCGCCAGCCGCCCCAGGAAGCAGCCCAAACGGCGACCGCCGCTTCGCCCGGACACCGGAGATCCCAGTGGCACAACCAAGACCATTTCCCCACGAACCGTTACCATAGAAAGAGCGGCGGCCTGACGGGCTGCTCTCTTGAACTGACAGGACGTATCCTTTGCCCGAAATTCAGAATCCCAATCTTCAAACGCAGGGTCCCGGCGGCGGTAGCGGCGGCGGCGATATGCGTTCGACCATCGCATTCACGCTGGTGATCCTGGTGGCTTTACTGGGCTATCAGTACTTTTTCAAGGCAGCGCCTCCGCCGACGCCGCGAACGCAGTCGCAAGGGGCGGGGCAGCACGCAGGGCAACAGGCAGAACCGCAAGTTGCGCCGGGGCAGGCTCAATCGACGACGGCGGGGGCGCAGTCCTCGGACGGCACGCCATCCACGACTCCCTTGATTGGCGCGAGCAGCGAATCCGATATCACGGTCGAAAACGAGGTTTACAAAATTGTCTTCACCAATCGCGGGGCTCGGGTGAAGCAATGGATTCTGAAGAAGTATGTGGACACCGCAGGCAAGCCGCTGGACATGGTGCAGCCGCAGGCCTCGGAGAACTTCGGCTATCCGCTTTCTCTTTTCACCTACGATCCGCAGCTCACCGGACAGTTGAACAATGCGCTGTACCAGTCCACGGTGGAGGGCGCGCAGCCTTCGTCGACAGGCCTGGTGGTGGCGCCCACCTCACTGACTTACCACTACGCTGCAAGCGGTCTCGACGTGGTGAAGACGTTTAAGTTCGATTCGAGCTACGTGATCAGTGTGGAAACTTCAGTACAGCGCAACGGGGCGCCGGTGCGCGCGCTGGTAGAGTGGCCGGCGGGCCTTGGCGACATGGAGGAGTTCCTGCCCTCGTCGCTGACGCGATCGCAGGTGCGCACTTCGGCTGCATCGCAGATTGCGTGGTCGATCGACGGAAAGCAGGATTCGATTGCCGCCAAGAAGGTGAGCAACAACGCGACCCTCGACCAGCCTTACAGCTACGCGGCAGTGATGGACCTCTATTTTGCAGCGGCGTTTCTGCCCGAAAATCCTGAACGGACGACCGTGGTTACGCTGCACAACTCGATGGATCTGCCCGGGAACCTGAGCGATTTAAGCAGCCAGAAGACCCCGGCGGACCTAATCGGACTGGCAGTGGGCGACACGAGCGGATTGACACGCGTGCGCCTGTTTGCGGGACCCAAGGCGACCGACATTCTGGCATCGATTCACGCGGCTGGCGCGGACGGCAAACCGACGGGTCCGTCGTTGGAGTCGCTGATTCAATTCGGCTGGATGACGGTGATCGCCAAGCCTCTCTACATTGTTTTGCGCTTCATGGTGGAGCACGGGATTGGGAACTGGGGCTGGGCCATCATCATCTTCACGGTGATCTTCAGCCTGGTGATGCTGCCTACGCGCTTCATGATGATGAAGTCGTCGCTGAAGATGATGCGCATTCAGCCCAAGGTGGACGCCATCAAGAAGCGCTACGCACATCTCAAGGTGAACGACCCCAAGCGGTCGGAGATGAACACGGAGATGATGGCGCTCTACAAGGACGAAGGCGTGAATATGTACGGCGGCTGCCTGCCATTGATCCTGCAGATGCCGCTGTTCTTCGCCTACTTTCGCGTGCTGCAGAACGCGGTGGAACTGCGCCAGGCACACTGGTACTGGCTCAGCGACTTGTCGAATCCCGACCCGCTGCACATTCTGCCGATCCTTATCATTTTGACCATGTTCCTGACCCAGTACATTACTCCCTCCCCGGGCATGGACCCAGGGCAACGGCGAATGATGGCGTTCATGATGCCGATTGTGTTCGGCTTCATGCTGTGGCACTACGCATCGGGGTTGGCGCTCTACTGGGGCACGAGCAACATCATCAACCTGGGGATACAGGTCGCCATCAATCAATCGAAGCTGGGCAGGGAGATGCACGATATCGCGGCAAAACGGGCTGCCAAAAAGAACGGCCCGGGCTCGAGGATTGTTCAAGGAAAGAAGTAGACCGGCTGCGGCGATGGCAAACCCCGCCCAGGCACGCCTTGGGTCTTTCATTTGCCGCGAGAAAGAACTTTGACAGCGCCACTCTCGATGCAATCCACTCTCTTGGTGTATCTTCACTACCAATGGAATCTCCGAACTGCGTTCCTCATCCCGCGCCCGAAGCAGAAGAGCTTTACCGCCGCTGGCTCCAGTTTCTGGATGACGAGTTTATCCGCCACAGCTCGCCGGAGCGACGCTCGGAGATTGTGCGCGACCAGCTTCACCAGCTTTATCTTGGCCGCCCGCACGGATTGAAAGCCAGCATCACGCTGACCTCGGAGCTGCCCGGTACAACGCTCGCGCTCTCGCTGGACCCAGCCAATGTGACGCTGGAGGCGGAGTATTTTCCCGATGCTAACCGCGAGCTCTACGCGCGGCGCAAGCCGCTGCTGTGGTTCTGGAAGATGTTCGACCGCTCGCCGATTGGGCTGAATCATTGGCTAGGGCTGCGATTCCGCTGCATGCTTGGCCGGCACATCTTTGAACACCTCGGCTCGAGCGTGAAGATCTATCATGGCGTCGAGCTTGCCTTTGGATATAACATGTCGATCGGTGACGGAGTGATCATCCGCCAGGGAGCGCTGCTGAACGACCGCGCCGGACTGACGATTGGCAAGGGCGCGGTGATTGGCTCATTCGCGCGCATCCTCACGGCGACCCATGATCCGGATGACTTCGAAAAGATAACGCTGGTACCGACAGTGATCGGGCCACGCGCCCGCATCGGGAGTCATGCGATTGTCTTGCCCGGACATCATGTCGCCGAGGGTGAGGCAGTGGGGACTTTTCCCGTCAGTGGGATGTAGAGTACATCCGCGCCGACATGCTAACCTGAGCTTTCCACTAGTGGAGAGTTCGATTGTTAGAAACCCGCTTTCTTATTGCCGTTTTCGAGTTTGTTCTGCTGCTGTTCTCTCTCAGCTTTCATGAGTGCGCACATGCCTGGATGGCTTCGCGCCTGGGAGACCAGACGGCGCGCCTGGAAGGCCGCATCACGCTCAACCCCATGTACCATGTGGACCCGGTGGGGACGCTGCTGTTTCCCGCATTGATTATTTTTGGGCCCTTTATTGGATTTTCGTTCTTCAGCGGATTCCTGGTGGGCTGGGCCAAGCCGACGCCGGTGATCACGCGCAACTTCCACAAGATTGTGCGCGACGACAACCTGACTACACTGGCGGGGCCGGTATCGAATATCGTTCTGGTGCTGGTCGCTTTTTGCGCTCTGGCGGTTATGGCTGTTGCGCTTCCCGATGGCCGCATGATTGTCCGCGCCTCATTTATTGCGGCGTTGAGCCCGGGGAGCCCGGTACCGATTCAGCCCGTGGCATTGCTGTGCAGCCTGGCCGTGCTCATCAATCTCTCGCTCTTCTTTTTTAATCTGCTGCCGATACCGCCGCTCGACGGTAGCCGACTGCTGCGCAATCTGCTGCCCTACAACGCCATGCAGGCGTATGACCGGATTCCCATATGGGTCAGTTACCTGTTCATGATTTTCGTGGGAGGCTTCATCATGGCGATGTTGCTGCGGCCAGCGCTGGCGCTTGTGTATACCGCGCTTATCCACATCTAGGATGACCCTTATCTAGAGGCCCTGCTCGCTTCCCCGCTACAATGGAATGAGCCTTTTTGAGCAATTTTCTTTAAAGACGGCGGCACTTTGATGGCGCCACCCTGGAATCGAAGATCAAGATGCCTGAACTCGCAACCTTATCTCCCCGTCCCCGCGTGCTTAGCGGCATGCGTCCCACCGGCAAGCTGCATCTCGGCAATTACATGGGAGCACTGGCCAACTGGGTGAAGTTGCAGGACGACTACGAGTGTTATTTTTTTATCGCGGACCTTCATGCGCTCACCACCGACTACGCCGACACATCGGGGATCGCATCCAACACGCTTGAAGTGGCGCTGGACTTTCTTGCCGCGGGACTCGATCCGGCGCGGTCGACTATTTTTGTGCAGAGCATGGTGAAGCCGCACTTTGAGTTGCCACTCTATCTGGGCATGATTACGCCGCTCGGCTGGCTGGAGCGCGTGCCGAGTTACAAGGAGATGCAGGAGAACCTGGCCAGCAAGGACCTGACCACCTTCGGCTTTCTCGGCTACCCGGTTCTGATGGCTTCCGACATTCTGCTTTATCAGCCGGAGTTTGTGCCGGTAGGCCAGGACCAGCAAGCGCACGTGGAGATCACGCGCGAGATTGCACGGCGGTTTAACCTGTTCTACAAACTTGGGGAACAGGAAGTGCTGCCGGAACCCAAGGTGCTGTTGACTCCTTCGCCGAAGCTGCCCGGAACCGACGGCCGCAAGATGTCGAAGAGCTATGGCAACACCATTCAATTGACTGACCCGGAACCTGTCGTGCGGCAGAAGCTGAAGACGATGGTAACGGACCCGGCGCGTGTTCGCCGCACTGACAAGGGCGACCCGGACAAGTGCCCAGTGGGCGATCTGCACAAGGTCTTCTCGACGGCGGAGACGCTGGCCAAGGTGTACGACGGCTGCCGCACGGCGGGAATCGGGTGCATTGAATGCAAGAGCTGGGCCGCCGATGCGCTGGTTAATATTCTTCTGCCTATCCAGGAGCGGCGGGCGCGATTCAGCGATGCACAGGTGGAAGAGATATTGAATGATGGCTCGCTTCGGGCCACCGCGCGCGCTGAGCAGACCATGGTGCAGGTGCGTTCTGCGATGAAGTTGCCGTCGTCAGCGGGAACCAGCCTGTAGATGTGGCGTGAGCCGCCAGGGGAATGCAGATGGAAGAAGAGAGACTCCCGTGGTGGCGCAGGGCGCTGAGTTACGCTTTGGGCGGAATTCGCTCGGGATTCGGGCTCTTCTCTCGGCCGCAAAAAGAAACGGCTTCAGATTATCCGGAGACTGTTGCTCATCCGGAGATTGTTGGCGGGCATGACGAAGATCCGGAAGACAAAGCAGATTTGAACGAAGATTCACCGCAAGTTGAACCGGTTGCAGAGGCGGTGAATGTGGTTGAGGCGGTTGCCGTGCCCGAGATCGCGGCTGCGGCTGCGCCTGAAATCGAAGCGGATATTGAAGAGTCGGGCGAGCCGGTGGCTTCTTGTTCTACACCCGCGCCTGAGGCGGACCAGAAGACGGCAGATGCATTCGAAACAGTTGCTGCGGTGATAGCGACGGAGGAGGAACCGGCGGAGAAGACTTTGCCGGATGAGTTTGCGGAAGAAAGTGCTGCGGCGATCGAAGCGCACGACGAGCGTAAGGCAGAGGCGGAGACTCGCGATGAGCCAGTGGATGCGCCGGTGGCAGCCAGTGTGGCTGAGGTCGCGCACGAGAACCCAGTGGAGATTGCGGGTGAGGGTTCACTGGAGCACGAGACTATTGTGGATTCTGTAATTGGGAACGAGGTTCTGGCGGAGGTCCCTGCCGAGGAAGAGCCGGTTCGCGAAACGTTTGAGGAACCTCGGGAATCTGTGGAGCAAGTCGCCGGGGTTGAAGCAGAGCCGGAGGCTGATGCCGTTGCTGAGCTGGCAGTGGGTGAAGAAACATCCTTTGAGGAGGCAGTACCGGAGTTGGCCGATTCGTCCGTAGAATTGAATGAGCCCGCGATTGACCAGCTTCCGGAAGAGGCAGCCGGGCAACCTGAAGCAGACGAAGCTGAAATTCAGCCCGAAGTGGGCGAAGCCGAGATTATTGACGAGGCGGTGGCACCGGTTGAACCTGCGCCTGAAGAAGCAATTGCCGAAGAGGCCGAACCGGAAGCGGAGCTGGTTATTGAAGATGTCCCCGAGCCTGTTATTGAGCCGATGGAATTGAACGAGCAAATTAACGAGCCCATCTCGGAGCATGTGGCCGAGCCAATCGCGGCGGGCGAGGCCGTGCCTGTTGGTGGAGCGGTTACGGAGGCTGTCTCTGCCGAAGCTGAGACAAGTGTGATTGCTGCCGAATCAGTTGCTGCTGGGATTGCTGCGGAGGCGCCGACAGAGGAAGAGACCACCGCGGAGCCAGAACAAAAGCAGGCCGCGCCCGCGAAGCCGTTTATCAAGTTAGCGACCCGCGACAACGAAGCCGATCTATCGCCGTTCTCGGTAGTTGTTTCGGAGGTGTACGATGGGCCGCTTGACCTGCTGCTGGACCTGATTCGCAAGCAGGACATCGACATCTACGACATTCCCATCGCGCGGATCACGGCGCAGTTTCTGGCCTATGTGAACCAGTTGAAGGCGACCGATGTGGATGTGGCGGGCGAGTTTATCTATACCGCGTCGCTGCTGATCCACATCAAGAGCAAGATGCTGCTGCCGCGCGCACCCGCGGGGCCAGACGATGCCCCCGAGGATCCGCGGCGCGAGCTGGTGGAGCGACTGCTGGAACACGAGCGCTTCAAGAATGCCGCCCAGATGCTGCAACAGAAACAGATGCTGGAAGCGGCGAGCTGGACCAATCCCGGGATGCGCGAGTTCAAGGACGACGAGAGCGCTGAGCCGGAGATTGCCGCCGACACGGTGGATCTGGTGCGGGTCTTCCGCGACATTCTGGAGCGGGCCCGCAACCGGCCGACGATCAACGTGCAGGAAGACTCGGTAACGGTGGGTCAGATGATCCAGTTTCTGGCACGACGCCTGACGATGGAAGACAAGCCGGTGGCCCTGCGCCGGCTGCTGAGCCACACCCGCTCGGAGCGGTCGCTGATCGCCATGTTTCTGGCCCTGCTGGAACTGGTGCGGCTGCAGGCCATTCTGCTGCGCCAGGATCGGGCCTTCAGCGAGATCTTCATCAAAAAGCACACAGGCTTTGAGAGTGTGATGAATGAAGGGCTGGACCGCGCGCGGGACGACTGGCGGTAGAAGCTGAGCCAGCCGATGAGGGAGTTGGCGCGAAGCCGAAAAAGGTGATCCAGATGGAAGAAAAGGCGAGAAATTGCTCGGATCAAGATCAGGGTGGAACGGTTGAAGGCGATGTCCCCGAGAGAATCGGGGATGCCTCCGAGTTCACGCGGCAAATGAAGGCTGTCAAGAAGATCATGGTTGAAAACGAAGAAGTCCTAAAGCGCCTTGCGGACTCCTGAG
>JBARBP010000241.1:0-6395 GCA_049793195.1 Occallatibacter sp. | reverse complement strand
CGTCCTTGACGGTCTTGATTTTCTCGGCGTCTTCGTCGGGAATCTCGAGATCGAAGGCTTCTTCGAACTGCATCACGAGTTCGACCACGTCCAGCGAGTCGGCGCCCAGGTCTTCCTGGAAGCTGGCGCCAGGGGTTACCTCGGCTTCGTCCACCTGCAACTGCTCGACGATGATCTGCTTTACTTTTTCTTCAACGGCCATGCTGTGTTTCTCCTCGTTTTCTTGGAAAATCAGGACTCTTTTCGGGGAGCTTGACGACCGCTCCCATTCCGCCTGCCTACGATACTGGCCTGAGGCAGGGAAAGACAACCATCGCGCACATAAAAAAGCGAATGGCCCCGAAACTTCAAGTCTACCGGGCGGGTGGGGGCGTGTAAAGCGAACACAGAGAACAGAGATCAGGGGTCAGAGATCAAGGGGTGAAACTTCTGACGCCGGCACGGCAAATCGGCCGGAAATGCACAGGGGCGAAGGCGTATATTCGGCGAAGAGGGGAATGGGATGCAATCTTTGATTCTGGGGGCGATTGCGGTGTTTGCCGGGGTTCTGCTGGGCTACTGGCTTGGAAGAGCCGCAGCCGCGGGGGAGAGCCGGTTACTCCGCGATCGAGTGACCGGTCTTGAGGCGGAAAGAACGGTACAGACAGAGGCGGCAAAGAGCTTGCAGGACTCGGTTACTAGGCTGACAGGTGAACTGCGCGCGACCGAGGCGCAGGTTGCAGCGGAGAAGAACAAATACGCGCAGATGCAGGCCGACATGGAAAAGGCCTTCGGCGATCTGGCTGCCAAGGCGCTGAGCGCGAACAACCAGAGTTTTCTAACGCTGGCAAAACAGGAGCTTGACGGGCAAACCAAGAACGCAAAGCAAACCCTGGAAGCCAAGGAACTGGCCATCCAGACGATGCTCGATCCGTTGGGAGCCGCACTGAAGAGTCTGGATGAGCAGACCCGTGCGATGGAGGTGAGCCGCTCTGGCGCCTATTCCGAGGTAAAGACGCTGGTTGAAACCATGCAAAACTCAATTCCCGCTTCGCTGGATGCGCTGAAAAACGAGACCGCACAATTGATCACGGCGCTGCGTGCTCCCAAGACCCGCGGCAACTGGGGCGAACTGCAGCTAAAGCGCTGTGTGGAGTACGCGGGAATGGTGCAGTACTGCTCCTTCTCAGAGCAGGTGTCGGCGCGCGACGAAGATGACAAACTGCTGCGCCCAGACATGATGATTCAATTGCCGAATGGACGCGAGATCGTGGTGGACGCCAAGACGCCCCTGGATGCATTTCTCGACGCTACGGGCAGTACCGATCCGGCGGTTCAGCAGGTGCGCTTCGCAACACATGCGCGGCGCGTGAAGGAGCATCTGAAAGACCTGTCGAGCAAAGCGTATTGGAAGCAATTCGAAAAGGCTCC
The DNA here is from genome assembly GCA_049793195.1 of Occallatibacter sp. Classification (GTDB taxonomy): domain Bacteria; phylum Acidobacteriota; class Terriglobia; order Terriglobales; family Acidobacteriaceae; genus Telmatobacter. The sequence goes on along the minus strand of JBARBP010000241.1, from coordinate 4,985 downwards.
GGATTTCGTGGTTTGTTTTTTGCCGAGCGAGGCACTGTTCAGCGCGGCGCTCGAGGCCGATCCTTCGCTGATTGAGTTCAGTGCGCAGAATCAAGTGGTGATGGCAACGCCTACGACGTTGATTGCACTGCTGCGCGCGGTCGAGTTCGGCTGGCAGCAAATGGAAATCACCAAGAACGCCAAGGCGATCCACGAGATGGGCAAACGAATTTACGAAAAGCTTGTTGTTGCGCAAGGGCATGTGGCTCGTCTTGGCAACGCTCTGCACAATAGCGTGGACTACTACAACCGGTTTCTTGGGTCGATTGAGGGCAAGGGCGGGGTGTTCTCGTATGGGCGGCAATTGGGAGAGCTGGCGCACGAGGATGGAGAGCTTGCCGAGATTGTGAAGCTGCAGCCGGATGTGCGGGAGATGGAGTCAGAGGAGTGGTCGCGGACCCTGTTGAGCGACGGCGCTAATTCCGAGAGAGAAGTGGCAGAGGGCTAGTGCGGTGAATTTGATGTTCATGTAGAGGGTTTGATGAGATTCTTTGAAAACTTCGGCAAGTTGGCTTCCGCTTCGCGGAAATAGCAAGTCAGCAAGTCAGCGGCGTTGTGCGGGGCACAGAGCCGCGCCCGCTCTGAATTGACCAGCCAACCTAATGGAAAATGCGGCTAGCGGAACAGCTGACGGAGTTCGTGAGCGGCGAGGATGATGGCGGCCCAAAGCGCGCCAGATGTCAGGAGGCCGAGGACGATTCCGCGATTGGGTATAGACGGGCAATCGGAGTTTTCAAATTGGTCAGGGAAGGACGAGGAGCCCTCGCGGTTCCCATTCGCGGTTTCAGCGATCGCTGGGCGGGGACCAACTGTACTGGTGGACGTCGGCATCGACTGAATCTCCCGGCAAGGATTGTCTGACTCTATATATCGGTAAAACGGCGCACTAAATGAGCCAGCGGGGCAAGAAAGTCCAGCGAACCAGATTCATTTTGGGAATTGTGTGTCATTTCAGAACAAGGGAAGAACAAGGGAATTGAGAATGGAGGAGATGAAGCAGGCGGAGCAAAAATCGCTAGGCCGGCTCCGCAGCAAAGGCTTCGCGCATGCGCTTCCAGGTGATCTCGAGGTCTTCCGGAAGAACGCGAGTTTCGCCGACGGTGGTCATGAAGTTGGTGTCTCCGGCCCAGCGCGGCAAGGCATGGAGGTGCAGGTGGCCAGCGACGCCAGCGCCGCCGGCTTTGCCGACATTCATGCCGAAGTTGAAGCCGTGCGGCTTGTAGACGCGCTCCAGAACCCGCTCCGTCCGCTGCGAAAGATCGATGAGCTCGTGCGCGGTCTCAACGGGGAGGGCTGCCAAGCGGTCAAGGTGTGCGTAGGGCATGACCATCAAGTGGCCTGAGGTGTATGGGTACCTGTTAAGGCAGATGAAGCAGTGCTTTCCGCGGAGAACGAGCCCACCGGCAGCATCGGCTTGATCGGCGCTGGCGCCATTGGCAATTGCGAAGTCGATAGAAGCAATCAGGTTGCAGAAGACACAGCCGAGGTCGCCGGGCCAGGCGGCGAGACTTTCGGGAACCCCGGGCCGCACGGCTGTATCCGCCGAGGTGACGTAGGCATAGCGCCAGGGAGTCCAGAGATGATCCATTGCGGCACCGTTCAAAACAGTATAGAAGGGATTGACGATGGCAATTCTTCAAGTCCCGAGTTTTAGGTTTCGGCGTTTAACTTATTGCTGGACTATTGGATTGCCAAGTCACAGAGGCGAGACAAAAGACACCCGGCAGGATGCGGTTTCTGAATGGAATTTTGGGGATGCAGGCGACTGTGACCGGGTGATTGGATTGACCTTGGGTTGTCTAGGTTGGTACACTCATGAGCGTAGCTTCCTGCGCGAATTCCAGCAGAGAGTTGCGGCCGCCCACCAGCAAGCCGTAACCTGCCGGTTGTTTTTCTGGGAGACCATCTGTTTTATTCTGCTTCAGCTTCAAGCTGGGCTGGCATCTCTCTGGACGGAACATCCGGTACGGTCACAGTTGGCAACGGTGGGGATACGGCTTTTGTTTTCTCCTGATGCGGCAATCGCAGCCAGGAGGCCACCCCAGGTCAGCAAGGTTGACCGTGGGAGCAAGGAATTCCGGAGCACGCAGCGATGGCAAACGTCCTCAATCCCGAACCCGAGAGCATAACCCTGAACACCACAATGGAAACCGCAACGCTAGACCCTGCGACGGAGTTAGAGCAGCCGTCGTTCGAATCCACGTCCAACCCAGAGACCGCCGAAGTAATCGAAGTACCCGCGCTGGACGCCGATGCCCCAACCGAGCCTGTCGCCCAGGCCGAAACAGTGGAGGCCGCGCCGGCCGAAGAGATTGCATCTGCACCAGTTGTCGAGACACCGGAAATAGTTGTTGCGACGCCCGAAACAGCCGTCGAGACGCTTGCACCGGAAGCGCCTGCGGTTGCAGTAACCGCACACGCGAAGGCCCCCGAACATGGACTTGAGTCCATGGACGATTTTTCTGCCGCGCTGGCAGCATTTGAGCGCGAGCAGGCCGCGGAAGCGGCAGCCGTCGAAGCGTATGGAGACAAGATCGTTTCCGGAACCGTGATCAAGCAGACGGAGAAGCACCTGGTGATTGATGTGGGCCTGAAGTCCGAGGGTCTTGTGCCCCTGGAGCAGGTTCTGGATCACACCGGAGCGGTAAAGTTCAATCCCGGCGACGTAATTGACGTGGTGATCGAGCGCGAGGAGCCGGAAGGCGGCTACCTTGTCAGCTTTGAGCGCGCGCAGCGTTTGCGGATTTGGGACACGATTGAGAAGGCAGCCAACGACAAGACGCCGATGATGGGCACGGTGATCAGCCGGGTCAAGGGCGGCCTTACGGTGGACATCGGACTGAAAGCATTTTTGCCGGGCTCGCAACTTGAGATTCGTCCGGTACGTAACCTGGACGGCTACCTGGGTCAGCAGATCGAGATCCGGGTGATCAAGCTGAACAAGAAGCGCGGCAATGTGGTTGTGAGCCGCAAGGAAATTCTTGAAGAAGAGCAGAACGCCAAGCGCTCCACTACGCTGGAGCATCTGGGCGAAGGGGCGATTCTTACTGGCACCGTCAAGAACCTGACCGATTATGGCGCGTTTGTGGACCTGGGCGGCATTGATGGCTTGCTGCACATCACCGACATGAGCTGGGGACGGTTGACGCATCCACGCGACCTGGTGAATGTGGGCGACGAGATCCAGGTGAAGGTGCTGAAGTTCGACAAGGACAAGCAGCGCGTTTCACTCGGCTTCAAGCAGTTGACGCCTGACCCGTGGCTGGACGCAACGGAGCGCTACCCGGTGGGCGCGCACGTGAAGGGCCGCGTGCTTTCAGTGACCGACTACGGCGCGTTCGTTGAGCTGGAACAGGGCATCGAAGGTTTGGTGCATCTTTCGGAGATGACCTGGTCGAAGCGGCTCAAGCATCCTTCGAAGCTGGTGAAGCCAGGGGATGAAGTCGAGACAGTTGTGCTGAGCGTGAATCCGGCGGATCGCAGGATTTCGCTGGGCATGAAGCAACTGCTCGAGAATCCCTGGGAAAATCTGACCGAGAAGTATCCGACTGGCGCAATTGTCGAGGGACGGGTTCGGAACCTCACCGACTTTGGCGCGTTTATCGAGATCGAGGATGGCATCGACGGTTTGGTACACGTCTCAAACCTGAGCTGGACCAAGCGGGTGAAGCATCCTTCGGAGATCGTGAAGAAGGGCGAAAAGGTAAAGGCGGTGGTTCTGGGCGTTGAGCCGCAGAATCGCAGGCTGAGCCTGGGCATCAAGCAGTTGCAGCCCGACGTGTGGGAGAGCTTCTTCGCCTCGCATCGCGTGGGCGACGTGGTCCATGGCAAGGTGCTGCGGACGGCGCAATTCGGCGCGTTTGTCGAGATCGCGGAGGGGGTGGAGGGACTTTGCCACATCTCCGAGGCCGGCGACGACGGAGCCACGAAGCTGGAGACGGGCCTGGAGCACGACTTCAAGATCATCAAGATCAATGTCGAGGAGAAGAAGGTAGGCTTGAGCCTGCGCGCAGTGGGCCATGAGGCCAGCCGTGCCCAGGTGGAGAACTACAAGACGGATACACACAAGCATCCGGTATCCAGCTCGACGACGACCCTTGGCGATTTGATCAACTGGCGGAAGGGCGAGCGCTAAACCGCTTTCCTTTATCGACACGGACGCAGAACGGCCACCCTTCGGGGTGGCCGTTCTGCGTGCGGGAGATACTGCGGGCGAGAGCATTGGTGTGGCGTGATTGCGATGGGGGAAAGCCGCGGCGATGGGGATGGGACTGTGACATTTGGAAGAAGATTGCGCGGCATGAGTTATTACAATTGAGATTGCGTATGAGCAAGGAGGTTGTCATGAAGATTGTGAGCAGCGAAGATCGGGCCAGCCGCAAGGGCGAGGCAGACTGGTTTACCGGAAATGTCTGGGTGGATGAAATTGCCGTGGGCGCGGATCCGTCGCGTGTGCGCCTCTATCGCGTTAGCTTTGAACCGGGCGCGCGCAGCGCATGGCACACGCATCCGCTGGGGCAAGTGCTGCACGTGCTGACGGGGTATGGTTTGGTACAGAAGGAGGGTGAGCCGATACAGGGGATTCATCCCGGCGACACGGTGACGATTGAGCCTGGCGAAAGGCACTGGCACGGCGCAGCTCCTGGCAATACGATGGTGCATCTGGCGATGCAGGAAGTGAATGACAAAGGCGTCGGCGTGGTGTGGCTGGATAAGGTGACGGACGCGGAATATAAAGGCAAGTAGATCTGCCGGAGGCCTGCAAATGGGGAGCGGTCTCGGGCCTCTATGGTGAATCTGGGGTTCACGTAAAGCGACCGCCCAGGGTTCTTGCACTCGACAGCGAGTCAGCAATTCAGCGGGATTGTGCAGCGGTAGCACGAGTTTTGATTTCGTGCTATTCTATCGTTTCCCCTGGAGAGTCGATTGCGTATTCGGGTGCCGTC
>JBARBP010000240.1:0-8228 GCA_049793195.1 Occallatibacter sp. | reverse complement strand
AACGACCGACGGCCCCTATGCCGAAACCAAAGAACAACTCGGCGGCCTTCTCGTCCTTGAGGCGAGAGACATGAATCATGCCGTACAGCTCATTGGCCAGCATCCGGCTTTGACGTATGGCAACATTTTCGAGATTCGGCCAGCCGGGGACTTGGATGAAGTCATGAAGGCAAGCGAGGAGCGGCGGCGGAAAAACAGGATACGCTGAGAGCAGGGCGTCGGAAAAATCATTAGGATTGTATTGGCACTTCCCTGCCGACGGTCCTGCTTTTCATTTGGCTTAGGCAAGCTGACGATCGGCGCGACTACGGGCTAAAAGAATTTGCAATACTCGACCCAGCGACGACCAGTCGCCGGGAACCCTGGTTTGCGTGCAGGGTTTGCGCGCGGGGTTTGAATGCGGGCGGAGGAAACCGCCTGAACGGAGGTCCGATATGTCTTTTTTTCGCGATTTGAAAATTGCCGTGCGCTCCCTGAAACGTGTACCTGCGTTGTGGATCACGGTTGCACTGACGCTGGCTTTGGGCATCGGCGCGAACGCTGCAATCTTCAGCGTGGTGCGCGCGGTGCTTCTGCGTCCGCTCGCGAACCGCGACGAAGACCGGTTGCTTTACCTGCGCCAAAGCGCCCCCGGCATTGGCGACACCAATGCGACGTTCTCAATTCCCGAGATTCAGGACATCGGGGGCAGGCTGAAGACCATCACCGAGCTCGGCACCTTTTCAGAGATCGACTTCACCATCGTCGGCCTGGGCACGCCGCGCGAGATTCCCGCCGGTGTGGTCGATGGGCACTACTTTGAGGTGATGGGGCTGCGCCCTGCGCTTGGGCGCTTGCTGACTCCTGCCGACGACGGTCCAAATGCCGCTGGAGCCATCGTGCTGACCTATCACTTCTGGAGGACGTCACTGCATTCCGATCCCAGCGTGATTGGAAGGACGGTGCGGCTGGAGAGCGTCGTGGGCGCGCGGACCGCTACCGTGGTTGGAGTTCTGGAACCGTCGGTACCCTACCCGGTGGCAACGGAGATCATCGCCAACATCGTGACCAGCCCGCACCATCTCTCCGCGACCATGGTGACCGGGCGCGAACATCGCATGACGGAGGTGTTCGCGCGGCTCGCTCCCAGCGCAACTCTCGATGGCGCGCGAGCGGAACTGCGCACCGTTTACGCCGCCATGATTGCAGCGCACCCCGAGGTGTACAAGTCCGAAGACCATTTCAGAATCGATGTGACGCGCCTGCACGAACAGATCAATTCGCGCGCCAATACCATCTTGTGGGTGCTGTTTGCGGCTTCAGGGCTGCTGTTTGTCATCGCGAGCTCGAATGTTGCCAACCTGGTGCTGGCGCGAACGGTCCGGCGCGAACCGGAGCTGGCCATTCGGTCGGCGCTGGGTGCGAGTACCGCGGTGCTTCGCCGTTCTTTGCTGGCAGAGAGCCTGGTGTTGTGCGGGAGCGGAGGCTTGGCGGCAATTGTGCTCGCGGTGCCGATGGTGGCGGTTCTGGGCCGGTATGCATCGCGCTTCTCGGTACGCGCCGAAGAGCTGACGCTGGATTTCAGCCTGGTGTGGTTCGGGATCGGGCTGGCACTGATCGCGGCCGTCTTTCTGGCTTTTATTCCGCGGCTGCCCTCGGCGAATGCGCCGCAAGGCGGGCTCGCGGGCAAAGGAACGCGCGCGGCCAGCGGAAGCAGCCGACGGCTTCGCGTCTTTGCCGTCACCCAGATTGCGGCCTCGTTTCTGCTGCTTGCGGGGGCGTGCGTGCTCATGAAGACTCTGTTTCAGCTGGAGCAGACACGGCCGCCTTTCGATTCAGCTAACGTGCTGGCGCTGAATTTGCCGACGATGTCCTATGGGAAAACGCCCGAGCAGGTGGATGAGTTTTATCGTGAAGTGCAGCGCAGAGTCAGCGCGTTGCCGGGAGTGGAGCATGTGGCGTCAGGTTTCGTTGCTCCATGGCGCGACGATCAAGGGCTGAACATCAGTTTTACCTTCGCAGCGACAGGCGTTAAGCGCGACGACGGCCAGGATTACCGCGCCAAGTTTCGCACCATATCGCCGGGATTCTTCGGGACCTTCGGAGTGCCCATTCAGGAAGGCCGCGACTTCAATGACGGCGACAAGGATGGTTCTGAACGAGTGGTCATCATCAGCCAGAGTCTTGCGCAGATGCTTTATCCAGGCAAAGACGCCGTGAATCGCAAACTGTGGTGGAACGACCCGGTGATGAAGTTCATTGGCATCAGTACCGAGCCCAGGCGCATTGTTGCCGTAGTGCCTGATTTCGACGATGAAAATATGATCCCGGCGCCGGCCATGACCATCTATCAGCCCATCGAGCAGGAAGGATGGAATGGACGCCTGTTTGTGCGCGCCCATCAGGATGCCTATGCGCTGGTTCCGGCCATCACCCGAACCATTCGCGAGATGTCGGCAGACCAGCCGGTTGAAAAGGCCAGCACACTGGGAGACGTTCGCGCCGAGGTATTGGCGCCTGACCGCCTCAATGCCATTGTCTTTGGCGGATTCGCAGCGGTGGCGCTGTTGATCTCCATTGTGGGCGTGGCTGGCGTGCTTGCCTTCTCGGTGAGTGGGCGCACGCGCGAGTTTGGAATTCGCATGGCGCTCGGTGCTCCGCCAAGCAACATTCTCACCATTGTGCTTGTTGAAGGCATAGCCATGGCCGGCATCGGGGTGGGCGCGGGCGTGTTGGCAGGCCTTGCCCTCGCACGCGTAATCGGCCAATACTTCGCGGAGATCCATCAACCCGGCGCACTTGCTTTTGCCGCTTCCGCCACTGTGATCCTGATTGCGGCCGTGCTGGCTTCTGCTGTGCCGGCAGCTCGCGCCGCCAAGGTCAACGCCGTGGAAGCGCTACGTTCGGAGTGATGGCGGCGCGCCGCAGTTTTGCCTCGCGGCCTATCGTGCTGCCAAAATCGCCCCCTGGCCACCTCCCGCCCGGACATCCGTCGCTTTTGCGCCCTGGTTTGCGAGCGAACAAGAATCCCAGTTCTTTCTGAGGTTTGAAGACGTTCGCAGACGCGGGGCTTGAGGCTCCTGGTCGAGAGTCGTGGTATCCCACCCTTGCGCATTGGAATTGCAAGAAGCGGGTTCTTCGACTCTGATGCGCTCAGAATGACAGGGTGGGGCACGGGAGGTTTTGTGTTTGGTTGATCGCGTCGACGCTATTTCTGTTCGGTGATTTGGACTGAATTCTCAAGGCGGAAGGTGAGGAGTGTTTCGGCGGGGAGGAAGATTTGCTTGTTGCCGGTGAAAGCGCTCCCGGCGGTACCGGCGCCGCCACCGGCCAACGCGCCGATTGCGGCACCCTTGCCTCCGCCTGCCAGTGCCCCCACGAGCGCGCCGAATCCTGCGCCCCCACCTGCCATGATCGCGGTGCGCTTGCCTTTGCCTTTTTCCGCGCGATCAACGGAGCTGGTGGAGACCGGGTAGCTGCCCCAATTGGTGTGCACGCGCTCCAACCGCAAGGCGAGGTATGCTCCGCCCTTGACTTTGCCCAGCGGCTTGGCATCAATGACGGTTCCATCGGCGCGAGCACCGCGGGGAACGACCACTTGCCCGTTTACGAGCACATCGTCGGCCACAGTGGCGGGAAAGGAGTCGCCGGGCTGGGAGATCTTGGATCCGAGATCCTGATCGAGGCGCACGCGAAGCCGCGTGCCGGCGGGAAGATTGACGACTGCCGGCGATGCAGGAGCTGTTCCTGGCTGTCCAGCCTGGGACGCCGGGGGCTGCCCGGGCAAAGTGCCGGATTGCGCAGTGGGAGTTGGCTGGGGATTCTGGACGGTGGGATTATTCGCCTGCTGAGTATTTGATTTGCATCCGTTGCATGAAAGCATGCAAGCCAGTGCGAGCGCAGCATGCGGAAGAAGCCTGCGTAGGATATTCATTTTCTTGCTCCTCGCGGGGGAGAATTGTGGTCTCCGAGAGCTGAGAATATGTAACGAGCAAGGTGCACCCGGAGACCCACAGAGCTTAGATGTCGAGATTCTTTACGTCGAGCGCATTGTCCTCAATAAATTTTCTGCGCGCCTCGACATCTTCTCCCATGAGCGTGGTGAAGATGGCGTCGGTTTCGGCGAGGTCCTCAAGCTTGACGCGAAGCAGGGTACGTCGCTCCGGGTCCATGGTGGTGTCCCAAAGCTGCGTGGAGGTCATTTCGCCGAGGCCTTTGTAGCGCTGGACCTGGTAGTCCTTCTTTCCCTGTTCGACGATGTAGGTGAAGAGCTCGCGCGCGGTGGCCTTTTCGACCGGCTCCTGCGGGAGGCGGGCGGTGCGGCGGGCCTGCTTGACTTCAGCCTGCGCTTCGCCTTCGGCGGCTTCATCCGATTCTTCGACGGCATCGGCTGCGTTTGCGGCAGCGCCCTTGGCAGCGAACTCGATGAGGAAGGGCGGCTCGAGGAATTCCTTAATGAGGGAGTACTTGGCCATCATTTGGCGGAACTCGGGGCTGGAGGCAAGGGTCCAGTCGATGCAGCGCGTGGCGCCCTGGGCATCGGTGAAGCATACGGACCAGGTGTGATGCTCTTCGTCCTCAACCGGCGCGGCCACCTTGAATTGGAAATCGTCGGCCCGCTCGGTGAGTTGGGTATACAGCGCAGAGAGCTTCTCGGGCACTTCGCTTTCGGCCTTGGACGCAAAATCGGCGCGGTGGGTGAGCTCGGCGCGGGCCAGCAGCTCCGTCAGTCTTTCGTTGCGGATGCGCTTGTCGACCTTTTCGACGAAGCTCAAATATTCGTTGAGCGTAGACATGAAGCGGGTGAGGTCGGCGCCTTCAATGCGGCTGGCGGCTTCGCCGTGGCGCACTACCATGCCTTCCGAAGCGCGCTTGACCATCACCTTTACGAATTCGCGATCGTCTTTGATGTACTGCTCGAAGCGGCCCTTCTTGATTTTGTAGAGCGGCGGCTGCGCGATGTAAATGTTGTCGCGCTTGATCAGCTCCGTCATGTGGCGGAAGAAGAAGGTGAGCAGCAGGGTGCGGATGTGGGAGCCGTCGACGTCGGCGTCGGTCATGAGGATGATTTTGCCGTAGCGAATCTTAGTGGCGTCGAAGTCGTCTTTGCCGATGCCGCAGCCGAGCGCGGTGATCATGGCGCGGATTTCCTCGTGGCCCAGCATCTTGTCGTAGCGGGCCTTCTCGACATTGAGGATTTTTCCTTTGAGGGGCAGGATGGCCTGGAAGCGGCGATCGCGTCCCTGCTTGGCGGTGCCGCCGGCGCTCTCGCCCTCGACGAGGTAGAGTTCGCAGCGGTCGGGGTTGCGCTCTGAGCAGTCGGCGAGCTTGCCGGGCAGGCCGCCGCCATCGAGTGCGCCCTTGCGGCGGGTGAGATCGCGGGCCTTGCGGGCGGCCTCGCGGGCGCGGGCGGCCTCAATGGCCTTGTTGATGATGCGCTTGGCGATGGGGGGATTCTGCTCGAGAAATCCGCCGAGGCGCTCGTTGACGAATGCCTGCACGGTGCCAGCGATGTCCGAGTTGAGCTTGCCCTTGGTTTGTCCCTCGAACTGGGGCTGCGGCAGCTTGACGCTAATGACGGCGACCAGGCCTTCGCGCACGTCATCGCCGCTCAGATTCTCCTTCAGATCTTTGAAGAGGCCAAGCTGTTGGCCAATGGCGTTGATGGTGCGGGTAAGCGAAGTGCGGAATCCGGACAAATGCGAGCCACCGTCAACGGTGTTGATGTTGTTGGCAAAGCTGAAGACGGTGTCGGAGTAGCTATCGTTGTACTGGAGGGCGATGTCCATTTCGACGCCGTCGCGGAAGGCTTCCATCACGATTGGCTTGTCGTGGAGCACGGTCTTGCCGCGGTTGAGATGCTTGACGAACTCGGCGATGCCGCCGGCGTATTTGAATTCGGCGCGGCGGGCTTCACCGGTTTTCGCATCAGCGGTGCGCTCATCGGTGAGCGTGATTTCGAGACCCTTGTTGAGGAAGGCCATCTCGCGGAGCCGCTGGGCCAGCGTGTCGTAGTTGAACTCGGTGACGGTGAAGATGCTCTTGTCGGGCAGGAAGTGGATCTTGGTGCCACGCCTTTTGCTGGTGCCTGCCTTGCGCAGTTCGCTTGTGGGCGCACCGCAACTGAAGTCCATCTCCCAGGTGTGGCCGTCGCGCCAGATTTCTACGTCGAACTCCTGCGAGAGAGCATTGACGCAACTGACGCCGACGCCATGCAGGCCGCCTGAAACTTTGTATGTGGAAGCATCGAATTTGCCGCCGGCGTGGAGCTTGGTGAGCACCACCTGCACAGCGGGCATTGTCTTGCCGTTGCCGACATCCATCAGGTCAACGGGGATGCCGCGGCCGTCATCGACGACAGTGACAGAGTTGTCTACGTGGATGACGACGTCGATCTTCCGGGCATAGCCGGCCAACGCTTCGTCGACGGAGTTGTCGACCACCTCGTAGACCAAGTGGTGAAGCCCCATATCGCCGGTGGAGCCGATGTACATGGCGGGGCGAAGGCGGACTGCCTCGAGGCCTTCAAGAATCTTGATGTTTTCGCCGGTATAGCTACCGTTGTCGCCGCCATTACCGTTGCCGTCGCCATTGCCTGGGACGGGGTACCCATCGGGTACATCGATCGCCATCGTCTTAGTCGCCATAGGTTTCCAATTGCGGTACATATGCCGCGTTGCTAAGGCCGCGAGCCCGGTTGGGAGGGGGGCGGCACCGAGACCCGATTTCGACTGGAAAATGTGGGGATTAACCGTGTGAAAAGGGAGGCATTTCAAGCCCTTCTGTCTGACTTTATTTTAACATGCGGAGGCGTTGAAAAAGGGGTCGAATCAGGGCTGCTCTGAGGTAGTCGAGGGGCTGGAGTGGAGGGCTTTCTGGTGACCTCGGTAATCATAGCGATTACTATCTATGTATATATATGAAAAAACTAGACTTATAATCAAATATGCGCTAGCCTTCAGTTGTGCACGGAACCTTGTTTCGTGTCAATTCTCCTAGAAAGGGTCACCCACAATGAAACTCGCCATCCGCGCATTTGCTGTTTGCGTAGTCCTCGCCGGCGCCGCTGCCGCAACGCTGTCTTCTCCTACCACGCAAGTCCTAGCCGCCGCTGGGCCGCAGCCTGACGGTCCGATCCCAATTTGCGGGCCCTGGGCTCCCTGCCCTCCGGGTGTCCATGTGCAAAGCGCCATTCCCGGAATTCGCTAAGAAGCAGAAGTAGCACGAAAGTGGTAGCGACGAATCCGGATTGCGGGTTGAGCAGCATGGGGAAACGCGCTATTCTGAGAAGGTTATTGAAGTAATTTAGCCGCCCCTATGTCTCCTCAACTCGCAATGTCGGCACTGAGTTTGGTCGAAATCGGCCTGTGGGCTGTGCTCGGATACCTGTTTTGGAAACGGAAGCTTCATTGGCGTTTCCAGGCAATGGGATATTACCTGGCGTTGCGCTTGGTATCGTCACCGCTGCTGGAAGGTGTCTATTATATTCAGTCGAAGCCGTGGGGCCGTGGGTATTACTTCGTCTATTTTTTCGGCTACTGGGCGGTGTATCTCGCCAGCGCCGTAATTTTATTCTTCGTCTGCATTGAGGTCTTCCGTTCCGCACTCTCGGGACTGCCGGGGCTTTTGAAGATCGGAATCGTGATCTTCCGCTGGGCAATATTGGTGTCTCTGGTGCTCACCTTCTCCTCGATGTCATTGCTGCATCGAGGTTTTGAGGTCATTCCCGATATCTCGATGGGGTTGATGCGCTCGGTCAGCTTTTTGGAGCTTTGCCTATTGGCATTTTTGTGCCTGAGTCTGAATGCGCTGCGCCTCTCGGTGCGCGACATGACTTTCGGGATTGCTCTGGGCTTTGGGCTTCTGGCCACCAACGATTTCGTGTCGATTTCTCTCATGTCCCAGCACTCGTCGCTGACCGCTCCTTTGCAGTTTGTCCACGAAGGAATCATTCTGGGCTCAATGGGAATCTGGATTGCGTATTGTGCTCTGCCGGAAGCCGTCCGTAAGCCGGTGATGATGCCGGTGAATTCAACTATTTTCCGATGGAACGAGATCGCCTCAGCACTGGGCCACACAGGGACGCAGATTGCCGTGCAGCAGCCGGCTAACAGCTTCTTCCTGACCGACGTGGAGAAGGTCGTGGAAAAGGTGCTGTCGAGGAACCTGAAAGGGCGCGAGTCGGAGTCGTAAGACCGGGGATCAGAATTCAGGGCTCAGGGATCAAGCCAAAACAGAAATGCCACGGC
>JBARBP010000239.1:0-24557 GCA_049793195.1 Occallatibacter sp. | reverse complement strand
CTGCAATTACGGCGTTACCGACTGCAGGGAATGGTTCCCATGAGGAACGCTAACCACCGCGGTTGGATTTGGGCCCGTGGGATAGGGGGTCGCCTGGGTGTCTGTGACCGCTCCCGTGTTGGGGTTCAGCCGGAAGCCGGAAACCGAATTACCCAGGTGGTTGGCGGTATAAATGAAGCGGCCGAGCGCCGGGTCAATGGCAATTGCGACCGGTTGGGTATCTGTCGCGGTTGGAGAACTGGTTGTGCCAACGATCGCCGCGGGCGTGCCCGTGGGAAGGGCAATGGAGTAGCCCGAAACGTCTGAATCCAGCGAGTTGGAAACGTAGATGTAAATCCCGCGTGGGTCAATCGCAATGGCACTGGGTTGGTTGCCGGTCCTAAAGGGGCCGTTGATCAGGAAGTTCAGCGTTCCGCCACCCTGAATTCCATAGCCAATCAATTGGTTGGAAGCAAAGTCAGTGACGTAGACAAAACGGTTGACCGGGTCGCTGGAGATGCCGCTCGGCTTCACGCCGGCGGTGTAGGGGCTGCCCGCGGTTGCAGTCAGCGCCCCGCCCGAGTTAATCGCAAACCCAAACACCCAGCCGGGGTTGGCCGCGCTGGTTGGTGTGCCGCCGGGATTGTAGGCGGAGGAGTCATAGGCCGCGACATAGACGTTGTTGCCGTTCGCCAGTACGTCTACCCCGGTGGGGACAATCGTGTCGGCCGGATAGGCGGGAAGCGTCAGCGCAACCTGGGCAGTGGGAGCGCCGATAGTGCCGTCTGAGATCGCGATAGGATACTCGGTGAGCGTAGCGGAGGTTGTTCCGGAGACAACATAGAGGTAGTTGCTGGCCGCGTTTACCGCCAGCGCAGTCGGAGCGGCGGCCAGGGTGATCGTGTCCTTGGCGGTTAACACGCCATTGGGAGAAATCGCAAAATGAACAACGTTCATGCTTACCGCATTGGCAACATAGAGATGGTAAAAATTTCCGGTGACGGCCATTGCAACCGGGTTCACGCCGCCAGAGGGGACGGTCGGCTGACCCTGGCGCAGCGCGCCTGACTCGGAGTCAACCGCGAAGGTTTGAATCTGCCCGGCGCTTCCTGTTGAAGGGCCGGCGGAATCGGCCACGAAAACATAGTCGATGGTGACAAGCTGGCAGGCAGTCAAAAGAGTGGCCAGGAAAAGACCGATCGCGGGGAGGATAAAGACTCGGGAGAGCAGAAAAAGCTGCCTCGGTTTGCTGAACTTCATGCGCTTCCTTCGTTGTGGGCCATCGAATTCCAGCCCCAGGAAAACTCGTTTAGGTTGCCCCGTAAGTATTGTAAAAGCCCTTTACGGGGTGATGCTATCTGCCCAGTTCCTGCGGCAGATTCAATTTCAGATTCTCATGGCAATACGCCGGAGCCGGTGCCGGCGTGCGGGATCGCTGCAATCGCTGTCGGCTGGTCGTTGGCGGCAAATGGAGAGAATTGGCCATCCAGAAGCGTGCCCGCGGTTTGACTCAACTCAAAGCTGCTGATGTTGTTACCTAGAAAGTTGGCGGTGTAGAGAAAATGGTTGGTCGATGGATCGATTCCGATGGCCACGGGCTGCACGCCGGTGGGGTAGGTGCCCACGCTGGTGAGTGCGCCGTTGCTTATGGAGTAGGCGGTCACCGAAGAGTCAGTGGAGTTGGCCACATACGCAAAGGGGAACGACGGATCGACGACAATCGCAGAGGGCGCGTTTCCTGCCGGGAACGGGTTGCCGCCTAGCGGGGTCAGGAGCCCGGTGGTTGATGCAACCGAGTAGCCCAGGACATTGCCGCTCTTGAGATCGGTGACGTACACGTATGCGCTGTTATTGGAAGAATAGCTGGCGACGGCCGAAGGCTGAACTCCGGCGGAGAAGGGCGAACCGGCCAGCGGAGCGAGCACGCCTCCTAACCCGATTGAGAAGCCAAAGACGTAGCCAACATTGGGAACCACGGAGGAGTCATAGGCCGTGACGTACACGTAGCCGCCACCAGCCAGAAGGTTGACGCCGGTGGGAACAATCACGTCGGAAGGGCTGCCGGCCAGGGTGAGCGGCCAATAGTTGGCGCTGATGGCGGGGTTGGTAACGGCGGGCGTCACAATCCCGACGGGGACATTCTTCGCGGCAGCAGTCAGTGGAAACACCGCAATGGAACCTGCGCAGGGAGCCGCTGTGGAGCATGTTGGCAGGGGTTGGTAAGTATCCACGACAAACAGATTGGTCGCATTGGCGGCGATCGCAAGAGGGAAGACCCCCGGCGTGTTGACCGTGTTGAATGGATAGAGCTTGCCGTCGTTTCCGATCACAAACTGGACGATGGTGTTGTCGTCCTCGTTGGCCACAAACAGGCTTCCGTTGTCAGATGAAACAGCTTCGGATGCCGGGTAGCGTCCACCCGACGGAAACGGCGAAGCTGGAATCTGGCGCATCCGCCCCGACTCCGAATTGACCTCAAATACGTCGATCTCGCCGTAGTTGTTGGGGCCGGCGGCTTTGGAGCTGGCCACGAACACGAAATCGACGGTCAGAGTTTGAGTCAGCTGGGAGCAGGCGGTCAATAACGATGCCACCAGCAGACTGGCCGCGGAGACCAGCAGCAGCTGGCTCGATTTGTTCAACTTCATGCGCATCTTTCGTCACGGGCCCCGAACATCGGTTCCCAAAAACTCAGGTTTGGAATCGAACACCAAAGCGCCCAGGGAAATGCCGCGCCCGGCATTCGGCTACGTTCTCTCTTGACTCCCCCGGTACCTAGCCGGGGGTTAGCCAATGCGGCAGGCGTCTACGCCCGTCACACGCCGCATTTCACGCGGCAAAATTCCTTAGTTGGTTCGCCCATCAACCAGGCACCAGTTGGCCTGACCCTGGAGCTTGTAGCTGTTGGCCACCTTCAGCGGGTTGAGCACGCCGTCGTTAGGATCTACCGCTCGGCCCGTTATGGTTGAATCGACGAAGTTGGCGGTGTAAATGAACTGATTGGATGGGTCCTCAACAATACACTGAGGGCCCGACCCCGTTCCGTAATTGGACGGGTTCAGGAAGGAGAGCTGATAAGACGGCGATGTGGTGATGAAATAGCCGGCAAGCCCGCTATTGGCATTCACGCCCTGCACGTTGTTCCCCTGGTTCGCCACATAAAGGAACTTCCCTTTGGACTCCACCAGGAGGTAGATCGGATTGGCAAGCGTAGAGTCATCCGGGATGATCCCTCCGGTCTCCGCCTGGAGCGCGCCATTGGTACCCGCAGTAAAGGGCAGGATCTGGCTGGGATAGGTCTGGACCTGGGTATTGAAAGTGCTGTTCGCCGGGATCGTCACCGGTTCGTTGTCAAGCACGTAGATGACATTGGCGGCGGTCACGATCGCCGTGGCCTGGTGGATCCCCAGGGGCTGAGGGCTGTTCTGGCCCAGGGTCAACTGGCCCGAGGAGGAGGAATAGGTATAGGGAAACACTACATCGCCGGTCGTTGGGGTTCCGCTCAGCGTAAAGACAGATCCGCCGGTGAACACAAAGTCGATGGGATTGGCGGGAACCGGGAAGTAGGTTAGCGGCGTTCCACCCGCCTGGGTAACCTGGGCATTCACAACCAGGGTGAGCCGGCCGGTCGTCTGGTTGATCTGGAAGATCGTAATGTCACCGCACGTGGTAGCCGATGCGCCGAGCGCGAGCTGGCAGGCGGCATTCGATGGGGAATCGTGGTCCAGCACAAACAGATACTGTCCCGTCGTGTCCGAGAGCAACCGGAACGGGTTAATGCCCTGGGTGAAAAAGGTCTGCTCCGGGGTGAGGATGCCGTTTCCGCCGACTGAGAACTGCGTGATATTCGGGTTCGTGCAGGGGTCGGCGGTGGTGCAGGTCGATCCGTTCTGGGCGTTCACGCCCTGATTCAGCACATAAAGAAAGCGGCTTCCGTTCACGAGCACCGCACGTCCTGGATTGGCGCCGCCCGAGCCGACGGGCAGACCGTTGATGGGGATCAGGAAGCCTGTATTGTGATCGATCTTGTAGCCACTGATGATGCCGTTACCCGTGGACTCAGCCGTCACCGTGCTTGTGACATACAAATAGCCGACCGTATAACTACGAACGCAAGACGTAACACAGAGGATAACGCCAGCAGAAAGGGCGCCCATCAGAAGTGCCTTGCCGAATTTCGTGAACTTCATGCGATTCCTTCATCCTGGTCGGGCGTGCGCCGCCAAGTTTGCTAGTTCCACAGCAGAGCTGGGTTGGGACGGGTCCCTGATGCATTGTAAAAGCCGAGGGCTGTTTATGCCTAGTTTCGGCTAAAGACTGGCTAAAACAACTGTTTTTCCCAAGTTACCTTTCCCCGGACACAGCCCAATCCAATGCTCGGCTTCGTTCCCATCCAGGTGATAAAGCGTTTGTAGTTTTGACGTGCCGATGAACGGAAACGTCAACGGGACTTCCCCCGTCTTGCCCCGGGCACGGTAACCCGAAATGGTCTTGGCGAGGTCATTGCAAGGCATCCCGTCGCAAGATCGCCCGGCGGCAGATCCAAGTCTCTGCCGCCAGGGGATCCTTGTCGATTTTGCGGATTCCTCTGTCGGCTTCGTGAAACAGCCTACCAGACACGGCAAGAGTTCACCGGATACATCGGCTGACCTTTGGTGCACCCAAAGGCCTTTCCAAATTCGTCAAAGTTCTGCACCGAGCCATTGACGCGCCATTTGCCAGGGGAATGTGGATCGACCAGCACCAACTGCCGGGACACCTGTTCGGTCTGGTTCTGGCACCACACCTGCGCGAAGCCGATGAAGTACCGCTGTGCCTCGGTATAGTCGTCGATCTTGTCGCCAATTGTCTTGCCTTGCGCCGCCAGCGTATCCAGCAAGGCCATGTAGGCGATGCGCAGTCCCCCGTTGTCGGCGGTGTTTTCGCCCAGAGTTAGATGGCCGTTGAGTTTGAGTGCAGGGGCGTCTCCATTGGCCGGGGCAGCCTCAAAGCCGCTGTACTCGCTGGCGACGCATTCCGTCCTCTCCTTGAATGCCTTCAGGTCTGCATCGGTCTGCCACTGCCGCAGATTGCCCTTGCCATCGAACTTGGCGCCCTGGTCGTCGAATCCATGCGTCATCTCGTGGCCGATCACTACGCCGATGCCGCCGAAATTTACCGCCGGGTCGGCCTTGAAGTCGAAAAACGGCGGCTGCAGAATACCAGCCGGGAAGTTGATGTCGTTGAACGAGGGGCTATAGTAGGCGTTCACTGTCGGCGGCGTCATGCCCCACTCCTTCTCGTCCACCGGTTTGCCCAGCTTGGCGTAATTGTAGTTTCGCTCGTAGACAGCTGAGTGGTGCGTGTTCCCGATCAGGTCAGTCGAATCCACCTTCACGCTCGAGTAGTCGCGCCACTTCTCCGGATAGCCGATCTTGTTGCGGAACATGGCCAGCTTTTCTTCGGCCGCCTTTTTGGTCTCGTCGCCCATCCATGGCAGCGTCTTGATGTCGTCCCCCAGCGACTTCTCAAGTGCGGCAACCAGTTTATCCATGCTGTCCTTGGCCGCTGGTGGAAAGTTCTGCTTCACCCAATCCTGGCCCACCGCCTCTCCCAGCGCATTGTCGGTCAGGCGCGAGCACTGTTTCCATCGCGCTTGAGGCTCCTGCTGGCCGGCCAGCGTCCTGGAGAAGAAATCGAAGTTCTCGTCGAAGAACGCCTTGGAGAGATATTCGGCCTGCCCGTGCAGAGCATGCCAACGCAGGTAGCTCTTCCAAGACTCCAGAGACTCGCTCTTGAGCAGCCCGTCAAGCGCCTTGAAGAAATTGGGAGTGGCCACGTTCAATGTGTCGAAATGGCCGATCCCAATCGCTTTGAAATATGTGTCCCAGGCGAAACCGGGCGCCAGTTTCTGGAAATCTTCAACGGTGTAAATGTGGTAGCGATTTTCGGGCTGGCGTAGTTCCGTGCGGCTGGTGGCGGCCTGGGCCAATGCCGTCTCGATCTCCATCACCGCGGCGGCCTCCTTGGCAGCCTGCTCAGGGGCATCGCCGGCCAGCGTGAACATTTTCGTAACGTGCGCGACATACTGTGCCCGAATCGCCTTGAAGCGCGGCGAATCCACAATGTAGTAGTCGCGGTCGGGCAGCGACAGACCACCCTGGTAGATCTCGGCAATCTGCTTCGAGGAGTCTTTCTGGTCAACGCCCACGCCGAATTCGAAGAAACCGTCCGGCGTGCCGTGGTTCTCAAGCTGGCCAAGCATGGCAGGCAGTTGGCTGGCCTCAGTCAGTCCGGCGATTTCCTTCCAAGCCGGTTCGATGGGCGTCATGCCTTTCTTCTCCACCGCAGCTGTATCCATGCAGGCGGCATAGAAACCACCATACTGTTTTTGCAAAGGAGTCTTGGGATCCTTTGAGGCGGCGTCCAGTTCCTGCCACAACAGGTAGCGATTCCGCTCCTGAACCTGCGAGAACGACCTCGCCCAGCGCACCTGGTCAGACGGAATGGGGTTGTTCTTTACCCAGTTGCCGCAGGCGTACTGGTAGAAGTCCGTGCACGGGTCGGCGGTCTTGTCGATTGCCGAGACATCAAAGCTTTTGGTCTCGGCGGGAGCCTTCGGCTTGGAATCATCGGGCTTCGGGGCCGCGGGAGTCTGTGCCAGCACAGTACCTGCCCCCAAAATAAGTACCGGAACAAAACGGAAACAGTTCATCGAATGTCCTCTTGGATACAGGGTCAACCGGCCAGGTCTATTGCCACGCGGTTTCCTCATCAATGATTGCCAGCATGAATTTTAGAACAGGAGAATGACTAAAGCTATGTTACCGGGCAGCCAATGGCGCAGGAGTTGAGGGCTGGCGTGCGGATTCATCGATGCACCGGCACCTGTCACAGAAACTTAAAGCCATTCAAATGAGCCCTGTGGTATTCTCCGCCCGTGCCGTTCGTGAGAGAACGCAAGTCAACGAACGCGAACGCGAGCACATGGAGGTTTCACATGCGCATGATGATGCTGGTTCAATGTCCCATTGAGCCGTTCAATTCCCTCGTTAGGAACGGAACCGCTGGGGCGAAGATGAAACAGATTCTCGAATCCATCAAGCCGGAACATGCCTGGTTCGGAGAGCGGGAGGGCAAGCGCGGCGGGATCTTGATCGTGAATGTCGAGAGCCCGTCCGATGTCCCTCGGCTTGCCGAGCCCTGGTTCCTGACCTTCAATGCTGAAGTCGAGTTCAGAGTTGCCATGACTCCCGAAGATCTCGGCCGCGCGGATCTCGAAAGCCAGGGCAAGAAATGGGGCTAGAAGACTGATTCTTGAATCCGGAAACGCGCCTCCTGAAGCCGCTTTGTTAGACTTCCCTTGCATTCCCCCAGCAATCCCTCCAGGAGGCGCACGCATGATTTCTCACCCCAAACTGAAAATTGCATTGGCGCTGGCAATGGGCGCGTCATTCCTCGCTGCCCAGCCGGCCGCGAATCCTTCGCCTGCGCGTACTCTGGTCAGGGCCGGCCACCTGCTCGATGTAAAGACCGGCAAGCTTCTCGATGCGGAAACAATCGTCGTGGTCGGCGACACGATTCAGTCCATCGCGCCCAGCGCTTCCATTCAAGCCCAGCCCTCTGACAAGGTGATCGACCTCTCCGGTCTCACCGTGATGCCCGGCCTCATCGACGTACACACGCACCTCACCGGCGATCCGGACTTTGACCCCTACCTGGAACTCACCACCACCAACGCCAAAGAGGCCATCACCGGCGTCGCGAATGCTCGCACTACGCTCTTGGCCGGCATCACCTCAGTCCGCAATGTGGGCGCCGGCGGCTACAGCGATGTCGACCTGCGCGACGCCATCAACGTGGGACAGGTTCCCGGCCCGCACATGCTCGTCAGCGGTCCGCCCCTGGGCATTACCGGCGGCCATTGCGATGAGAATCTGCTCCCCGCCCAATACCACGTTGTCGGGGATGGCGTGGCCGATGGCATTCCTGCCGTGCAGCACATGGTCAGACAGAACATCAAATATGGGGCCGACCTCATCAAGATCTGCGCCACCGGCGGCGTGCTTTCCAAGGGGGACGATCCGCAGGCTGCGCAGTACACGCTCGAGGAGATGCAGGCCATTGTCGCCGACGCCCACCGTCTCGGCCGCAAGGTAGCTGCACACGCGCACGGCGCCCAGGGAATTCTGTGGGCCACCGAGGCCGGCGTCGATTCCATCGAGCACGGCAGCTTCATCAACGATGAGGACATCGCCGCCATGAAGCAGCGCGGCACCTACCTGGTCCCCACGCTCTACCTTGAAGACTGGATCATCCAGAGCGGCCACCTGCCGGCCATCTACCAAAAGAAGATGGTCGAAGTCAGCGCCGTGGCCAAAAGCAACATCAAGCGCGCTATGCAGGCCGGCGTCAAGATTGCCATGGGCACCGACGCCGCCGTCTATCCGCACGGCCTCAACGCTCATGAGCTCGACGTTTATGTGAACCAGCTCGGCATGGCTCCGCTCGCAGCCTTGCAGACCGCCACCATCAACGCCGCAGACCTGATGGGCTGGACCGCGAAGACCGGCGCTCTGGAACCCGGCAAATGGGCCGACATCATTGCCGTCGAGAAGAATCCGCTCGACGACATCCGCACCGTCGAGGACGTAAAGTTCGTGATGAAGGCGGGCGTTGTGTACAGGAACGAGAGCAAGTAGAGTGGCTGGCGTCCTTGACAACTGTACAGGAAAGCTGTACGTTAAAATCTGGGTGATTCCGCAATGGCTATCGAGACGACTTACACCTCGCTTAGGGAAAATCTGGCGACTTTCCTGGACCGCGTAACAGACGACCGGGAAGTAGTGGTTGTGAAGAGGCGGCGCGGCCAGCCGGATGTGGCGATTATCGCCGCCGATGAACTTGCGGGGCTGGAGGAGACAGCGTATCTTCTGCGCTCGCCAGCCAACGCCAGGAGACTGGCGCAGGCTCTGGCCGAGTCGAAAGCAAATGACAAAAGGAAAGCTCCGGGAAAGCCAGCATCAGCCGCTCTCGAGGAATTGCGCCGCTCTGCCAGTCTTTGATTGCTTCCCGGGTCGCAAGAGCATTTCATACCCATGAGCGCCAAAATCGAGCGTCGCGTCGACTTCCTTCCAAAGTTTCGGGAAGACCTCGCTTGGCGGGTCAAGAACGACAGGCAAGCGGCCCTGAAAACGCTCGAACTTGTCGAGTCCGTCCTCGCGGAACCATTCGCAGGGATCGGCAAGCCCGAGGCATTGCGACATGAGTATGCCGGTTGTTGGAGCCGGAGAATTACGCGGGAGCACCGTCTGGTTTACCGCGTGACCGCCGACCGTATTGATTTCCTGCAAGCGCGGTATCACTACGAGTAAGGCTTGGAATTGACAACGAATGACGGGGTTGTCCTGCAAATAAACGGATCATCGAAGTTCGAACAGCATCCGTTCTTTACATCCCGCCCCACCCCCTGCCACACTGAAACGTGGACACCCAGACAGTTGTCATCCTCGATTTCGGCTCGCAGTATACCCAGCTCATAGCCCGCCGCATCCGTGAGCAGAACGTCTTTTCCGTCGTGCTGCCCTGCACGGTACCCCTCGCCGAAATCCAGGCCCTCAAGCCCATCGGCCTCATCCTCTCCGGAGGTCCATCGTCTGTCTACGACGCGGACGCCCCCGCAGCCGACCCCAAACTGCTCTCGCTCGGCGTCCCCGTGCTAGGCATCTGCTACGGCCTGCATTTCATCGTGCACCACATGGGCGGCAAGGTAAAATCTGCGCCCAGGCGCGAATACGGCCATGCCGAAGTCACGATCGAAGACAGCGCTACACCACTTTTCACCGGCCTGCCGCGGTCATTGCAAGTTTGGATGAGCCACGGCGACGAGGCCCTCGAGCTGCCCACCGGCTTTCATCGCACTGCTGTCACCTCGAACGCCCTGGCCGGCATCGCGAATGAAAACCGCCGCATCTGGGCTGTTCAGTTTCATCCCGAGGTGCATCACACACCGCTCGGCTCCGAACTCATCAAGAACTTCCTCTTCAAAATCTGCGCCGCTGCCGGTGACTGGACTCCGGCGCACTTCATCGAAACCACCGTCAACTCGATCCGCGAGAAAGTCGGCAAGGGCCACGTGATCTGCGGACTCTCGGGCGGCGTCGACTCTTCCGTCGCTGCGGTACTGGTCCACAAGGCCATCGGCGCCCAGCTCACCTGCATCTTCGTCAACAACGGCGTCCTGCGCAAAAACGAGTTTGCCAGCGTGCAAAAGAATCTGCGCGACAAGCTTGGCCTCAATATTGTCGCCGTCGATGCCAGCGAGCGCTTTATGATGCAACTGGCCGGCGTCACCGACCCTGAAACCAAAAGAAAGAGAATTGGCGCCGAATTCATCGCCGTCTTCGACGACGAGGCCGCGCGCATCGCCAAAGAAACCGGCGGAGTCGATTGGTTAGTGCAGGGCACTCTCTACCCCGACGTCATCGAGTCCAGCAGCGTAAAAGGCCCCAGCCAGACCATCAAGAGCCACCATAATGTCGGCGGTCTGCCTCTTGGGATGAAGCTCAAGCTCATCGAACCCTTGCGCGATCTCTTCAAGGATGAGGTCCGCCGCATTGGCCGTGACCTCGGCATGCCCGAAGACGTTCTCGGTCGCCAGCCGTTCCCCGGCCCCGGCCTCGCCGTGCGCATCCTCGGCGAAGTCACTCCCGAGCGCGTTGCCCTGCTTCAGGACGCCGATGAAATCGTGGTCGCCGAGATCAAAGCTGCCGGCCTCTACTCCAAAATCTGGCAGAGCTTCGCCGTGTTGCTGCCGGTAATGAGTGTGGGCGTCATGGGTGACCAGCGGACGTACGCGTATACCGCAGCCGTCCGCGCCGTGCACTCTGAAGACGGCATGACCGCCGATTGGACCCCGCTCCCCTACGAGGTCCTCAAGCGCATCAGCAGCCGCATCGTAAACGAGGTCCGCGGCATCAACCGCGTCGTCTACGACGTCACCTCAAAGCCACCCGGCACCATCGAGTGGGAGTAGTGCTGCCCGCACGGGCATACGCGCCTGGGGAGCAAGATCAATCCCCGGCCGCCTGAGGACGCAGCAACGCCACCTCACTGCTCAGCGCATCCAGTTTTGCCACCAACTCCGCATGGCGCTTGTCGGCGTCCGAGGGCTCATAGGCCTCCACGTAAAACGTGCCGTTCGGCTCAAGTTCGCATTTGCGCACCTGGGCGAGGCCTTCAAACCCCTGGCGATGGATCACCTCGGTCAGTTCCTCGCGCGACAGCGATTCACGTTCCAGCGCCTTGAGGTCGATTTGCCCGTTGCGCACCAGAACCACCGACCGGCCCTCCAAGATTCGCGTGAGTCTTGGCGACCGGAACAGCACCCGCACCACCATCCAGTTGATGGCCAGCAGGCCGAAAGCCCCGATGACGCCACCGCTCACCGAATTGTCGTCGCCAATGATCGCGTTCTGCACCGTATTTGACAGCGAGAGCAGCACCACCAGGTCAAAGGGATTCAGTTGTGCCAGTTCCCGCTTGCCGAAGATGCGCAGCAGAACCACCAGCACCAGGTAAACAATCGCCGGACGGGCCAGCTTCTCCAAAATCGGAAGCGGCAACTGAAACATGTGGTCGAGAATGAGCGAATGCGGCATGAAAAAGAGGATAGCTACTTCAGTGCTTTTTCTCCAGCCGCAAAACCACATCCACCGTGTGGCCGGCATCGTTCAGGTGCAGGACGTATTTGCAGTTGACGGCGGCAAAGACTCGATTCAAAGTTAGATTTGATGCCCCACCTGCATAGAAGCTCATCATCGCGCCCTCATTGAAGACCGCGCCCTCCGGTATCTTCCAAACCGCCAGCATGGCAGTGCGCAGATCGTTGCTGACGTTCTCGATTGTCATTTTGCCCATTGTGTACACCGGCCCGGGATCTGCCGTCACATCGTAACTAACCGTCCCCTTCTCGCGATCGAAGCTCGGCGCGGGATGAATCTGCGCCTGCATGTATCCCCTGTCGTGATACTGCCGCGCAATGAACTGCCAGTTCTGAATAACCCGCTGGCCGTCTGCGATGTCCCCAGGATGTATGTTTGCCTGACGGTCGAACTCGGCCTGTGTGACAACAAGGTCCGGTGCCAGCCGAACGCTCGCAATTTTGTACAGAATTCCCGTCGTGAACGAAACCTGGAAGGGAACCCGGATATCCACTTCAGACGTCACAGCCGGGCCTTGCGGCGTAGCTTTGACATCCACCTCGATATATCCCTTGTCCCGGTAGTAGTTGCCCAGATACGTCGCAATCTGGCTTGGACTTCCCACGAGGTCGTAGGGCGTGCCCGTCAGGCTCTTCAGAATCTGCGCCGCCTGCGGTTCCAGCGCCGGCGACTTGCCGTCCAGATGAATCTCGCCGACGACGACTGGTGGCGATGTGATTGAATACGTCTCTATTCCGCCGCTTCCCGGTGCAGTAGCACTGGCGACGGCTTCCACGGTCGCCTTCAATCCCTGGTCGGCAAGAATCCCCTCAAGGGCGACACGCACCTGCTCCATGAGCCCGCTGCCGGGCGGAACTTTGCCACGGTAGAGGGGCACACGATCGTGTATCTTTGCGTCGAGTTCCTTTCCGGCCGCGAGCGGTAAGTTAGCGAGATGGATGGGCAACAGCGAGTTGGATGGCGTGAGGAGATAACGCAGATCGACCCCGGTGAATTGGAAGGTGATGCCGGAGAAGAGGCCGCTATCCATCAATATTCTGGCGTGTTCTTTCATGGCGTCGACTGTGAGCGACATGCCGGGCTTGAGTTGCGCGGCGGCCAGCAACTCCTGGTCGGAATATTCAGGAGCGCCCTTGAATTGAATCGATCTGGGTTGATACTCCTGAGCGGCTCCAGTCCATGACCCAACGAGGACTCCAACGGCAGCAAGAAACAAGACAGGTTGATTTTGCATGATGGCGAAAGACTATCAAAGAATCACAGCCTCAAATTCCGTCAGCAGCTATTCCAGCGTTGAATCCGGACAATCGCTCCAACTGCACAGGCCTTAACTTCAAGCGGGGGAAGACGCACTCGTCGATTCCCGGCCATGTTTTCATGTCTGCTAAAGTGAGATTGGGACCCGGTAACCGGCCCGAAACTGCCGTCTCTGCATCAGCATGACGCGCGGCAGCCGTATTGGTTCAGCAAAGATAGAGGCGACTTTATTGACAACTCCCGAACCACATTTTCTACAAAAAATGGCGCCGTTTCGCATTGACCCCAAATTCGACACCAGAGTCTGGGGTTCTCGAGATTTGCGTCCCTGGTTTGATCGTGTAGCTGACGCAGATGCCGATCCCATCGGCGAAGTCTGGCTGACTGGCGACATGTGCCTGGTTGCCACTGGCCCTCACAAGGGAAAGCGCCTCGACGCGCTATTTACTGAGGCTTCTCAGGCTCTGCTCGGTTCTGCTGCTCCTTCGCCCGAGTCTCCGCTGTTGATTAAGGTGCTGTTCGCCAAAGAGAAACTGAGCGTCCAGGTCCATCCCGACGACAAGATGGCGCAGAAATACGGCGATCCCCGCGGAAAGACGGAATGCTGGTACGCGCTGACGGCCGAAGCTGGGGCGGAGGTGGCCGTCGGGCTCAAGCCGGGAGTCACCCTCGAACAGGTCAAAGAAGAGATTCACGCCGGCACCCTCGAATCCAGCTTGAACACCTTGAACGTTGCCCCCGGTGACGTGATCTTTGTGGACGCGGGGACGGTTCATGCCATCTGGCCGGGCTCGGTACTGCTGGAAACTCAGCAAAACTGCGATCTGACGTACCGTATGTACGACTATGGCCGTCCCCGTGAACTGCATATTGAGAAATCCCTTGAAGCCACAAAGCTGGTAACCCGCGCCGGTAAAGTTGCGCCAAAAGTCCTGCCCGACCGCACCATCCTGATCGATGCGGACTATTTTCGGGTGGAGAGGATTCCACTGGCAGGCGGCTGTTCAAGCGCGAGCCTGCAGAGTGAAGGCAAGCCGGTTCCGGGTCTTGCCTACCTGTTTGCCGCCGCCGGAACAGGGCGAATTGAAGGGCCCGGTTTCGACCCCGTCGATCTGCCGGCCCGAGGCGTCGTGGCCGTGCCGGCCAGTTCACCTGCTTTCACAGTGGAAAATCTCGGTAACCCCAACACCCCTCTCGATCTGATCCGCATTACGCCCAGTTGGCCTGCCGGAGCCCAATGACCACATCCGGCTGGCGGGAATCGGTCAGAGCCTACATCCGCGCCGAGGCGCAGCCCCAGGACAAGTTCGGCCATCAGCCGCGTCTCTACGCCCTGGCACGCCGGCTGGCCCAGCAGATAGAGTTCGACGACGACATTCTTTTCGCCGCGGCGTGGATGCATGATCTTGGGGTTTTTCTTGGTCATCGACCGCGAGACCCCGAGCTGCTGAAGCTTTGGAATCACGTGCCTTACACAATTGCAATGACACGCGAGCTGCTTGCCGGTTGGGGCTTTCCTGAAGGCAAGCTGGATGGAGTTGCGGAGGCTATCAGCACACATCAACCGGAGGGCCAGCCGACAACCTTCGAGGCTGTTCTGCTGCGCGACGCCGACATCCTGGAGCAACTTGGCGCCATAGGAGTTTTGCGGGCAATGGTGAAAGTGGGCCGCGACACGCGGTACGACACCTTCTCTTCGGTGATTCCCGTTCTCCAGAGAGCCCTGGAAAATCTTCCGGCTCAACTGCGCCTCAATCTTTCAAAGGACTTAGCCGCATCCAGGATTGAATTCCTTCGCTTTTTCCTCTCCTCTCTGGAAGACGAAGCGGCTGGCCTCCTTTACTAATCGCAGAAAACTCAGTGCCTATTGGAACGCCACCTTGGACAGCAATCCGAATTTTTCGATCTTTTGCCCTGTAACCCTAAAAAAACTAAAGACATCCCCCCCCCCGAAAGGTGTATTGTTTCGGATACACGGACGCTGTAGACTTCGGAGGACAGTTATGCGTTTTAAGCTTTTCCTCAGGTTTATTCCCACATTTCTCTTTGCTCTCGCATTAGTCTCCGCTCACGCACAGGTGGCTCCACAAGCAGTCCAGGGGGGCTTCCCTGTCGTCGCGGGCCTGGGTGGCGCAGATTTCGCCATTGACTGGGGCCCCGGAACAAGAATGGAGGGCATCACGGCATGGGTGGATGTTTTCCCTTGGGATACGCCGCCCAAGTTTCATGGATTTGGGATTGAAGTGGAAGGACGGGACCTGAACTTCAATCGTCCCTACGGAATTTCCAAAATGCGCCAGGACACTGGCATGGCCGGACCCATCTATTCAGTGACGCATTTCAAGAAATTTCGGCCCTACGGCAAGTTTCTGGTGGGGATTGGCAGCATCGACTTTCCCCCGGTCGGATCGCCGCCCTACACGCACGACACCTTTATGGTTTTCGCTCCAGGAGGAGGATTCGATTTCCGGCTCTGGCAACATGTTTGGTTGCGCGGCGACTACGAGTACCAGATCTGGAACTACACCTTCGATGGCCATAGCCTGACTCCAAACGGTGCCAGTTGCGGCCTTTCTTACGACTTCAGACAAGTTCGGACTCATTGAGTCTGTGGCAGCGGCGCGCCTTGGGCCGATTCTCGGCAAGTTCTGTCATTTAACCGGTCAGGACTTGCCATGCCCCTGCGGCTGGTAGGTCCCCGGCTCCACCCTGAACGCGATCGAGATCCGGTTCCAGGTGTTGATTTGCGCAATCGCGAAGGTCAGCTTAACTAACTCTGCCTCGCTGAACTCCTTGCGGACCTCCTCATAGACTTCGTCAGGGGCGTGCCCCTGTTGGATGTTAGTGATCGCCTCGGTCCAGGCCAGCGCAGCGCGTTCGCGGGGAGTGTAAAACGGCGTCTCCTCCCAGGCTGAAAGCGCATAGAGCCGCTGCTCCGTCTCGCCCGCGGCGCGCGCATCCTTGGTGTGCATGTCAATGCAGTAGGCACATCCGTTCATTTGCGATGCTCGCGTCTTCACGAGTTCTATCAGCGAGGGCTCCAGGCCGCTCTCGTTGATCACCCGTCCAAGTTCGAAGAGCGCACGTATTCCCTCGGGGAAAGCTTTCCCGTACCTCAATCGTTGCGGCATTGTCTCTCGTCCTCTTCCGTTTTCGATGCTTTCACTCTTTGAGAGATTCCACTAGGGTGTGATTCCGTCGCACACTGAGGGACAAGGCCCCGGCTAAACGAACTTTATCCGAGACGCATCCCCGATCCGCCTTTCCAGAGTCAGCCGCGGCTTGACCGCGGAACTTTTCCCGCGCACCGGGGTCTAAACTCGTGACGGCTTAAGTCGAGTTCCGTCTAACAGTTGAATCGAGAGCTTGAGAATAGAGAGCGTCTTTTGCAAGTTGCGGGCATCAAAGAAACGCCGCAAGGACGCGGTTGTTACAAGAGAGGGATGAAGATGAATCGGCCAATGCTCAAAAGAAGTCTTCTGCAGGGATTGATCTGGGGTGGGGTCGTGATCTTGAGTGCTGCCATCGCGCTTGCCCAGGACCCGGCTCCCCAGAATGACCCGGCTGCCCAGAATATGGGCCAGACAAATACAGGTCAGGCTGCCACAGCGGGAGGCCAGCGCTCCGACGGGCAGATCGAGATGGATGTTGTGCACGCCCTCGACGCTTCCCAGGCGCTGAAGAACGACCTGATCACTGCCGCGACCATTCAGAGCGAAGTAACGCTCGCTGGAACGGTCTCCACCGACGCCTCAAAACAATTGGCGGAGTCAATCGCCAGCAAGGTGCCGGGCGTCACCAAAGTCCATAACAACCTGACGGTTGGCAATCCCCAACAGGCCCAGGACGCTCAGGATGCGGCGCAGCCACAGCCTGCGGATGAAAGCGATCCTGGACAGCCGCCGTCGCCGCCGCAGGACGCCAATAGTCAGGCGTCGCAGCCGAACAACGGACCTCAACCGCCACCTCAGGCTTATCCTCAACAGGGTCAGTATCCGCCTCAGGGACAGTACCCGCAACAGGGCCAGCAAGGCCAGTATCCGCCACCCTATCCGCCGGCACGGCCCCAGTATGGTCCTTATGGCGGACAACAGGGTTACAACCAGCCCCAGGGGCCTGCTTATGCCCCCGCAACTGGACCGGTGACTATCCCACAGGGAACTCTGTTGCAGGTACGGACCAACGAGCCCGTCGCCAGCAAGAAGGCGGCCGATGGCACGCCTGTTCAATTTACCGTGATCAGCGACGTCGTCATGGGCGGCGCGCTGGCTATTCCGCGTGGCGCCACCGTCCACGGCGTTGTTTCCGAAGTCAAAAATGTGGGTCGCGGCGATCTGGGTGGGAGTTCGGCCCTGGCGCTTACTTTGACCTCTCTCGACCTGGGTGGACAAAACTACCCCATCACCACCGACCAGTTCAAGGTCAAGGGCCCGAATAAGGCCGGGCAGACGGCTGGCAGTGCAGTGGCGGGCGGCGTCATCGGCACCATCATTGGCTGCGCTGCAGGCCGTGGCGTTGGCTGCGCCATCGGTGCCGGGGCAGGCGTTGCCGCCGGCACCGCGGCTTCCGCGGCTTCTTCCGGACCAGGAGTCTGGATTCCCGCAGAGGCTCTGGTCTCCTTCCATCTGGCTGCGTCGATCACCATAAACCCGGTGAGTCAGCAAGAGGCAGCCCGTCTGGCCCAGGGGCTCTACCAAGGTGGACCAACACTCTACAGGCGTCCCGGCTACCCGTATGGTCCGCGGTACTACGCCGGGTATGGCTACCCATACGGCTATCCGCCTGTTTATTACCGGCCGTATTACATGACGGGCGGGTACTACTACTGGCGGTAAGCGCCAAAGAGTTCGCCTGAAGGCAGCGGGCATCCCGAGAGCCGAGATGCCCGCTCTTTTTTGCGAAAAATCATGCGCCAGGTGGACTTTCCGAAAGCTTCTTCCGAATAGCTTCGATGTCCGCCCCACGCTCACGCAGCATCCGAGCTGCAAGACAGCCCTCTTCGCGCAGCAGCCCTAGAAACAGGTGTTCGACGCCGATCACATCCTGGCGCATCCGCTCCGACTCTTCCGCCCCATAAGCCAGCACCCGCTGGCACTCATCGGAGAGCGGTATGTCGACATTGGTTGGGATTTTTCTGCGGGTGGCTGTCTGCGATTCGATCTGTGTTCGGATTGACTCTTCGTTTGTCTCCGAATCCAGATAGAGATTCACCGTCGGCTTGGCCTCGCGCACCAGGCCCACAAGCAAGTGCTCGGTCTCGATGGAAGTTGAGCCGAACTCGCTGGCTGCATACCGCGCATGAAAAATCACGCGCCGGGCTTTTTCCGTATAGCGCTCGAACATTTTCCCCTCCTGGCCGTCAGCCGAGGGTTTGCCCCAGGCAGAACTCGGCGGGCTCTGTCTCGTCTATAATGACAAAGATCGCGTAATCGAGAATAGCGCGAGAATTGCGCATCCGCGGGATGTGCCCGTTGCAGCCGGTTCCGTGCCGCAATGGAAGGCACGTCGCGTTCGCGCGTAGAGAGCAGAAGGCAAAAGTCCATCCATGATCCGTTTCCTGCAAACTGACAATCGTATGACCAAGGCGCTCCTGGTCGTTATCATCGGCGCTGCCTCGGTGTCCATGTGCGTGTACCTCATCCCTGGCCTCACGGGCGGGGGAGCCGCCTCCGCCGATACCTTTGCCGTGGTCTATCCCCACTGGTACAGCCGCTTCCTGTCTTCGGGAGACACGATCAGCCAGCAGAAGGTTGAGCAGATTGCGCGCCAGCAGTTGCAGCAGCGTGGCCCGCAGTACGCTGACAACCCGATGATCCTCAACTACTTTGAGCAGCAGGTCGGCCAGCAACAGGTTCAGCAGCAGATCTTGCTTCAAGAAGCAGATAAACTCGGCATTCGCGCCACAAGCGATGATGTCGTCAAGTATCTGCAAACCGGGCCCACCGGCGCGGTCCTCTATCCGAACGGCAAGTTCATCGGCCAGGACCAGTACGCCGCCCTTATCTCCGAGCGTCTGAACATGTCGGTGACGGAATTTGAAGCCAGCGTCAAGAACGACATCATCGTCCGCAGGCTGCAGGCGCTCATCACCAGCGGCGTTACGGTCAGCGACCAGGAAATTCGCGACGCATATCGTAAGCAGAACATCAAGATCAAGTTCGACTACGCAGTCATCTCCTCGGACGATCTGCGCAAGACCATCAACCCCTCCGATAGCGATCTGGAGGCGTTTTTCAAGAAGAATGCCGCGCGCTATGCCAGCGCAGTTCCAGAGGAGCGCAAGATTACGTATTTTGCGTTCACCCCCAGCCAGATTCCAGGCGGCGTTCCGCAGCCCACGGAGCAGCAGATTCAGCAGTACTTCAACGCTCACCAGTCCGAGTACTCGGTGCCTGAACAGGCCCGCTCGCGTCACATCCTCATCTCCGTTCCCGCTGGCTCCGACGCCGCCAAAGATGCCGCAGCCAAAGCCAAGGCCGACGGAATTCTCAAGCAACTCCAGGCCGGCGGAAACTGGGCCGATCTGGCCAAGAAAGACTCGGACGATCCGGGCAGCAAGGACACAGGCGGCGAACTCGGTTTCTCTCAGCGCGGCCGCATGGTGCCGGAGTTCGACACCGCCATCTTCTCCCAGAAAATCGGCGACATCAAAATTGTGAAGAGCCAGTTCGGCTACCACATCGTGCAGGTGGAAGAGCGCTCGACGGCGCACGCGCAATCGCTCAGCGAAGTGCAGCCAACCATCCAGGCAACGCTGCTTCGCCAGAACGAGGCGCAGGCCGAGGACAACTATGCCAAGGCTCTGACCTCTGAAGCAATCAAGAACGGCCTCGACAAGACGGCGGCGGCCCACCAACTTGAAGTGGTGACCACGCCCTTCGTTGGCGCCCAGGGTGTCATCGCTGCTCTCCCCGACGGATCAACGTTGCTTTCCAAGGCCTTCGCGTCCAAGCAGGGAGACCCTCCGCAAGCCGCGCCCACAGGCGAGGGCGATGCCATCTTTCAGGTCACCGGCATTGCTCCTGCCCACGCGCCTGCCTTCGCCGACTGGAAGACCCACGTCCTGGAGGACTTTCGCGACGAGGAGCTGCCCGGCCAGTTAGGCCAAAAAACCACGCAGCTGTCCGCGATGGCCAAGTCCAGCAATGACCTGGCCAAGGCTGCCAAGGCAATGGGCGCAACTGTGAAGACCAGCGATCTGGTAGGCCTTACCGGCCAGGTTCCAGACCTCGGCGCGGTTGGACAAATTGCCCCGCAGCTCTTCGACATGGCGCCCGGCAACATCAGCGGACCCATCAACGCGCAGCGCACCGGCGTGGTGGCCAAGCTGACCGACAAACAGGAGCCCACTGCGGACGAGATCGCGCAGAACTTCGATCAGACCCGCGACCAACTCCTCCAGCAGCGCCGCGGCGACGCCTTCAACGTCTTCATGAGCAGAGTTCTTGACGACTACAAAAAGCACAACCGCATCCGCCTCAACACCAAGGCTGCAACGCCGTCACTACCTGGCATGTAATCGACAGGCAATTCGAAATCAGGAAAAGAAAGGCCCGCTACCATCTTGGCTGCGGGCCTTTCTGGTTCCGAGCCGAATCTGGTCTAGCGCAGCCCCACCGTCTGAAACGGCAGTCCCGTCACCGGCGAATACGCCGGATCCGCCTCCGCATTCGGCGCCACCC
Organism: Occallatibacter sp.; assembly: GCA_049793195.1. Taxonomy (GTDB): domain Bacteria; phylum Acidobacteriota; class Terriglobia; order Terriglobales; family Acidobacteriaceae; genus Telmatobacter. The sequence goes on along the minus strand of JBARBP010000239.1, from coordinate 3,937 downwards.
TCGCCCCGTGGAATTTCGCCGCCGCCACCGTAACATTCCACCCATCGAAGACCACAAGCGCATTCTCCCCGTTGAAGTCACTCACCGCAGCCTCAATCGTGATCGTCCGCGTCTCATTCGGCGCCAGCGACACATAGTTGTCGCTGTAAAAAACCGGCAGAACGCGCTCGCCCGACTTCTCCCGCCGCAGTTGCATGTGCGCCATCAATGCAATGTCTTTCGAGGGATTGTGCAGCGTCATCGTCAACGTCCGCTTGCCGTTCGCGTCTTCGCTCGCAACATTTGCATCCAGCGTAACCTTCGCCACCTTGTTCAGGTCGCTGAAATCGTCGGGATGTTCCGGCACGCTCCTCCAATAGAAATTCGAAGAAAGCAGCTTTCCCCCTGCGTCATGCAGTTCCAGCTTGATAAAGTGCACCGCCGAGACCGTTGACGGAAATTTAATCGCTCCCAGATTCGTAGCCACATCCGGCTCCGCCGTCACCTTAATCTTGTGCTCGAAAGCCAGCGTTCCGTCCAGGTTGTAGACAGAAACATGCGCCTTCGCATTCTTCACCGCGTTGGGCAGATTGTTGATCACCTGCACGTGCCCATTGCTCTCGTTGAACTGGATGTGCACCATCTCTCCCGCGTGCATAACTGCAAAGAGCGAAGCATTCGGCTCCAGATCGTAGTGGTAAAGCTGCCACACAAAACTTGGCTGTGCCGGATGGCTCATCCACGTAATAATGGCTGTCGTTGGGTGGAACAGTTGCGCGTTCCGCCCCTCGTACATGGCGCGGAATGCCTCGTAATTCGCCAACTGCGCCTTGCGCACAAAGTCCGCGAGGTTGGCGATCTTCCCGTAGCGGCCAGCCAAAATGCCGGGATATTTATCTCCGTCTGAGGCACCCTTCGCCAGGTCGTGCTCGGCCCAGTCGTCGGTAATCGTCTCCCAGTCCTTCTGCGGCATCATGCCGTGAATCGACTCCAGCGTCGGCACTGAAACGCTCCCCGTCTCCGTCTTGAAGTAGTCGTCCGTCACCGTGTAAAACTCGCGCGGAGTCCGCCAGTGATACGGCCCATGCGAGCGCACGCCGGCCCCGTCCGTCGAACTCGGCTGATACCGCCGCGTGGGTTCCAGCTCCTCCATCAATTTGCGCAAAAGCGCATCGATCTCCGGCGGCGGAAATCCTTCATTTCTCGCACACCACAGAACGATCGACGGATGATTGCGGAAACGCACAATCTTGTCCCGCACGTTGGCCATGTATGTATTGATATCCGTGGGATCGGGTCCATCGTTCGGGTTGGGCTGGAAAAATTCATCCCACACCATGATCCCGTACTTGTCGCACAGTTCGTAGAACTCCTCGCTCGTGCTTTGCCCCACCCAGTTCCGAATCAGATTCAGGTTAGCCAACTGGTGCATGTGTATCTGCGCATCGAGCCGCTCGCGCGGAATCCGCTTCATGGCTTCATCCAGCCCCCAGTCGCCGCCACGGATAAACACCTGTACGCCATTCACTGAAATCGTCAGCGTATCGGTGCCGGGAACGCTGTAGCTGATCTTGCGCACGCCGAAATCCACATCCAGGGCATCCGAGTCCGTGCCCTCCTGCTTGAAACTCAAATGCAGCCTGTACATGTTCGGGGCGCCATAGCCGTTCGGCCACCATAGCCGCGGATGCTCTATGTGCAACGCCGGCGTGTTCCTTGCGTCAAAGTTCACCGTCTGCTTGCTGTGTGCCCCTAGCTCAACATCCTTCTCAAAGGAGATACCTTCAATCGTTCCCTGCACTACGCCCTTCTGCGGCTGGTCGCTCACGTTTTCCACGGTGGCCTGCACGCCCACATCGCTCGAGTCGGTCCGGGGCAGCGGCAGATCGGTTGTCACTAGCGGGTCCTTCAGCAACACCGGCCCGGTTGCCGAGAGAAACACCTTCTGCCAGATCCCCGTATCGCGATCTCGAATTGCTGGAATCCAATCCCACCCAATCGTCGACAGAAACGTCGGCCCGTCGATCGCCGTCACGCCCCCGTTCTGGCCCAGTCCGTCGCGCAACGTATGTTCGTGCGGAATTCCAGGGTTCGGTTGCGGCGATACCAGCACGGCCACGACTGCTTTCTTGCCCGGCGTCACATGCGCTGTGATGTCGAAGACGCCGCGGATGAACGCCCCACGCATCGTGCCCACCTGCACACCGTTCACCCACACCACGGCAGAGTAGTTGATGCCGTCAAAGTTCAACCACACATGGTGGTTCTCATATGACTTTGGAATGTCAATCAGTGTCCTGTACCAATAGGAACTCCGCGCCAAACTCTCCGGTATCACCTCCGGCCGATTGTTCTCTCCGTACAGCGGCTCGGGATAGACGCGATTATTCACAAGCGTCGTCAACACCGTTCCCGGAACCGTGGCCGCGTACCAGCCCGCGGCCTCAAAGCCTGCCGACGACACTTCCGCACCTGGCTGTGGCGTCTTGGCCACATCCTGCAGTTGCCATCCGCTCGCCAGCACCACTTGTGCGGGCAGTGCCGATTGTGCGTTTGAATGAACAGGTGTCACGACGGTGAGAGCAAGAGCCATAGCTGAAATTAACAAGCGGTCAATGCGTTTCTGCAATGAATTTATCCCCAGAACTTTCTTTAGATGCCTTATAGAGCCCCGCGCCCCGGGCGCAGATTGCCAAACGGATTATAGTAGCTCGGCGTCCCCGCAGGTACTGTCAGAAGTCCCCGCCTCATTCTCGGCCCGCATCCGGCGATAATTGCAGTATGCAATTTCTGCGTTCCTCCGGAATTCTCCTCCATGTAAGCTCGCTGCCGTCTTACGGAGGCATCGGCGATCTCGGACCAGCCGCGCATGAGTTTGTCGCCTTCCTCGCGGCCGCAAAGCAACATGTCTGGCAGGTTCTTCCCCTATGCCCAACCGGCTATGGTAACTCGCCCTATGCCGGTTCATCGGCCTTCGCCGGCAATCCCTATCTCATCAGCCTGGAGTTCCTCGCCGACTGGGGTTGGATCGACAGTCAACGCATTGCAGGCCTCGCCGGCCGCAGCGGCAATGTCGATTTCCAACAGGTTGAGGACCGCAAGCTTCCCTTGCTCTACGAAGCGGCCAGCAACTTTCTTGACCGCGCCCCGCGCGAGCCCACACTCGCCGAGCAGTGGAAGCAATTCCAGCAATTCTGCCAGGCCCAGTCCGCATGGCTTACCGACTACGCACTCTACGCCGAGTTGCGCCGTCAGTTCAAGACCGGCGCTTGGACCCAATGGCCCGAACCGATTCGCCGCCGCGAGCCGGAGGCGCTGGCCAAGGTTCTCGCAGAAAGTGGCCGCGCCCTCGCGCAGGAACAGGTGCTGCAATTCGCCTTTTCCCTCCAGTGGAACGACCTCCGCGAGGTTGCCGCGCGCAGCGCGATCCGCATTCTGGGGGACATCGCCATCTTCGTCAACATGGATTCGTCCGACGTCTGGGTTCACCCAGAGCTTTTCGAACTCGACGATCAGCTTCAGCCGATTCGCGTTGCCGGCGTCCCGCCCGATTACTTCTCTGCCACCGGCCAGCGCTGGGGCAATCCGCTCTATCGCTGGGACGTGCTCGCCGCGCCCGACGCAAACGGAATTCGATACGCCTGGTGGATCGACCGCATCCGCCGCGCCCGCGAGCTTTACGACATAATTCGTCTCGACCACTTCCGCGGCTTTGAAGCCTACTGGGCCATCCCCGCCGACGAGGAAACCGCCATCAACGGCGAGTGGATCAAGGCGCCCGGCCTCGAACTCTTCCGCGCCCTCGAAGCCGCGCTTGGTCCGCTCCCTCTTGTGGCAGAAGACCTGGGCCTTATCACTGCGGAAGTCGACGCCTTGCGTCTCGAGCTCGGCCTTCCCGGCATGAAGGTTTTGCAGTTCGGCTTCAGCGACAAGGGCGCGCACATCCACCTGCCCCACC
>JBARBP010000238.1:0-17623 GCA_049793195.1 Occallatibacter sp. | reverse complement strand
CCGCCGTGGGTTGGCGCACACCCGCCAACGCCGGCTGGTGGCACTCCCAGTCTGTCATCGGTGAGCCGGGGGTGATTCCGGTTCGCGAAGGTTGCTGGCGTCGAAGATCGGGGTCGAGGGTGCGGGCCGGGTTTTGGACGTGGCCTGACTTTGTGCGTTAAGACGGGGAGCGGCGAACACCAGCCCCATGGACAGGGCTATGGCGGGAAACCAGGGCGAATATCTGGAACGGCAGCCGGCTGACAGGTTCAAGCGACCTCCCACGGGGATGGGTTCAACGGTAGTACTCTCGCGGCGTACCGCGCGAGAGAAAATTCCCAAATGATTCGGGGCCCAGGGGCAGAGCGCTAGGCTGACAGCGCGGCCAGGCTCTCTGCACGGCTCTGATCCATGAATAGAAAAGTGTCCGTCTTGGTTAACTGGAGTAGCGACAAAAGGCGGGGGGCCACAGCGCAGATGCGGAGGACGCCCTGCTTTTCCCTGAGCGTGCCGAAGACATAGACCAGCAGGCCGAGGCCGGCGCTATCCATATAGTCCACGGCGGCAAGGTCGATGACGAGTTTTGTGACGCCGCTGGTGATGAGTCCCTGGATCTGGGAATCGGCAACTTTGAGAGATGTACCGAGGGTCATTTGTCCAGACAGTGTGACGACCGCCGTCGCATCAGGCAGTTTTTCGATCGTGGCATTCAAAGGCATGGGCACATTGTACCCGGCGGATAGGTGAAAGCAACTCAAATAAATGGGTGTACGGGCGGTAGTGAAACTCCGGTTGCGGGCGGGGCTCCCTCGAAGGGATTGGCGAAGAGGAACGGCTGAATTGGACCCGGGCGCTGGGCTGTAGATTGACTTCGCAAACCATAGAGACGATGCGACCTGCAATCTGGTAACTTGTAGCGAGGCAGGACCCTCTCCCAAAACCGAAAACCGCACGCAGGGGACAGTAATGGATCGCGCAGATCTCACAGACCTCAATGATCCGGCAGACCTTTCGCCTTTGATCGCAAGGCTGGCGGAGCACAAGACCCTAGGGGGCGTGCCGAGGGATGAGCTTGCGTGGCTGGCGGCGCACGGAATTCTGCATACGCTGGAAGCAGGCGAGGTGCTGTCTCACAAGGGCGTCCAGGTTGGGGCGCTTTACGTGTTGCTTTCGGGGCACGTGGTGCTCTTTGTGGACCGAGGTTCGGGGCCGCAAAAGGCTATTGAATGGCGTAGCGGCGATATCTCCGGGGTCTTGCCTTATTCGCGACTGGTGAGTCCACCGGGGGATTCGATTGCACTGGAGGCTACTGAAGTTCTGTCGATTCCGCGAGGGTGTTTGCGCGCTATGACGCACGAGTGCTACGAGGTAACTACGATCCTGGTGCACAATATGCTCGATCGCGCCCGGCACTTTACATCGGGCGACTTGCAGAACGAAAAGATGATCTCGCTGGGCAAACTTTCGGCAGGCTTGGCGCACGAGCTGAATAATCCGGCGTCGGCGATTGAGCGCAGTGCGGGGCTGCTTGAGGACCGGCTTGAGGAGGCTGAGGCGGCGACGCACGCGCTGGGCGTGGCGCGGCTTAGCGATGCGCAACTGGCGGCGGTGGAGGCAACTCGGTCGGCCTGTCTGGCCAAGGCGGTGCAGGGCGTGCGATCGCCGGTGGAGGCCGCGGAACGCGAAGAGGCCATTGCCGACTGGCTCGCCGACCACGGGTTGGACACGGACCCGGCAGAAACCCTTGCCGACACCCCGGTGAGCTTCGAGGCGCTCAACCAGCTTGCGGCCGCAGTGGAGGGGCCGGCTCTGGATGCGGTGTTGGGCTGGGCAGCAGCGGGGTGCGCCGTGCGAGCCCTGGCATCAGAGATCCAGGATGCGGCGATGCGCATCTCCGGGCTGGTGGCGGCGATCAAAGGATTCACGCACATGGACCAGGCGATGATTGCCGAGTCGGTGGACCTGGGTCCGAGCCTGAGCAACACGGTGGCCGTGCTGAAGGCGAAGGCGCGGTTGAAGTCAATCGCCGTGGACATCAAGCTGGAAGACGGGCTGCCGCAGGTGCGCGGATTTGCCGGCGAGTTGAACCAGATATGGGGAAACTTGATCGACAACGCTCTGGATGCGGTGCCGGAGGGCAGCCGTGTTGAGGTGCTGGCAAAGCTGGAGAATCGGCGGGTCGTGGTGCGCATCGTGGATAACGGACCGGGCATCCCGGCAGACATCAGGGAACGCATCTTCGAGCCCTTTTTCTCCACCAAAGCTCAGGGCCAGGGTACCGGACTTGGTTTGGACATTGTCCGCCGGTTGGTGGGACACAACGAAGGCTTGATCGAGGTTGAATCTGAGCCGGGGCGCACGGAATTTCGCGTAGCGCTGCCGATTGCCGAGCCTGTTGGCGCAGGAGCAGCGCTATGAACAAGCCGGTGGTGCTGATTGTGGACGATGACCCGCAGGTGCGGGCCGCCGTGCGGCGCGATCTCCGCTCGCGCTACCGCGAGAACTACACGGTGATGAGCGCCGGCTCGGGTGATGAAGCGCTCGGCGCCATCCGCGAACTGAAGAGCCGCGGCGACGCAGTGGCAATCATCATCAGCGATCAGCGCATGCCGGGGATGATGGGGAGCGAGGTACTGGCCCAATCGCGCGCCATTTATCCGCTGGCGAGGCGGGTTCTGCTCACCGCTTACTCCGATATCGATGCCGCGGTGAGGGCCATTAACGAGGCGCACCTCGATCACTATCTCTCCAAGCCATGGGATCCGCCCGAGGAGCGCTTGTTTCCGGCGGTAGACGATTTGCTCGACGCCTGGCAGGCGGAGTGTCTGCCGGAAGCGAAAGGATTGCGGCTGGTGGGGCACCAGTGGTCGCCTCAGTCACACGCCATCAAGGATTTTCTTGCCAGCAACCTGATTCCCTATCGCTGGATCGATGTTACACGAGATGCGGATGCGCGCGCGTTGCTGGATGCGGCCAGCGTTGCCGAAGAAGAGCTGCCGGCGGTCTTCTTTGACGATGGCACGCCGGTGATGCGCAACCCGGATACGCGGCAGGTGGCCGAGCGGCTGGGCAAACAGATGACCGCCGCATACGATGTGTATGACCTCGCCATCGTTGGAGCGGGGCCGGCGGGACTTGCCGCAGCGGTGTACGGCGCGTCAGAAGGTTTACGCACGCTGCTGCTCGACCGCCATGCGCCGGGCGGGCAGGCTGGCAGCAGTTCGCGCATTGAGAACTATCTTGGCTTTCCAGCAGGCGTGAGTGGCAGCGAGCTGACGCGGCGCGCGCTCACGCAGGCACAGCGGCTGGGCGCGGAGTTTCTGGCGCCCCTTGAAGTGACGGCCGTCTCTGTCGATGGCGGTTACAAGCGGCTTGCTCTGAGCGACGGGCGCGAGATTGTGACCCGCGCCATGCTGGCAACGACAGGGATGTTCTATCGCGAGCATCCGGCCGCCGGTATCGCGGAGCACACCGGGGCAGGCGTTTACTACGGCGCCGCCACCACTGAGGCAGCGGCCTTTCGCGGACGGCGGGTGTTGGTGGTGGGCGGCGGCAACTCCGCTGGGCAGGGTGCGATGTACCTGGCCCGCTATGCAAAAGAAGTGGACATAATTATCCGTCGCGAAAGCCTGCAGGATACGATGTCGCAATACTTGATTGACCAAATCGCCAAGACGCCGAATATTCGTTTGCGGCCGCGCATGGAAATCGCGAAGGTGGAGGGCGACGGGCACGTAGAACGGGTCACGGTCATCTCGCTTGACGACAATTCGACCCATTCCGAGGAAGCCGAAGCGCTCTTCATCTTTATCGGCACGCGTCCCCGAAGTGACTGGCTTCCGGCCGAGGTGCTGCGCGATGCCAAGGGATTTGTGCTGACTGGCCGCGACCTGATGGCGGCCGACGGATATGCGCGGATATGGAAGGAGCAGCGTGAGCCTCTGCCGCTGGAGACCAGTGTTCCTGGCGTCTTCGCCGCCGGCGATCTGCGCGCGGGTGCTATGAATCGCGTGGCGTCAGCGGTGGGCGAGGGGTCGATGGTTGTGCGACTGGCACACGAGTATCTGGCGCTGACGTGAGAGAACCGAGAGGGTGGTGGGAATCATTGCACCCGACCACCCAGTTGAAGAAATCAACACGGAATCTTTCAAACAGGCGGCCGGCAGAATCTATATGCCGGGGTCGATGTCTTCTCGTAGCGTTTCTGGCGCACCGATATTGCGCGGGACGAAGACATTGCGTTCAACGTCCTCTTTTGCGTCCATTGCGTCCTGGATGCCGTACTTCATTGCGATATCGTCGATCTTCTCAGAGAACCGATAGCGGAGATCCGCGAGTCTGGCACGCAGTTCATTGCGCCGATCCAAGTTCTCGCTGGCCGCGGTTTCCTGTCTTGAGACGAGAATGATTGAGAAGCGCAAGCTGGCCAATTCGTCCTTAATGGCGGCGAGAAGATCCTTCCGCTCCGTGAGTATGTCCATGGGGCGGGGTCTGGTAACGGTTGAGCCGAGCAACTGTGCATACATGACGATTCTCCGTCAGGGGTACTCCCTGGAACCGATCTGAGTAGGCCGGATGGAAAACGTCAGCACCTTAATCGCAGGCACCGATCCGGAGGAACCACCGATTTCCGGCGGATGTTGATGTCAGTCTGAAGGTTTAATGGGTCGCAGGCAGTGATTTAAATCACTCTATTTTTGGAACTCTCAATTACGACGATCTTCACTGTGAGGAAAAATCTCCAAAAACGTTGGGCGGATCGTGATCAGCGGGGGACAATTTGGCCGCGAGCTGGTGGAAATCGTACTGTGAATGTCTGTTATCAAATCAGCCCTGCCGGGAGGTCCCTTCCTACTTCAATTTCGAAGAGGCGCGGGCAATCAGCGTTGGTTCAAGCACCGTGAAGCGGGGGCGGCTGGACGGCGTCTTCTCAAGAAGGGTGGTGATCATCCTGGCAATCCGTTCGCCAATTTCGCCGGCCTTTTGGTCGATGCTGGAGAGGGGAACGCGCAGCTTGCTGCTGTAGTGGTAGTTACCGCAGCCGACGAAGGCCATGTCGCGGGGAATGCGCAAGCCGGCCTCAAGGGCGCGATCCATTGCACCGACGGCGACGGTATCGTTGAAGCAGAAGAGGGCGTCGGGGCGAGGCCTCATTGCGAGTACGGCATTCATCGCCTTCCTTCCCCGGGTCTCGCCGTCGGAGTCGGCGGCTTCGCCTGACTCAATCACATAGTTCGTCGGCACGGCGCGCCGGTGTTTTTCCATCGTGTCTCGATATCCCTGAAGTCTACGGTTACCCACATTGGTTGCGGGCCCGCGAAGATGAGCGATGCGCTTGCAGCCCTGCGCGATGAGATGTTCAGTAGCAAGCTCCCCGATCTTGTAGTCGTTGATACCGACAAAATTCGAAGAGAAGCCTGGAAAACTGCGGTCAAGGAGGATCAAGGGAACGCTTGCCTGGCCGATCTTTTGGAGATTGTCAGGGTTCTTCTGGCAAGAGGCGACGACAAAGCAATCGAGCCGGTGGGCCAGCATGTGCTCAATCTCATCCTGCTCGAGGGTTGGATCGCTCTCAGAAGAGGAGACGAGAAGAAAGTAATTCCTTTTGCGCAGACTGCCGGCCAGGGCCTTGGCGATCTCCGAGAAGAATGGATGGATGAGGTCAGGCACTACAAGCCCAACCAGGGAACTGCGCCCAGTAACCAGGCTGCGAGCCGCCAGATTGGGGCGATAATTCAGGTGTTTGACTCGCTCCAGAATCTTTGCCTTGGTCTCTTTGGCGACATCCGGCCGGTCGCGCAACGCCTTCGACACAGTGACAATCGATACGCCGAGTTGCTCGGCTATGTCTTTGAGTCGAACGACCATAGAGTGAGTGTATACAATTCCGGTGTTGCGACGAGGCCCATGGGACTACAGAGGAAGCTGTTTGGCCGTGAGCCTTGTTTGGCTTCGAGAGCGACCGGGTATGCTTGGAATCAGAGGATAAGAAGGAAACTGTGAAGAACGACGGCCAGTACGACCGAATGTTGGAGGTGGCTCTTGAAGAGGCGCGAATGGGCCTCAAAGAGGGCGGGATTCCAATCGGCGCGGCGATTTTTACGCGCGCGGGAGAGTTGGTGAGCCGGGGCCACAATCGAAGAGTGCAGCAGGGCGACCCGAGCGTTCACGGAGAGACCGACGCCTTTCGCCGAGCCGGCCGGCAGCGCAGTTACCGCGACCTGGTGATGGTAACGACGCTGGCGCCTTGCTGGTACTGCAGCGGACTGGTGCGGCAGTTTCGCTTTCGAACGCTGGTGGTGGGCGAAAGCCGTAACTTTGCCGGTGGCCTCGATTGGTTACGGGCAAACGGCGTGGAAGTGATCGATCTGGACAGCCGCGCTTGCAAGGAGTTGCTGGAAGGATATATCACAAAACATCCCAAGGTATGGAACGAGGATATCGGCGAAGAGTGAAGCGGACACCACTGGCGAAATGCAAGCGAGAAAAAGAGGACGGCTCCAAAGGGAGCCGCCCTCTTTTTCTTTTTGGAGTTTGCGGCTAGAAGTCGAAGTGCAGGGACATTTGGATCTGGCGTGGTGCGCCGATGGTGTGAGTGACGATACCAAGGCCAGATGGGCAGGAGTACAAGGCAGTCGGATCTCCAATCGGATCGGTCGCGCAGTTTGTGGATGATTGGACGGGCTGGCCCGCAGCCGGGAAGGGGTTATAACTGGCGTTTATGTAAACATTGGCGCCAGGGATGTCGAAGCTGCTGGTGTTACTGAGGTTGTAGACGTCGAAGGTGTACTTGAGACTGTACCGGTCACCGAAGTTGGTCTCTTTGACAAGCGAGGCATCCGCACGTTTCTGGAAGGACTGCCGGAAGATGTTGCGCTGGCCGGTAGAGAATCCGGTTTCATACGGATCGGAGGTTGGGATAGCGCCGTTTAACCCGCCCGCCGGGAGCAGAGGGATGGTGAAGCAACTGGGGTCCAAAGCAGGCTTGCCTCCTGAGGGGGTCCATGCGCCGGAGGCGCCAGTTATGGCTTTCTTGGCGGTGCAGCCAGTTGCCAGCGGAACAATTGGGTTCGTGATGCCGTTTGCGGTGGAGTAGTAGATACTGCCGACGGAGCCGGTGTAATCGACAATGCTATAGGGCTGCCCGCTCTGCAGCACGGTTAGCCCGACCAGCGACCATCCGTCAATGAACTTGCCGGTAAGCGAAGATTCAGTGGCGAAGTTGTGCATCTTGAACATGTAGTTGAAATTGAAGACGTGCGTGCGGTCGAAGTCAGACGAACCGTAGCCGCTGCGCAGGTTCAGAGGGTTGTTGCCGGTGTAGAAGAGGCCGAGACCGCTTTGCTCGTCGAGGGCGTGCGACCAGGTGTAAGATGCGCCAACCTGGTGGCCATGACTCATGCGCTTGTCAACGTGTATCTGGAGCGCGTTGTAGTCGTCGATTCCCGCTGCTTTATAGGAGATTGATTCCGCAGCGTAGCCGATGTAGGGAACGCGAAGGTCAACATTGCCGCCCTCGTAATTCGCCTGATAGCTGGAGCCATCGGGCAGAACTGCGCCGCCTACGTTATAGCCGTAGCTGTAACTCTGCGCGTAGGGGCCTCCGGAGAGAGCCGGGTTGGACGGGGAAGCGATACCGGGCTGATTGAAGGGAAGGGGAATGACCTGGTGGCGGCCAACGTTACCGACGTATCCAACTTCAATTGCCACGTCGTTGCGCGGCTGCCACTGGATGTCAAGGGTGTAGTTCATGGTGTAGGGCAGCTTGTTGGCGCGATCGTAAACGCCAAGTGAGATAGGCTGGCCGCCGGCCTCGATACTTCCAGCGGTGGGGAGGAAGTTGGCCAGATCGGAAGCCTTGGGATTGGAAGGCGCCGGCAGTAGAGTGGTACCGTATGGATTCTCGAGGTTACCCTCGGTGTCCGTTCCGCCGCAGGTGGGAATGTAACCCTCGTAATAGTACAGCGAAGCGGAAGGGCAGCTCGATACGTTGACGAAGGGGAGTTGCTGGTTGACGCCGAATGGGCCGCCGGTAACTGTGCCGATGGCGTAGCCAGGTGAGAAATAGCTGAAGAGTTCTCCTCGGTCGTAGTACATTCCGCCGCCGACGCGAGCCACCAATTTGTTATGAAACAATCCCGGCTGCCAGGCAGCGCCGACGCGCGGACCAATGCCCCACTGACGCCCGGTGAGGGTCGTGTTGCTCACTCCCTTGGTGCCGTTGGCGTTGTTGCCGGCAATGATGAAGCCCGGATTCGTGATTACGTCCGTGGTGACGCTGTAGCTGTAGACCTTTGGGTCGAAGTTGAAAAGGCGGCCGTATTTCTCAGTAAGGCCGCCATCCCAGTCGTAACGGACGCCCGCACTGATGGAGAGGGTCGGCGTGACCTGGAACTTGTCTTGCAGATACATTCCGAGCTGGTTGGCGCGGTAGTAGCGGCTGGCATCGCCTTGCATGAAGGAGCTGACATAGAACCCGGTGGAAGAGTTGCCTGGTGTCACTTGGCCCTGGATCATCTGGCTGAAGTCGTCGGTGGCAATCGTTCCGTTTCCGGTGCGCTTGTCGATGGTGTTGAGTTGGGTGTAGGTATAGCCGGCGCCGAATGCCAGCGTGTGCTTGCCAAGGATCCATATCGCATTGCCGGAAGGAGCAAGACGATTCTGGAACATGCCGGTATTGGACGACTGGCCCTCTGAGTTCGGCCCGATATTCAGGATCGCCGAACCCAAACCTGTAGGCTGATAGTCTCCCAGCACGTTGTAGACAGAGACGCCGGGAAAATACTTTGAACCGAACATGTTGATGGAGCCCGTGCCGGCTGTGCCACCCGGAATAGAGTCGGGACCGAAAGGCTGCTGGTTGTCGGCCCAGTCTTTTTCGCGCAGGATGCCCAATGTCTGAGTGGTGCTGAGATTTGGCCTGAGGACCAGCGTGTTGATGATTGAGGCGACCTGCGCTCCGGAATCGAGATGCTCGGTGAATCCGGGGACGCTGGAGTAGGAATAGGGCGCCAGAGTGGGGTCGTGCTGGTAGAAGTACTTTAGACTCACCGTATCCTTTGCAGTGGCGTCGAAATCGAGGTCGGCGACGGCTGTATCCGCGATAAAGCGGCCGGTGCCCGGGATAAAGGCATTGTCTATATGCGCAGCGGAGGGCGTGGCTGGGTAGAGCGAGTCGTTGGGGATGAGCCACTTGCCCGGCTCTCCGGGAAGTGCGGGCGAGTTGAAGAGAATGCGCGCAAGCGGATCGATCTTGCCAGCAGCGATCGGGGTGCAACCAAAGTTCACCTGGTCGGAGGGAGTGCAGAACGAGTTGTTCGTGACAGCCGCCAGACCTGCCGCGGAACGGTCGTCGCTCAAGCCTACGGGCACGTCGAGCAGCGAGTCGCCGATCTCCTGATCGGATACGTGCAGATGCTGGTAAGAGGCAAAGCCGAAGAGCTTGTCCTTGATGATTGGCCCGCCGAAACTTCCGCCCAGTATGTAGCGATGCAACTGCGGAACCTTATCGTTGGCGGGAATGTCTTGATCCTGGTTGAAGAAGAAGGGAGCGGCGTTGATCCAGTCTGTGCCGCGGTGCGCGTAGACGGTGCCGTGGTATTTATTGGTGCCTGAAGCAGTATTCATGTCGATGTGCGCACCAGAAGTGGAGCCTTGTTGCGCATCGTACATGGAAGCGTTGACGCGGACTTCCTGAAGCATCTCCGGCGCCGGAGTAGGCAGGGCATTGCCTATCGAGAGGTAGATGGAGGCGGCTGACGGAATGACGCCGCCGGCGCCCTCGCTGGAAGAAACTCCGGTGCTGTTAATGACGCGGGCGGAAGGAACCTGACTGGTGCTCTTGCCGTTGAAAAGGTTGCTGACGTCGACCCCGTTCAGCGAAAAGCCGTTGCTGGTGTCGCGTTGTCCATTCGCCCAGATGGGCGCGTTGCCCAATCCCGAGTTGGCGCCGGTGCCGCCGGAAAGCTCGGCGCTCACGCCGGTCGATTCGGTGGCCAGACCCGTGAAGCTTCCAGTGGGCAGGGGCGCCGTATCGATCTGCTGGGTATCCATCACGTAGCCGTTCGTGGTGTCCACCGCGTTCATCAACGGCGCGGCTTCCACTTCAACGGTTGTCGTGGTTTGGCCGATTTTTAGAGTCACATTCACAGTGGCAGTCCGATCGGCCTGCACCGCGATGTGTTGCGTTCTCTGCACATCGAATCCGGTTGCGGTGTAGGTGAGCGTGTAGGTGCCGATGGGAAGGTTGACGAACGCATAGGCGCCGGTGGAATTGGTCCGGCCGTCGAACGCCAGGGAAGTCTGCTCCGCCTTGACGGTCACGGCGGCGTTGGGAATGACTCCTCCCGATGGGTCAGTCACCTCGCCGGTAATGCCGCCGAGCGTCTGCTGTGAGTACAACGAACCACAACACAGCGCAACGATTGCCAAGATCGCCAGCAACCGAGAAGATGCAGAGGGGAAGACACGCATGGAATTCTTCATTTAGCTGACCTCGAAGTGGGGCTTTCCCGTAGTATTTCAAAGGTTCTAGTTACTGCGTAACTGGATGAAATCTGTGGCTTTCCGGGACCCTGCAAAAAGAGTGGAAGAAGTGGAATCGATCAAAATGCTGCAAGAGCCGTGGCCGGCTCTCCCGGAATTTGCAAGTAATGGAAGCATATTCATCCACGCGTAAGGATCGCGTAAGGATTTGCGATTCCGGAGGCCTCGGATCTGGTGGTTCATCCGAGAGCGCAGATGAATTCTCGACATGTTTAATTTTGCTTCTAGATTGCGGGGTCGTCAAGATAGCATGTGCAGCGTGGCGCAGATTTCCACAGCGCTGGTGGCGGCAGGCGCAAGAATCTGGACAGAAGTTTCCCGTGAGGCCGAATCGATGATCACGCGTGTCGCGAAGATATTGCTGCTGGCGAGCCTGGGGCTATTCTACACGCTGGTGATCTTCAACAATCTGACGGATCCCAATTCGAACTTTCAGTTTGTGCGCCACGTGTTGACGATGGACACGACCTTTCCGGGCAACAACGGAATGTGGAGGGCGATGCCATCGCCAGCGTGGCATTGGACGTTCTTTGGGTGCATTGTTGCATGGGAGATTGCCACGGCGATTCTGTTGTGGTGGGGATTTGCACGGATGCTGCGCGCCCTGCGCCGGTCAACGGCGGAATTCAATGCCGCGAAGCGAGTGCCGGTGATGGCGCTTACGCTTTCCCTGCTAATGTGGCTGGTGGCTTTTCTTTCAGTGGGCGGAGAATGGTTCCTGATGTGGCAGTCGCTCACCTGGCACGGACAGGAAGCGGCCTTTAGGAACTTTGTTGTCGTCGGCATTGTGCTGTTGCTGGTGTTGCAGCCGGACACCGAGCAGCAGCCGTAAATCTCTAGTCGGCTAACGCAACGGCCTTTTTGCGGCGCAGGGCGTACCACGAGCTACCAGCGACGATATACCCGAGATAGACGTATGGGATCCGGGCATGTGCTGGATCGGACGCCGATCTGAGATCGAAGATCGCAATCAGGATCATGACGATCACGGTGAAGGCGCTGACAATGACGACGACGTGAGAATGTTGGCCAAGGGCACGGCGCGCGAACGGAAGCGCGAGGGCCACCAGGGCGTATGCGGTGAGAAAGCCGAAGACCGCGAGCGATCCCATCCAGTCGTACATTTCAGCGCCAGCGACGCGAAACAGCGCCATCGCCGTGGTCACAACGAACATGAGGCCAGCTGAAAGCGCAATCGCTGCTCCCGGAGTGCCGTGCCGTTTGTTGGTCCGCTCCAGGGCCAGGGGCAGCAGACCTGCGCGGGCCATCTTCATCAGCACGCGCGCTGCAGCCGTGGTGCAGGCCAGCACGCAGGCAAACATGGCCACCGCTGCGCCCAGGTCGATGCCCACTCCCAGCGCAGGCACGCCGACCTTGGCCGCCAGTTGGTGAAGGGGGCTCGCGGATTGACTCAACATGGAAGATTCACCACGGAAGCCGAGCACCTCAGAGTAAGAGCAGAGCATGAAAAAGACTCCCCCGAGAATCGCGGATTGCAAAACAGCGCGGGGGATGGTCTTCGTCGGCTCCTTTGCCTCGCCGCCCAGTGTGGTTGCGCTTTCAAATCCGACAAATGTGAACATGGCCAACACCAGCGCGGGCCCGAGTGCCGCAAAGGAAACACCCTTGAGTCGGAGCTGATCCATGTCGAGTTGGAAGCCGAAATGGACAAACATTACGGCCAATACGATGAGAATCAAGCCAACCGAAATCGCCTCGATCCACAGCATCAACTCCGCGGAGAGCTTTACGTCCCGGTAGGCGACCCATCCGGCAACTCCACACACAACCGCGAGCGTGGGCAGCGCTGGAGGTACCCAGTGCGTCCATGGCAAGAACTGCTGCCAAAGGACGCCCGAATAATAAAGCGCGCCGCCGGCTACAGACGCGCCAGTGGCAAGATAGGCGAGCAGCAGGCTCCAGGCGGCGAGGACGCCGAAGACTGGCGGCAATGTGTTTGCGGTGTAGCTGTAGAGCGATCCGGGCGAGGCGGAGAGGCGGGCAAATCGGCTGACGCAGAAGCCGACCAGCAGCGTGGCGCCTGTGGCCAGCAGATAGACGAACCATGTTGCGTTTCCGGCGAGCGCAAAGACCAGTGGAATGGTCAGCGATGGCGAGGTGCTGGGCGCCATGGCTGAGACGGATTGGGCCAGCGTTTCGACCGGGCCAAGGGCGCCGGTGCGAAGCCCGTAGTCTTCTCCGGTTCGTTTCTGCGCGGACGCTTCGCCCGTCGAGTTGGAAGATGTTGTCACCGATTGGCCTTTCAGTGCTTCGACGTCTCTTCAGCTTGCTTTTGTTTTGCTGATCTATCTTTCTCTCGATTTCAACGTTCGATTGTAGCCTCGATGTAGCCGGAGGGGGCATCGATGGGCACAAAGATGTGGTTGGGATTTTCCAGGCCGAAGGCGCTGAGGTCGGCAAGAATGTGGTGAAGGTTGGGCATGGTGAGATGAATGCGCGCAATCTCAGGCGCGGCCGCGAGCGCTGCTTTGCCCATGTCGAACAGAGTGTGCTGCACGCTCATGCTGTGATGCGCGGCAAACTCCTTTAGCAGTGCGGCAACCACACATGCGCGCACCTGCGCAAAGTCCTGCGTGGCAAAGTCGTAGTCCCACGTCACCGTGGCCCGTGTGCCCAAGATGCGGTCAGTCGCCGGCTTGAGCGTGGTAAGTTTGTCCTGGATGTAACCGGTGAATGCCGACTTGGTGGTCTTGAGAATGGTCAGTCCATCGACACCGGATTTGATTGACCACTCGCGGCCCTGCTCGCGAACGACACGCACCGTTTGCAGCTCTGGCCCGCCGAGTTTAAAGGTAGTTGCCTCCGGCGTGCCGTTAACGATCATCCGTTCCCAGGCTCGCTCTTCCATTTCGACTGCGACGCCAGAGACCTGCGGGTTGTTAGCGAGCAGAAAGTCACCGAGTTCCATTGCGAACTCTTCGATGGTGGCTGCTTTGGAGCCGCGCGCCACGTAATAGACAGTGTTCTTCATGGTGTCGGTCGGCAGAATCTTGCTGTTGTCGGCGTCGGTAAACGCGGTCTCGAAATCGCCCTCAAGCAATACCAGAACGCTCCACTCGTTGAAGTCGTGAGTGTCTCCGTTGCGCGTGATCCGCGACAGGCGTACCCGCGATTTTCCATAGCGATTCTCGCCCAGCCTGGCCATTGTTCAGCTCCCTCGATAGGTTGTGTAGCTGTTGTCGCTCAACAGAAGCGGAAGGTGATAATGCTCCTTGCCGCTAAAAGTAAAGGTGATGGAAATCTCCGGATAGATGCTGGTGCGGCCTTTCTGCGCCAGGTAATCGCCCGTTGAAAACGTGAGGCGATAGATGCCCTGTTTTGTATCCGGCGCCAGATTGCTGCAGCGACCGTCCGCGTCTGTGACACCGGTGGAGACTGCGCTCCATGCCTCGCCTTCTCGTTTTTCAAGGCGGGCTGCAATACCGGCGGCCGGTTTACCGAGCACAGCATCGAGAACGTGTGTGGTGATTCCAGTCATTCTACAAGCCACTTTCCCAGACGAATCTGCGTGATTTGGCGTTGCTGCTCGGCGGCTTCAAGCAATTCAGCTTCGCGATTGCTGGCGAGGCGGCGCTTGAGGATCGCAAGCATCTCTTCCGCGCTTTTTCCGGTGGCGCACACAACATAGGTAAAACCAAAGAGTTCTTCGTAGCGGGCATTTTCTTCGGCAATCTCCGCCAACAAATCTTCTGAAGCACTTGCTGCGGACGATTGTTCCTGCTTCGACCATGTGGCCGACTTCGCAACGGCGGGCGCGGCTTTGCGTTCGCCGATGCGCGGATGGCATGCGAAGGCTTCCATCCAATCCCCATCCTTCATCGTGCTCCACACTTGGTCTGCGGCCGCGCTCAACTCTGCCACGCTGCCGATCGGCCGAAGATCGACCATTGCCGAAGCCCAACGCTTTGCCCCACAGCAGGCAATCATCGCGTCCAATGCGGTCGCTTCATCCGCTTTGTTCCAGGCATCGAGAACGGCGTTCATTGCGACGAGCCCTCGGAAGAAAGTTCAAGCAAGAACTCTTGAAGAAGATTGGCAGCCACACGTCGCCGATACTCAGCGGTGGAACGGATGTCGTCGATGGGCCGCGCCTCGGCGAGCAGTGCGCGGCTCGCGGCCTGTGTTGTTTCTTTGGTGATCGATTGGCCGAGTAGAGCGGCCTCCGTCTCGCGGAGGCGCGTTGGAAAAGGCGCGAGGCTTGCAGCGGCCAGGCGAATTTCGTTCACGACGGAATTCTGAAGAAGCGCTGTGGCAGCCAATGCGACTTTTGAGATTGCCATGGCGCGGCGCGTTCCGACCTTGCGGAGATATTGGCGGTGCTGGCCGAATCGCCGCGGTAGATGGATCGCGTAGATCAGTTCATCTGCGGCCAACACGTTGCGTTTGTAGCCGGTGTGGAATTCGGTGTAAGGGATGCGACGATTTCCGCGATGCGACACTATCTCGATCTCCGCATCGTAGACGAGAAGCGCAGGCGATGAGTCCGCGGCCGGCGAGCCGTTGACGAGATTGCCGCCGAGGGTGGCCCGGCTCTGGTTGGCAATGGAGCCGATCCAGCTTGCAGACTTGGCGAGGAGCGGCAATTCTTTGGCAAGATCGACGTGCGCGCGGATGTCGAGAAATGTGGCGCACGCTCCGATGATGTAACTTTCACCCGTGGTCTCGATGAAACGCAGATCGGGAATGCCCCAGAGATTTACGAGCTTGCGCGCGTCGAGGCGGCCGGCCGCAAATGCGACCATCAACTCGGTACCGCCGGCGATGGGCGTCCATTCACCGGGCGCGGAGGCGAGCAGGTGCAACACCGCAGGCAAACTGCCGGGCGCGATCAAGTCATGGGCTTCCGCATTACCGCGCATTCTGAATCTCCACCGGGAGAGTCTCGGAAGTCTGAGTGGCAGCGGCCAGCACCGATTCAAAGATGCGCATGAAGCCGGTGCAACGGCAGAGATTGCCGGCAAGGCTCTCGCGAATTTCGGCCATGCTGGGATTTGGATTGCGTTCGATCAGTTGCGCCGCGGCCATCAACATTCCAGGTGTGCAGATGCCGCATTGCGCGCCTCCGCAATCGAGGAACGCCTGCTGTATGGGATGAAGTTTGCCGTGCGCCGCAAGACCTTCAACGGTCTGAACGTCGGCGCCTTCGGCTTGTAGAACAGGAACCAGGCAACTGTTGACCAGTTCGCCGTTCATGCGGACGGAGCAGGAGCCGCACTCGCCTTCGCCACAGCCTTCCTTGGTTCCGGTGAGATGCAGATCTTCGCGCAGCACGTCGAGAAGGCGCTTCATGGGAGGCGCCTGCACGGCACACGATTCGCCGTTAATGGTGAAGCGGATCTTGGGCCAGGATTCGCTCATAAGGCTACCTGCTCCTCTGCCAACTGGCGAGCGGTTAGCTCGGCGAACAAATCCTCCGGCAAAAGCGGGATCGAATGGAAGCTGACGCCGGTGGCATCTTTGATCGCGTTGACAATGGCGGGCGCGGGGCCGTCGTGGGGCAACTCGCCGATTCCTTTTGCGCCGTAGCCTCCATACTTGAATGGAATCTCTTCAAAGAAGACGTGAATCGGCGGAACATCCGCGGCCGTGGGAATGATGTAGTTGGTCATCTGATTGTTGGCCATGTGCCCGTTCTGCATGACGACTTTTTCGTAGAGCGCATAGCCGATTCCCTGTGCGATGCCGCCTTCGATTTGGCCGGTGGCCAGTACGGGATTGAGTACGCGGCCCACCTCCTGCACCGCCCAGAACTCTTCCACCTCCGCTGAGAATGTAACCGTGTCGACGGCGACCTGCGCCACGTGGATCGACCACGCATAGGAGGGGTAGGCTTCGCCGTGATATTTTGTGTCATCCCAAAAGATGCCGGGTGGCGCTTCGTAGCGGACGAGCGATACGACTTCGCCTTTTCCGGCACGAAGCCGCTCGCAGGCCGCGAAGAACTCCACGCTCGTGTACTTTTCGCCGAGACCGGCCTGATCGCGGAGCGTGGAGATCAATTGATTACCTGCGCGTTCGATCAGGCGGCCCACGACCATCACAGTGCGCGAAGCAACGGTGGGGCCGCTATTGGGAACGAGACCGGTATCGGCGGCGGCCATCACGATGTCGTCGTAGTCGATGCCGAGAGCTTCGGCGGCGACCTGCGTAAGCACGGTGTTCGTGCCCTGTCCGAATTCGGTGTTCGAAACCAGTACGCGCACTTTGCCTTCAGGCGAGACATCGACGCCAGCGAGCGAATTTAGAATGCGCTCGCCGGAGCCAGTGAAGCCGGAGCCGTGATAGAAACAGGCGATGCCGATGCCGCGCTTGACGGCGCTGGTTGGATTTTCGCGGGCAAAGCGCGCGCGGCGATTGTGATAGTCGCTCTCCTTGAGGGCGCGATCGAGCAACTGATCCATGATCAACGGTTCGCGCATCAGCTGTTCGGTTGCAGTTGTGTCGCCAGTGTGGAGGAAGTTTCTTCGCCGCAGTTCGAGCGGATCGATACCGAGGGCGGAAGCGATTTCGTCCATGTGCCGTTCGAGCGCAAAGATGGCTTGCGGTGCGCCGAAGCCGCGAAACGCGCCGTAGGGCACGTTGTTGGTGGCCCACGATTTTGCGCGTATGCGCACGTTGGGGCAGGAATACGGGCCCGGCGCATGCAGTGTGGCGCGCGACAAAACGGTGGAGGAGAGCGTTGAATAGGCGCCGCCGTCGGTGGCGAGATCGATCTCCATGGCCAACAATTTGCCGTCTTTGTCGAGCGCGGTGCGATGGCGGGTGCGGGAAGGGTGACGCTTGGTGGTGGCGGCGAGGTCTTCCATTCGGTCGTAGATCATCTTTACCGGATGACCGCTCTTCATGGCGAGCAACGCCGCATGCGAGGCGAGCGTGGAGGGGTAATCCTCCTTGCCGCCAAACGCGCCGCCAGTTTCGGTCTGCACCACGCGCACCTTTTCATCGGGCAGGTCGAAGATCTTGATCAACGTCTTGTGAACGTAGTAGGGGCATTGCAGCGAACCCCATACGGTGACGCCGCTCTCTGCGTTCCACTCGGCGATGATGCCGTTGTTCTCGATGTAGAGATGCTCCTGCG
>JBARBP010000237.1:0-4434 GCA_049793195.1 Occallatibacter sp. | reverse complement strand
GCCGACTGGCACACAAAAACTGAAATCAGTCTAAACAGACCCCCCAAGACTTTGATAGTGTTATTTACAAAGTTTATGACCCGACTCCGATTCTTGATTTCGTTTTTGCTATGCGCGGTCGCTGCTCCAGCCATGCGCTCTATCACATTCCCGTTACTCACAAAGAGGCCCAATGATCGCAACCTCAGTTTCGCCCACTGCTAGTCAGGCTACAGACGCTTCCACCTCCCGCGTGGTCTCCATCGATATCTTTCGCGGGTTGACCATGGCGGTAATGATCTTTGTGAATGCGGTGGCCGAGGTGCGCGGCCTGCCCTGGTGGACCAATCATGCCCATGCCTGGGAAGACCGGATGACATACGTGGACATGGTCTTCCCCTTCTTTCTCTTCGCGGCCGGAATGTCGATGCCCTTAGCCGTAACGCAGCGCCTCAAGCGCAATCCCTCCACCATTGCGCTATGTCTGCACATCCTCATGCGCGTGCTGGGCCTCCTGGTTCTCGGTTTCATTCTCGCGAACGCCGAGAAGGCTGACCCGACAAAAATGATGCTTCGTGGCGGTCCATGGGCGCTGCTGGGCCTGCTCTGCATGATGCTCTTTCTGAATGTCTATCCTCGATGGGAGCGCTTTCCGGCCTACGCGAACGTTCTTCGCTTTATCGGGCTGGCCGGCGCCGTCTTTCTACTGGCGATCTTCCGCAGAACCACGCACACCGGCCAGACTGCCTGGCTCGATCCCTCTTATCCTGAGATTCTTGGCCTGATTGGTTACACCTATCTTGCTGTGGCTTTCCTTTATCTGCTCACCCGCCGCTGGAAATGGACGCCTGCTCTCTGGTTTGTCCTGCTGGTCGGCCTTTGCGCAGCTTCGGCCGCGCGGCTCTTTCCGTTTCCGGTTCGCCTGCCCCTGTATTTCTGGCCCTTCGGCAACGGGGCAATGGCCTGCATCATGATGGCCGGCGTGGTTACTTCCATCCTCTTTCTGGGCACCGGCCAGCGGCCCTCGCCGCGGTTCTCCATCGGCATGGCCGCCGGTTTCGCGTTGCTGGCACTTCTTGCGGGCGCGGCCCTCACCCCGCTTGGAATCTCCAAGATTCGCGCCACGCCCACTTGGTCGTTGTACAGTGTGGGCGCCGCCATCCTCCTTTTCATCGCCCTCTACTGGCTCTGCGATTTGAAGCGATGGACCGCCTGGACATTCCCGTTGCGCTCTGCCGGCTCCAACACTCTTCTGACTTACCTTTTGCCCGACCTCTGGTATTTTCTTTTGGTGTCAGCCGGGATCACCTTCTTCAACTCCCACTGGAATGTGGGAGCGTCGGGAGTGATCAAGTCGCTGGTGTTCACCGCCCTCATGCTCGCGCTCTCGGCAATGTTGACCAGGTTCAAGGTTCGGCTGCAGCTATAGAACTCGTGGGGTGGCTCGTTGAGTCCCGTTTGCCTTTCGTATGCGCAACCCCCGCAGACGCGCTGGAGCTGATATCAACTTCAACGCGTCTGCGGGTTGCAACTCGGTTCACAGGTTCTTCTCAATCACCTTCAACAACGAGTGGGGAGCCGGGGCGTCCCCAAGTAGATGCCAGATCATAATGCCGCCGTATTGCTTGCCGAGCTGCGTCTCCTGGACCATGGTATCTTCGCCGATGTAAGAAAAGCCCTGCCCGTCGTCGAGCGCGCCGCCGCCAACTACGTTCACCTTCCAGGCATTTGGATACGCAGCAAGAATCGTGTTGTAATCCTCTTCCTTGGAATCCCCGGCGTTGGAAGCAAAGAAGGGAACACCGAGGACAATTTTGTCTCTGGGGATATTCTCTTCCTGCGCGTAAAACTCAAGCGCCGTAACGGCGTTGGCATACGAGGAATAGTTCATCACGTTAATGAAATCGAATTGATGGAGGGCTGCACTCGGCATTGAGGCCTGAAGGTACTTCGCAACAGCGCCGGTCACCAGCTTGCCTTCGGCGCGCAGACTTATCGTAAGCAGGGATACAAAGCTCGCATACGGTTGCCCCATATTGGCCGGATCTTCGATATCGACGTCCACGCCGTCGAAATGGTGTGCGCGGATAAATAGATCCAGAGACGCGACCAGCGACGCCGAAAGCCCTGCGTTGTAAAACTGGATGATCATCTGGTCGCCGCCGCCGCCACCAACGGAAAGGAAGACCTTAGCGCCCGCCGCATGCGCCGTAGCAACAACCGCATCGATGTCGGCATCCGACTGCCCCTTTACGGAGAACGCCATATCGCTTTGCGCGGTGCATGTGCCGTCGCATTTCGGCGGATCGCCGAATGCAAGGTTCAAATCCGTGATCCTGGCCAGGTCCAATGTTTTGATCGAGTCCGCGAGGTTTACCCCTTTGGGGGCAAACAAATAGCAGACCAGCCGCGGCGGCAAGGGCACAGCAGGCACAGGTGCAGCCTGGTCCTGTGCGCAGGCAGGGGCAAATGTTGAAATGGCAAGAAGCAATGCAAACCCGGCATCTTGCAGCCGAGAGCATTGCGGCCGGCGAAGGCAGAATCGTAGTGTCATGGTTTGTTCTCCAGGGGTGATGGCTGCTCGTCATTCAGCCGCGACAACAAATTGAGACGCCCCTCATTGCGCGTCCTCGAAGAGCTGGTGAGCCCTTCCATCTCTTCCGCTACATCGATTGTGCAAGGCTACGCCCGCCGTTTTTGTGTGGCAAGTATGTAATTAACCTGATAGATAACTGAAGAATACCCAGCCATTCGCCCGTAAGCCAGTGTTCGGCTGCGAAACAGACACCACACCAATGTGGCATTTACAAGTCTCTGGTTCTTGCCGATAAAAGAACATACGGGTCCAGGCCGATTTTGCCTAAACGTGGGTTCTTCGATGAAGTATGTATTTGCCGCGGTCCTGATTGTTTTTGGATCGGCATCGGCTGCACACGCAGCGGAGCCCGGTGTGCTCACAACGCTGCGCGCGGTTCATGAGCTCAGCCACGCCGAGGCTGCAGCAGAGCCTGAAGTCGTCTTCGAAGCGACGCTTACCTACTACAACCCTAGAGACATCGACCTGTTTGTTCAGGATGGCAACGAGGCAGTCTACGTCGAGTTCAAGAAGGGCGCCAATCTGGTTCCCGGAGACCGCGTCCTCGTGGAGGGGCACGCACGAGACAGTTTCCGTCCGGACGTGCTGGGCGATCGTGTAACACTTTTACGCCACGGCCGGTTACCCGATCCCGTACATGCCACCTTTGACCAGATGATCCGCGTGCAGTTGGATTGCATGCGAGTGCAGGTGCGTGGCGTGGTCCGCAGCGCCGACACGTGGACCGAAGACGGCTCACGCATCATCAAAATGCACTTGGTTGTAGACGGCGGTTATGTTGACGCCCTCATGGTGAGTGACGAAGGACGCGCGGCGAGCGACCTTCTTGACGCCGAGGTTGAAGTGACCGCGGTTGTTGCCGGCAACTTCGACAGCAAGATGGAGTTGACGGGGATTCTGCTCGAAGTTCCCAGAATGTCTGACGTCCGAATCGTGAAACATGCAAGTACCAGCCCGTGGACTCTTCCTCTGACGCCCATGGACCAGGTTCTTTCCGTCTACCACGTGGGCGATTTGACCCGTCGGGTTCGGGTACATGGCGTCATCACGTACTACCAGCCCGGCGCGGCCGTGGTACTTCAGGATGGTCCAAGAAGCATATGGACTTCAACTCGCACCCATGACCCCCTGAGACTGGGTGATGAAGCCGATGCAACAGGATTTCCAGAGTCCCACGATCGTGTGCTGACCCTCTCCGACGGCGAGATCGAAGACAGCCATGTTTCTGCGCCAGTCAAGCCGAAACAGGCCACGTGGCGCGAACTGGGCTTTTGGAGCTCCAACAATCTAGGCGGACATCAGAATGACCTGGTGTCGATCGAGGGAGAGGTGACGACGGAGGCCCGGCAGGCGACGCAGGACGAGTATGTGCTCGTGTCTGGCGGGCGAATGTTAACGGCAATATATCGTCATCCGTCTGACGCCGCCGCGCTTGTGCCCATGAAGGAAATACCGCTTGGATCGAAGATCCGCGTGACCGGCATTTGCTCCATGTTAGATACCAATTCGGTGAACCCGGGCGGAGAGTCTTCGTTCAACATATTGCTGCGTTCCTTCGACGATATTGCGGTAGTCGCAAATCCGTCGTGGGTAAATGTGCGCAGTCTGTTGATGCTTGTTGGATTTCTGGTAGGGCTGGTGCTTATTGTGGGCGCAAGGGGTTGGTCGCTCGACCGCAAGGTGAAAATGCACGCCCTGGCGATGGGTGCGCGCATTGAAAGAGAGGCCAAACTCGAGCGGCACCGCAGCGCCATTCTGGAGGACATCCAAGAACAGCGTCCTTTGCCGGAGATCCTCAGCGAAATTACAGAAATGGTTTCGTTACGACTCGATGGCGCACCCTGCTGGTTCCGGATTGC
>JBARBP010000236.1:0-2493 GCA_049793195.1 Occallatibacter sp. | reverse complement strand
CCCTGGCAATGTTTCTGCTGGAACAAAAGCAGAAGCTGCTTGCCGACTGTAGCTTCGAAATCCTAGCCACCGACCTGAACGACAACTCGCTCGAAGCGGCACGCGCCGGCATCTACGGCGAGTATGCCCTGCGTAACACCTCGGAACACCTGCGCCGGAAATATTTCACTGACATCGGCGACAAGAAGCTGCAGGCCAATGATCTGCTGCGGTCCCAGATCCGCTTTGACCGCGTCAATCTCAGCGATGACACCAAGATGTTATTTCAGAAAGGCATGGACGTCATTTTCTGCTGCAACGTGCTCATCTACTTTGACGTGCCCTCGAAACGCCGCGTCGTGCAGCACTTTTATTCGAACCTGGTGCCCGGCGGCTACCTTTTTCTAGGGCACGCCGAATCTTTGTTTCAGGTCAACGAAACCTTCCGGCTGGTGCATTTCCCGGGCACCACGGCCTATTGGAAAGCCCCGGGTCAGCTGGCCGACGGAGGTAAGAAATGAATGCCCAAATCAAAACGAAGCTTGTCGGCCAGATCAAGAAACTGAACTCGATCTCCACTGCCCCGGCGATTTTGACGCCGCTCCTCGACATGCTGCGCTTGCCGTCCGACAGAATCAGGCTCGAAAAAGTAGTCGAACTCGTCTCCTATGACGGAACCATCGCGGCCCAGTGTCTTCGCATGGCGAATTCTCCATTATTCGGAAGAAGCCAGATTGAAACCGTCCGCGGCGCCGTCATGGCTCTCGGTCTCGAACGCGTGCGCTCGATATTGCTAGGGCTGTGTGTAAACCGCGTCATCCCAAAGGACAAGTGGGTCATCCCTCCCGATGCGTTCTGGCGTCACTCGCTCGGCTGCGCTCTGGTGACCCAGCGGATGGCGAAGAAAATCGGGTATCCCGACCCGGAAAAGGCCTACCTTGCCGGATTGCTGCACGACATCGGAGTGCTGGTAAATTCAGTCCTGTATAACCGCGAATTCCGCGAATGCCTGCGCCTGGCCAGTGAGCAACACGTGCCTCTCCATGTCGTTGAAGCTCAGGTCCTAGGCTTCACTCACAATGACACCGGGCCCATGCTCTCGGAGCAGTGGGGATTGCCGCAGGAATTGGTGGAAGCGACGCGAGCCCATCACGACATCGCCCTTCTGTCGTCCGCTGGGCCCTTAGCCTGTCTGGTTCACTTGAGCGACCTGCTCTGCCGCGTCAGCTACCTCGACTACGGCTATGAAGAGTCGATCGGCGTCGACCTGGGCAGCGACGAGGCCTGGCGAACCTTGGTTCGGACTTATCCCGAACTCGCAAATATGGATCTCGCTCGCTTCACCTTTGATATCGAAGGAGCCATGGATCAGATCGTTGGGACAGTGAATTCGGTTTTTGGCAGCGCATCCATCGCCGCAGCGGCCGCACCAGTCACCACCTGAGTTGGCGACACTTGAGCGCAAAAAAAACGCCCTGAGCGTTAGCTCAGGACGCCTTCGGCAGCCCTCCCCCAGAACTGCCAAACCACGTGCCCATCCTATGTCCATGTGGACGCACTGTAAATGTCACTTACGTAATGTCAACTTTCCGATTGGGCACCGCGGGGCATGTACGAAAGTAACGTTATCTTGCGCCCGATCTCGCGCAATGACCGGGCTATTTCTTTTCCCAGGTCAGCCCGCCGTCAGCGCTGCTCCATATCTCAATCTCATTGCCTCCGGCTGAGACCGTAATCTTCCCCGCCGCGGGAGCATCGATATGGGTTACGTCCGAAGCCAGAGTCTGCTCCTTGAACGACGGATGCACCTTCGTCCACGTCGCGCCGCCATCCGTCGAATGCAAAAGCGTACCTGCCTGTCCCCCAGCCCACACATCCCGGCCGGAAGCTACGTAACACTGCACGGGATGATCTGCCTGCAAAGCACTCTGCCAGGTTCGGCCTCCATCGAGCGACCGCTGGAGCACGCCGCCAGTGATCGCCCAAGTTGCTTTTGGCAGTGTGGCCGCCGCCTTCGCGAGACCAGCGCTAGAGAGAGTCGCGCTCCGATAGGGGAAGTCCCCGGCGGTGTACGTGGGGGCCTTGGGAACATCCTTCATTGGCGTCTTCTGCACTTCATTACTAGCCGTCGCGTTCGCGTCGATCTCTTGGGTCGCGGGCTTTGCCTTTTCCACCGCCGCTACTTCATCCCGCTCCTTCAGACCGCCGACAACGGAAGTTTCGGGAGGGACCGTTGCCGCAGCCGACTCGACATCGAGCGTTTCAGTGTTCCGGCCGGTCGACGCCCCGGCCGTAAAGGCCGCTCCCGACGCCCCCGCCGTTGCGGGCCTGTCTGCTCGCTCCGAATCTTTCTTTCGGCCGTTCAAGGAGCCCGCGAGAAGCATGCCGTACTCCGCATTCGGTGCGGGCGGTGGCGCCGGAGACAGAGCTCGTTTGGCCGCGGCCCTCAAGTCTTGATTCGCCTTCAGGTCTAGATTCGACCCGAACCGCTTGTTCTCGGCCTTCAACGTCGAA
>JBARBP010000235.1:0-13209 GCA_049793195.1 Occallatibacter sp. | reverse complement strand
ACTCACCCGTGCGCCACTTTACTCATGGTATTGCTACCACTTTCTCGTTCGACTTGCATGTGTTAGGCACGCCGCCAGCGTTGATTCTGAGCCAGGATCAAACTCTCGTTTGAAACCTGATGTCTCCACTCTCTGACGGAGGTCAGATAGTTTCAACTGCGTCCGCGCATAAATGCAGCGGACGCTCTTACCTTGTGAGAATGATCAAGCCAAACCTGATCCCTTCTCACGACTGGCACGTTCAACCAATTTGTCAAAGATCCTTGCGAGTGGCCGCCTGAGCGGGCTCGTTGGATCGAGGCCCAGGCTGTTACGCCGGGGTGTCCTCGAACTTGATGCGCACAACGATTTGTGCATTTCTGTGCACACATCGCCGTTTTTGCGCGAACCTTTCAAACATATCGAACTTCGCTCTCCATGTCAATCCCAAATCTTTCGTAAAGAAAGGGGAATCCAAAGGGTTACGCGCTGCGCAAGATATCAAAGAACGACCAGAAGAGCCTGCCTGAACGGCAAAACTCGCTCGAACCACTAGGGTTCGCAGGAGAATTAACTCATGGGTCATGCAATGGCTTGTTCTCTGTGGGATTCCCTACAGGGGTTCAGGGGCGCTTGCCTCACCTGACCCAACGAACTAGTTCCATTACCAGGCTTCCCACTTCCCTCAAACGGGGCAGGCCCTCGGGCCACCGGGAGGCTTACAACTCAATACCGCTAAACCGTCACAACTTTCAAAGAGTAGCACACGCCACTCTTGATTGCAAGCAAGGTAGACAAGAAGCGCCCCTTCCTCACTGCAACTGTTTGAGAATAGCAACACTCCTAGTGAAAAGCAACCTTAGGGACTGTGGAAAGCCTCCCGAATCTGTGGGAAACCGGCTACCAGCACCCTAGAAACTCTTCGGCCCACTAACGGCCTCACGGTGATTCTCTTCGCCGCAAAAATTCGTAGACGTACCCGGCTGCGGGGACGGCCCAGTGCGCCCCGTGCGCGGTTAAATCGTCGCCAACAAAGGCGCTTCGGACGAAGTCGAAACTCAGAGGATCTTCAAGGCGATCCGTATTCCATCCCAGGAGCAATCTTCCCCTGGGCTTCAGGATGGTGCCCATTGCCTGAAGGGCCATCAGCTGAGCGGGGCGTGCATCTACGCCGAATCCAAAAACGCCGTTGCAAAGCACGGTATCGAACGATTCGGCGGCGAACAGCCGGTCGATCAACAGCAGATCCCATGTGAAGTGACGGCCCTTTTCACCCCATTTGGCATGCGCGCCCTCGATATCGACCGTCCAGCATTCGCCGCCGTTCTTCTCCAGCAGCGGGCCGTATCTCTTCGTATAACGGCGGCAGCCAATCCAAAGGATGCGCCCACCGCAGGCCGCATAAGCCGGAAGAATCTCATCCACGAGCGCGATCCGGCCCGGATTTCTGTTGACCCGCCGGGCATTCAAAATATCCTTCGCCCACAAACGAACGGGGTGCGGCATAAGTTTTTTCGCGATGGGGCGGGCTGCGGTTTCGACGATTTTCGTAAGCACCTCGCCCTCACAAGAACTGGCCACTGCGTTGCTTGGGCTTTTATTGGAAGCCAGGCTCAGTGCCTGGGTATGAGGCCGAGGTCGGTGAAGCCGTTCACGAAATACTGCATGGCCAAGGCCACAAGCAACAGACCCATGACGCGGACCAGAATACGGATGCCAGTTTCGCCCATCACCTGACGGACGCGGCTGGCGCCGGCAAGGACTCGATAGCTGACCAGGGCCGTAATCGCAATGGAGCCAAGAATAGCACCCATTTGCCAGTGCCAGAAGTTGGGAACCTGGCCTACGAGGACCATGACGGAAGAGATAGCGCCGGGACCGGCAAGCATTGGGATTCCGAGCGGAACAATGCCGGCATCTTCCTTGGCAGCGGCCTCTTCGGCGTCGCCGATCGTTTCCTGTGTAGGGGAACGGCGGGCCTGGAGCATGTCGAGGCCGATGAGCAGCAAGATCAGGCCGCCTGCGATCTCGAAGGCGGGGAGGGTAATGCCGAACATTTTGAAGATGAGCTGGCCGGCAACGGCGAAGGTCGAGAGCACGATGAAGGCGGTGAGCGCGCCCTTGCGCGCCATGCGCTTGCGGCGGGCTGGCGCGGCGCTTTCAGTAATGGCGAGGAAGGAGGGGATTGCGGCGAAAGGGTCGACGAGAAAGAAGATGGAACTGAGCGCAAGCAGCGAGAAACGCACGATCGGCGCCTGGCTTAGCTCGTTCAGTGCAACTTCGGCTGGGTTGGTAAGGATCACTTTTAGAGGCTAGAACATTTGGGCTCGGGCCGCCACCTGGAGATTTGCTAAACGATAATGGCACTTCGCTTCCGGGCGCGATTCCGAACGGAATCAAGAACAACGTCGCGGTGCAACTGGCGAATCGCCTTCAATGTTGAGAAACTCGCGAGCACTTGGGGTTAAAGAATTTCATCGAAGGATTCGATCTTGCTATGACCGTTTGCGTTTTCGACGGGGGCGTTGCCTTTTCTTATCGCCAGTCGGGTTTGCATTCCGGCCTCACGGGCGGGGTCTAGTTCGCGGACTACGTCGGAGAAGAAACAGACATCGTGCGGATCGACTGCAAGGGCGGCAGCGATTGCAGCGTAGCTGGCGGGTGCGGTCTTGGGGCCGGTGCGGGTGTCGAAGTATGCGGCGATGAGGGCGGAGAGATCGCCAAACGTGGAGTAGCGGAAGAGAAGTTGCTGGGCGCTGGTCGAGCCTGATGAGTAAATGGCCACACAACCCAGCGTGGACCAGCGGGCGAGAGCAGGGGGAACATCTGGAAAGAGAGTTCCCTTCAGCTCGCCGGACTCGAAGCCGGCTTTCCAGATGCGGCCCTGGAGGGATTTAAGAGCTGTCGATTTGCGGTCGCGATCCATGAGCCAGATGAGGTAGGCAAGAGCGGCTTCACTGCTTCTCACCCTCCCCGCATGAGAAGGCGGAAAGGATGGGGCACCCGAATCTTGTGGAGAGATCGGCGGATCTTGGAGCGGCATTCGTGGCACGTCGGGATCGGTTTCGGTACGGCTTTCTTCGGCGAGGAGAGCGAGGTCGGATTGGACAGCAGGGTCGCTGGAGTGAGCTTGAAGGAAGGCGGGGAAGTGCGCGCGGGCGTAGGGAAAGAGTTGCTCGGAGACGAGCGTGATCGGGGCGATGGTGCCTTCGACGTCGAGAAGAAAGACGCGCGGCGCTACGGTCATGCTTGGAGTGTCGTGGAAACGCGCGGGCCGAGATACCGGGGGCCGAAGCAGAGCGGCTGATAGTCGCTGTCGACGCCCGATTCGGTGTAGTGCGGGGCCCATCCAGTTGTGTCTTGGAACCAGCGGACAGCGCGGATGCGGCGACCTTCACAGAGCGCGAACCAGTGTGTGGTTCCGCACGGGATGCGGAGGAGATCGCCTGGACCGACTTCAACTGAAAAGATTTTACCGGCGAGATTGAGGAAGAAGATGCCGCGCCCGGCGAGGATAAAGCGGACTTCGTCTTCGGAGTGAGTGTGCTCCTTGTCAAAGCGTGCGAGCATGGCGTCGAGGCCGGGAGTCTGCGGATTGACGTCGATGATGTCGGCGGTGGTGTAGCCGCCGCGGCGCTTCATGTCGTCGATCTCGGGGGCGAAGGCGCCGAGGACGGATTCCGCCGTAGCATCGACGGAGACGCGAGAGAGGTCCCAGCGCTCGAAGTCGATGCCGACGGAGGCAAGGATGGAGCGTACTTCGGGATCGGATTGGATGACACGGTTTTCAGACGGGATGCGGAGGACGGCCATGGGTACTCCTTAATGTTTGTGGTCAGCGGCTGGACGTTACATATCGATCAGGGTATCGGCCTGGCTGCCGGTGAGACGCCGTTCTTCGACCTGAAAGAGGAACTCAAGGGCTTCCAGATGACGGCGCGCTTCGGCCACCGACTGTCCCCAAGTATAAAGCCCATGACGGCTGAGCAAAACACCGTGGGCCTGGGGGTTGGCGTCGAGGGTGGCGGCAAGTTGGCGGGACAGGTCGGTGAAGTTCTGGGAATTTTCAATGATGGGCACGCGTTCGAGATGGGCGTGGGTGGTCACACCGGAGAGTCCCTTCAGAAGCTCGTATCCCTCAATGGGTACATAGCCAAGCGCGGCATCGCGGGCGGAGATGAGGGTGTTCCAGACAGTGTGGACATGAAGGATGGCGCTCGCTTCGGAACGGGCGCGGTAAAGGACGAGATGGAGGGCGGTTTCCGCGGACGGGCTGCCCGTGCCAGCGAGGACGCGTCCGGCAGAGTCGATTTCGAGCAGGCCGGCGGGGGCCAGGGTTCCCTTGTCGAGACCGCTGGCGGTGATAAGGATACGACCGTGGACACGTACGCTGAAGTTGCCGCTGGTGGCAGGGACCCAGCCCTGGGCGTAGCACCAGCGGGCGGTGGCGCAGAGGGATTCAGCGACGGCTTCCAGGGCAGGCGTATCGGGGACCATACGTAGAGGCAGTGTAGCAAGAGATTGAGGCGAGGATGATGTCGCGGCCGGCTCTACAATGGGTACTTGCTGACCGAAGACCAACGCGAGCGGCTTGAGGTGGTGCTGGTTTCTCCGCGGAATCCCCTCAATATAGGAGCAGTGGCGCGAGCGATGGCCAACTTTGGTTTCAAGTGGCTCAACGTAGTCGCTCCGTATGGGCCACATTGGCAGGAGGCGCGGTCCGCGGTGGGAGCTGAGACACTGCTGTGCAGGGCGACGGAAACGGCAACCCTTCCGGAGGCTGTGGCCGGGTGCACGCTGGTGGTGGGAACCGGAACGCTCAGACGTCGCAAGGCGGAACAGCCAGTTGTGCGACTGCCGAATCTGGGTTTGCTGGTGCGGCAAGAGATGGAGCGAGGCGGGCGTGTGGGGCTGGTGTTCGGGCCGGAGAAACACGGGCTGACGCGGGAGGACCTGTCGCACTGCGATCTGCTGGTGGAGATTCCGACCGATGCCCTGCAGCCATCGATGAACCTGGGACAGGCCGTAGCAGTATGTCTGTATGAGCTGGCGGCGCGGTCATTCGCTGCGGATGAAGCGATAAGCGAGACCGCATCAAGCACGACGCCCGCCGCAACTTCAGGCAGGCTTGAACTGCTGGCTGGTGTGATTGAGCAGACGATGTTGGCAACGGACTATTCGCCGGTGGCGATGCGCGAGGCGAATAGGCACGATCTGCGACTGCTTTTGCGCAGACTCGGGCCAACGGAGCGGGAAGTGCGGCGAATCCTGGGACTGTTCCGGAGGATTCTTTGGAAGCTGGAGCGGGAAGGAAAGTCTAGTTCCCTCTGGAGGAAGTTATGAACTTTCGAACGAGCTGGCGTTACGTGTGAAAAGCGGGTCAGAACCCGCGAGGACAATGACTTTGGTAATTCCAACGCCGGGACGATAGCGCTTTTAGCGCGACTTTCGCCACAACCCAAGAGGCTGGAGCACCGATTGATTGCGCTCGGCGCAGGTTACGAAGGTGGGAGACTTACAAAAATCTCTTCGACTTGGGAAACGCATTGCTGTTAGAGTGGCGCTCAAAGGCGTCTTTATGATTCTTACGAAACTTTGTCTGCTCTCGATGTCTTTAACTGCGGCTGGAATGCGGGTGGCGCTGACTGGCGCGCTGGTTTCGGCGTTCGGCGTGGCCGCTCTGTCCCAACAGACGACGCCGGCGAACCCGACTCCTCCGTCATCAGCGCCGGACGCGGTCCAGGAGCCTGCGACGGCGCCGGCCGCAGCGCCGGCATCAAGCAGCCCGGCGCAAGATGCGGCTCCTCAGCCGGCAACAGCGGAACAACCGGCACAGGATCAGGCCGCGCCCACACCAGCCGGAAGCCAGACGAGCGAGCCAGCGGGACAGCCACCTGCAGTGCAGGAGACAGGGCAACCTGCGAATCAGGCGACTGATAAGCCGGCGGCGGGAGTGGATGCACAGGCGTCTTTGGCAGTAGCTGGCGGAGGAGCTTCGGGGGAGATAACAGAAGAACAATTGAAACAGATGCTGGTGGGGAAGGATCTGTTTCTGCGAGGCGGATACCTGGGCGATTCGATCAGCTTCAACGAGCACGGCAGGCTTAACGGGCACGCGCTTTACGGATCGTACACATTATGCGGCGTGCGGATCGACAAGCTGCATCTGTCAAAACACAAGTTGGAGCTGGAAGGGGCGCGGTATGGGTTGCACTTTCTGGGAGCTCTGCCGTATGAAGATCCGACCAAGGCCGTGGACCGGGTGAAGATTACTCCGAAAAAGAAGGTGCTGAGGCTGACCATCGACAGAGAGGTGGTGGTGAAGGAGAAGAAGGCAAAGGAGTCCAAACCGGCGAAGGGCGACGCTGGCAAGGCAGCGACGGGTGCGGGCGCTGGCGATTCGGCGGAGCCGGCGGAGATGAGCGACGCGGACCAGTTGAAGGCAGAGATTGCTGCGACGCCGGAGTCCGAGCGTCCGGCCGATTTGGCGAGCTTGACAACAACGACATCGCCTGCACACGCGAAGGGCGTGTTGCTGGAAGCGCTGAATAATGTGTTTGCCGAGGGGATTGACGAGCGGATGACGGATCATATGCCGAAGTTCTGGAAGCTCTATTACCAGGCCGTGGAGGCCAAGAGCGATTACAGCCCGGCGGACCCGGCGGTGATGCGCCAGACGACGGTAGACCAGAAAGCGAAGCTAACTTCGACGTTTGAGCCGGACTCGAATGAGTATGCGCAGGCCGCCGGTGTAGCGGGGATGGCGCTGTATCACGTGGTGGTTGGGGGAGACGGGAAGCCGGAAGAGATTGCGGTGGCGCGGCCGATCGGGTTTGGGCTGGACGAGAACGCAGTGGAGTCGATTGGAAAAGCGAGCTTTTCGCCGGCGGTGAAGGATGGCAAGCCTGTGCCGGTGCTTCTGGACCTGGTGGTGCAGTTTCGGATTTACTCGAAGCGGACGGCGGTGGTCGCGGGGCCTGAGGCGCAAAGCGCGGCAACGGGGGCGGCGCTGCCGGGGCCTTACAGTGTGGCACATCCGTAGGGCGATCTGGAGCATGTCGGGCATTTGTCTTACCTTTGTCTCACTGCCGCCTACCGCTCTCGCTCCTTCGTATTTCATTTGCATGACAAAGTTTGACATTGGTCAAGACTCCGTATGACGCCGTGTTACATGGCGTCTTACGGTCTTTCCGTTTGTCTTACGTTGTTGGACGGCACTCGGGAGCAGCGGCCGAACTCAATGCGAGTTCAGGGAAGAGGCTGCCAGAGTTCGATGCGGTTACCTTCGGGGTCCCAGATCCAAGCGAAGTGGCCGTAGGCATGGCTTTCCCGGTTTGGATCGACGCGAACGCCGGCATGGGACAGTTGGGCAAGCAGGGCGTCGAGGTCGTCGACGCGGAAGTTGAGCATGAAGGTTTGCGGGCCATCTCCGAAGTAGGTAGTTTCGTGAGGGAAGGGCGCGAAGACGGTCATGCCGGTAGATTCGGGCCCGTCGAAGGCCAGTGAACCGCCATCCTGGGTTGGGATGCCGAGGTGGGTTGCATACCAGGCAGCAAGTGCCTGGGGGTCGCGGGACTTGAGGAAGACTCCTCCTACTCCGGTTGCTTTAGCCAAGTTCAATCCTCCTAGTACGCCAAAGCTGATGTTCCGGTCGTCCGACCTACTCTTCCTGGCGAATGATCTCTTCGAGTTTGGATTTGTGTTTGGCGGCGCGGCCGGTGCGGGGCTCGGTGGAGAGCACGCGCGCAGGTTTGGGTTGGCCGACGCGATCGCGGGCGTTGGACTTGACCGCTTTGGTGGCGGAAAACGGAGTTGGCTTGCGTTTCGTCACAGCAAGGTCGAGTATGGAATAGATCGAGCCAAATTGGAAGAGCAAGGCTCGCGGACAATCGATCTGGACAATCGATCTATGGAAGAGCGGGAATTTTTCAACGAGACGACGGAGCAGCGGGCACATAATTTGACGTGCCCCAGGTGCGGGCAGGCCGCGGAGTACAAGGTAACCTGGGTCGTGCGGCGGAAGCGGGCGCAGTTGCCGCGGGGGGCCGATGAGCGGGACCGGGCGCGGTTCGCGAAGGCGCAGTCATACATGGTAAGACGCGACGACAAATTGTCGTGCGTTAATATTCGCTGCCGGAAACCGTTCGAGATTACGCAACTGCAATCGCTGGCATTTTTGAACGAGTAGCGCGTGTGGGCTGAGACGGTGGCTCCGTGTCTCGCCCTAAGCGCAAAACACGCTTAGAATAGGGCCCATTTTCTTCCCCTTTGTTCGCACCCTTGGAGGCAGGCGTGCCAAGCCCCTGTTTCTTCAAGGAGAAGCGATGCACATTCCATTTTCTTTGCGAATTCGCCAGGCGACCGTTGGGCTGGCGCTGGCAGTCTTGTCGTTGACCTTGCCCGCTTTGGGCCAGCAGAAGACGATCCAATTGCCCAAGCCGCAAATCACGGGCGGGATGCCGCTAATGGAGGCGCTCGCGAAGCGTCAGACGACGCGGGAGTTTGCGGATAAGCCGCTTCCGCTGCAGACGCTCTCGGACCTGCTTTGGGCCGCGTTTGGGATTAACCGTCCGAAGACGGCGATGGGCGGGGTGGGCAGGACCGCGCCCTCGGCCATGAACCTGCAGGAAATTGAGATCGATGCCGTGCTGGCGGATGGTGTGTATGTGTACGACGCGGAAAAGAACCAGTTACGCCAAACGGTGGCCGGTGACATGCGTGGCAAGATCGCGACAGGCGCAGTGGATCACGCGGCGGTGACGCTTGTTTATGTCGCGAATGCGAATCATGGCGCAGCCGAGGTGGATACGGGCTTCATTGGTCAGAACGTCTATCTGTTTGCGGCCTCAGAGGGGCTGAATGCATGGTTGTACGCCTTCCATATTCCCGATGTAGCCGCGATGTTGAAACTGCCGGCGGGGCGAAAACCGTTTTACGGAGAGTCGGTCGGCTATCCAGTGAAGTAGCTCTTAGAATTATTTGCCTGAGTTAGGCTTAGCCGTCTCGGCTGACCCTGACTTATCGGCCGGCGCGGGCGGGACTGGCGCTGGCCGGGCGGTATGTGATTGAATCGAGAGTGAGAGCAGGCGGGCCTGGAGGCCGGAAATGAGGCCTGCTGAATAAACTGGAGATAGTGACGATGGCGAATTCCCTTCTTCCTCTCGAAGAACGTAATCTGACCCCCGACCAGGTGGAGGCGCTCGACAAGCGCCGCGACCTGGGGCACACATTTTTGGTCATTGCCGGGCAATTTGCCGTGATTGCGACGGTGCTGCTGCTGTGGGTTGGGCAGGACCTGAGCTACTCGCCGGGGTGGGCGCACCCGATGGCGTATTACTTCTTTGTCGCGGTGGCGATTATTGTGGTCTTCGGGATCACTGGGCTTGTGCTGCGCAAAGGGACGCCGCGGATCGACTGAGCTGGCTGCTCCGTTTCAAGATTGCCTCATCGAGTTTCGTGGTCGTCCACCCTCTCGCAAGGAAAAGGGGGAAAGAATGGGGCGCGGGGATGTTGTGCAACTGTTGCTATGCCGCAGGACATCCCTGACTAAGCACAGGCACCTGAAACGGTATAGCCTTGTAAGGTGGTCATGGCTGCTGCTTCCCTTCCCGATCTAACGTCCGCGAGCCCCGAGCCAAGGCTGACCGACAGCCATGGACGGGTGATTCACGACTTGCGCGTTTCGATAACCGATCGCTGCAACTACAAATGCGTCTATTGCCGGACCGGTGAGGTAGGGGCACAGTATCCGGAGCTGGCAATTGATGAGTATCTGCGCCTGATCAAGTTGTTTGTAGGGTTAGGAATCACCAAGGTTCGCCTGACGGGTGGCGAGCCTTTATTGCGGCGGGGGTTGGTGGACCTGGTGAGGGAACTGCGCAGCTGGCACACTCTGTGGGGCGAGCCGCTAGACTTGGCGCTGACCACCAATGGGCATTTGCTGGACGGGCTAGCTGCACCGTTAAAGGCAGCAGGACTGAACCGGGTGACAGTGAGCATGGACGCCGTAGACGCGCCGACATTCGAGCGGATCACGCGGATCCCTGGCAGTTTTGAGACGGTCCTGAATGGCGTGCGCGCGGCTAAGGCCGCGGGGCTGACGCCGCTAAAGATCAATTGCGTACTCTTGCGCGGCTTTAATGACGACCAGATCGAGGGATTTGCACGATTCGCCCGCGAAGAGGGTGTGGTAGTACGCTTCATCGAGTTCATGCCCCTGGAAGAGGACAGACTTTGGACGCCAGAGATTGTTGTGACGCTGAAAGAGATTGTGGAGCGGATTGGGCGTGTGCTGCCATTAGTGGCGATGCCGCCGAGAGAGGCGAGCGAGACGGCACGGCGGTACGGGTTCAGCGATGGCGTGGGCGAGATAGGGATTATTGCGCCGGTGAGCCAGGCCTTCTGCGGGGCGTGCAGCCGGGTGCGGCTGACCTCGGACGGCAAGATCAGAACCTGCCTTTTCTCGCAGGTGGAACACGACCTTTATGGACGGCTACGGGCCGGGGCGGGCGACGAGGAACTGCGCACCTACATTCTGCGTACCATCGAAGGGAAGGAAGCGCGCCATCATATCGGGGAGCCGGGATTTCTGAAGCCTTCCCGGTCGATGGTGCATATCGGGGGGTAAGGCGAAAGCCTCGCCGCAGGCGTGCAAACCTTATTGCACTCGAATCGAATGGATCAAATCGCGCATTCCATATTTTTGTGGCAGAATGTTGCGGAGACTCTCCCCCTGGGTTCTTGAATGACAAACGAAACTGAAGGGCGCATACCGCTCGCGGATCTGCTCGTGTTTCACCAGCTGGCGCGCTCGCTCACCTCGAGTTTCGACCTGGACACCATTCTGCGCACCATCCTCGAACACATGGAAAAGCTGATGGAGGCGGAGCTCTGGACGCTGCTGATGCTGGACGAAACGAAGAACGAACTCTATTACGCGATCGCAGCGGGAGGGGAACAGGAGGCGCTCCGCGACTTGCGCGTGAAGGTTGGCGAGGGAGTGGCCGGGTGGGTGGTGGAACACGGGGAGACGCTGATCGTTCCCGAGGCCGTTGACGATCCGCGCGTGAAAGGCATAGGGAGTGCGAAGCCACGCAATGTGCGCTCGATGATTGCGTTGCCGTTGCGGGGGCGCAAGGGCACGCAGGGTGCGATCGAAATCTATAACCCACGCGTGGACCAGATGAATGATTACACGATTGCGTTTCTGCACATCCTGGCCGACCATGCCGCGATCGCAATCGAGAATGCGCACGATGTGGCGCGCATCCAGCAATTGACTATCACGGACGACACGACCGGGCTCTACAACGTGCGGCATCTCTACGAAGTGCTGGGGTACGAGCTGGGCCGCAGCGATCGGTTGAATGCACCGCTGAGCCTGGCATTTCTAGATCTGGACCGGTTCAAGCTGGTGAACGACGCGCATGGGCACCTGGTGGGCAGCGAATTGCTGGCCAGGACAGGAAAGCGGCTGCAAGAGTTGAGCCGCAAGCAGGACTGGTGTTTTCGCTACGGGGGCGACGAGTTTGTGATCCTGATGCCGGAGACCGGGGTTGAGGACGCACTCGACCGCTCGAAAGAGTTGCTTGGTTCGCTCATGGAGACCAGATTCCAGATGAAAAACGGGCTTGGGCTAACAGTGCATGCAAGCGTGGGGCTGGCCACGGCACCGGTAGATGGAGCAAGCGTACACGGAATTATTGGCACCGCCGACTCGCGCATGTACATGGTGAAGAACAACGGGCGCGGAAAGGTGTGGGAGGCTTGAAGACAGTGGTCCGCGATTAGAGGTTAGAGACTAGGAGAGCGGCGCCGCGATCAGTAGCCCAGATGTTTCTCGACTACATTTTTTAACGGCTGATGGGTGCAGAAGCGGTTGTATTGCTGAAGGAAGAAGCGCATTGCCTGCTGG
The DNA here is from genome assembly GCA_049793195.1 of Occallatibacter sp. Lineage (GTDB taxonomy): Bacteria > Acidobacteriota > Terriglobia > Terriglobales > Acidobacteriaceae > Telmatobacter. The sequence continues at coordinate 1,316 of JBARBP010000235.1, read as the reverse complement.
AGCCAGGTCTTGGTTTGATCGGCGCAGTGGGGCGAGACGAGGACGTTGTCGAGTTTATAGATGGGGTCGCCGGCGGGAATCGGTTCCTGCTCGAAGACATCGAGGCCCGCGCCTCTTATCTTTCCATCCGTGAGCGCGCGCACAAGGGCAACCTGGTCGATCACGGGTCCTCGGCCGATGTTGATGATGACCGCAGTGGATTTCATGGCAGCGAAGGCGGCATCGCCGATCATGTGGCGGGTCTCGCGGGTGAGGGGCGCGGCGACGACAACGTAGTCGCATCCGGCAAGCATTTTGGCGAGTTCGTCCTGCCGGAAGAATTGCGCGACCAATGGGTCGGGCGACGCGGGGGCGTGGCGTTTGAGCGCGAGAACGCGCATGCCCATGGCGTGCACGCGGCTGGCAACGGCGCGGCCAATGTCGCCGTAGCCGACGATGCCGACGGTCTGGCCGGCGATCTCGTCCACCAGAAACTGTTCCCAGCGGCCCGCTCTCTGGTTGCGAAGCATGCGGGGAAAGTCCTTGGCGAAATAGAGAATGGCGGCGAGGGCGAACTCGCCGAGAGACGGCGAGAAGACGCCGCTGCCATTGGTGAGCGGCACGGGGCTTCGGACGAGCTCGGGGAACAGGGACTTGTCGAGGCCAGCAGAGCGCGAGTGGACCCAACGCACGCGGGGGCAGGCAAGAAACACTGAGCGGAAAAGATCGCGCGGGCCGGCCCAATGGAGAATGACTTCTGCCTGCATGGCCTCCTCGGTCAAATCGGCGACGGAGTCGATGCGCATGTGGGGCACGGTTTCGAGCATGCGGAGTTCCGGATCATTGACGTTGGTGAGCAAAAGGACCAGCGGCTGATTCTTCATGGATTTGGAATGGCTCCCGTTTGTTTTCAAGTATTGCAGAGGGGCGTTCTTTCTTTGTGTTGCGGCCGGCCAGGGGAATGACGTATCTTGCCGGGCCATCATCGATGTTCTTGACGGCGTGCGTAGAGGCTAACACAGCGGGGAGTGGAGATGCCGGTAGGGAGACTTAGCTTCGAGCTCTTAGCTTTCAGCTCTCGGTTTGGGCGGACGGCCGGCGCGGCGGAGAGTGTCCGAGGCGATCTGGAGGCCGAAGAGGAGTCGTCCGGCGGATCTTTCGGTGATCGTGGAGGCGCTGATGGCATCGAGGACCTGGTGGACCGCGGCCAGGATAGCGCTGCGGTCTGTCAGTGCAGTCAGCGTGAGCGGCTTCTTGTGAACCCGGCTATGGCCCTGCATGAGGCGGCGCGCCGGGGCGTGGAAGAAGCAGTAGGCCATGCCGCGCATGGCGGGCGA
>JBARBP010000234.1:0-2237 GCA_049793195.1 Occallatibacter sp. | reverse complement strand
ACCCGCAGCGCCGCGGCAGCCAGCAGAGCACCTTCCAGGCAATGAGCCACCCGATCGCGCAGCACCCGGCGAGGCGAACGAATCGTATCGCCGTCCGGCTCTTTGTTGTATGCGATATCGGTATCGAGAAACCGCTGGATCTTCTCCGGCGTCTTCAGCGCCTTTAGAATTCGCATCTCGCCGGCATCGAAACCGAACTTGGGCATGGGCGTCAGCTAGCCTTTCAAAGCCTCATCGACGGTCTCGATGTCGACTAATCCGTTGCATCCATAAATGGCCGGAAGCACCCGCTCCGCGGGATAGGTCCGTCGGAGTTCAGCAACCTTCTCTGTGCCGGATCGGTACGCAGGCAAATACATGCGCCCCAGCAGAGGATGCCGTCCCCACGCGCCAGACAGTTTATCGGCGCGTTCTTCTGTCACTAGAAAGTCGCGCCGCAGCGTAACCGCCACCTCCGGCTGCGCTCTTCCTTCGCCCCACGTCAGATAAGACGACTGATTCTTGGCATCGTCCTGTAGCAGCGCCAGCAGCACGCCGATCTGCAAGTCCTCGTCCGGCAACTGTTCCACTTCGGTCACGCCATGCGCAATCAGAATTGCGTTGTTGGCGATGCCTTCAAACAGCGTGGCAGCGCGCGTATTCATGGTGAGTACGGTGGCTTCGAAGCCCACCTTTCCCCGGACGTACAAGTCCTGCAAGTAAGCAAACGTCGTTACGTGCCCCGGCACAACCTCGTGGCTCACCAGTTGTTCAAACTCCGGATACGACATCTGCAACGAAGCATTGATCTCGTAGGTCGCTTCGTACTGCGGACTGCCATCGGCATTCCGAGCCCGCCCCAGGTAGTTCATCGAACCGGAAAACCACGCATCCTTGATCGGCATAAAGTCGATGTTCGCCCTCGGTACGCGCGCCAGTTCTTGCGGAAGATGCGGCGTCAGATTCTTAGCGCTGAGATTATCAAAATGCGCAATCACAGCCGCGCCGAACGCCCGCACTGAGGCCATCGGAACGACGCGCTCCCGCCGCCAGGCATCCACTGCCTCCAGCAAACCGCCCGACACCCCATACCCGGCGCGGCCCAGCAGCTCGGCGACGCGTTCCCGCTTCTTCTCTGGCCTCGAGGGCTCAGGCGCCTTCGCAGTCGAGGCCTCTACCGAGCGTGCGTACGGCACCGGATCGCCCTTGCCAATCACCTCCATGGCCAGGTCCCACATCGTCTCGAGAGAAACCGCCAGCCCCATCAAATATGCCTTGCGCTGCCCTTCGAGCTTCCCCGCTTCCGCGCGAACTCCGGCAATCGCTTTGGGCAGGTCTACGTGGCGCAGATACTCCTCCACCGCCTCCCGATCGACAACCTTGCCGCCGACGCCACCCGTCTCCCGCACCCTCGCCGCCGACGCATCCGTATACGCAGCAGGCAGCGGCTCATCGGAAAACCACGAATCCGCAATAAACCGTCCCGTGCCCGAAGGGCAAAGCACGTCACCACCCCAGAGTGTGTCGATACCCAGCACCGCGTCCGCAACGTACTTCCCTGCTTGATCCATGACTTACACCTTATCTTTCTTCACTGCATAGATCCAGACGTACAAACAAAGCCCCGCAAACAGCACGATCGAAACCGATTGCGAGACCGGATTGTTCAAGTAAAACGGCGTCTGAATCAAATCCTCGCGATACCACGGGAACAGCCGCAGAGACGCGCCCAGCACCCCTCCCAGCGCACCGCCCGCCATCAGTCCCGACGCAATAATCACTCCACGCTCACGAATCCTGCCGCCCTGCTCCCCGCCCGTCTTGTCCGAGCGCTTATTGACCAGGTGTGACAAGAATCCACCCGCCAGTATCGGCGACGTCAGCCCCAGCGGTAGATAAATTCCCAGCGCAAACACCATTGACGACTTGCCAAGCATCTCCACCACAATCGTCACCATCGCGCCGATGCCAAACAGAATATACGCAACCGGCTGGTTGTTCATGAACCCCACCACCAGCGCCTTCATGATTGAAGCCTGCGGCGCCGCCAGTATCTGCCGCGTGTCTCCCGGCGCAGCCTCTCCGAACTGATACACATGTGCCAGCAGAATAATCGTCAAGCCCGCGGTAATGGCAGCCGCCGCCACGCCAATAAACTTCACCTTCTCCTGCGCCGCCGGAGTCGAGCCCAGCCAGTAACCCCCCTTCAGATCGGTAATGAACTGGCCCGACACGCACAGCGCCGTGCACACCATCCC
>JBARBP010000233.1:0-25003 GCA_049793195.1 Occallatibacter sp. | reverse complement strand
ACCGCTATCGACAGTTGCAGCCGTCGCGCCCACCACTTCGCCAACCAGCCGCTAATCCCTTCAGGCCCGGATTCCACCAGTCTGCGCAGCACCAACACCGGCCTTATAGAGCGCACATCCATGAGCGGCGGCAGGCAAAACAGCAGCGTCGTCAGCAGCCCAGTGGCCAAACCCGCAAGCGCCGACTGCCATGGAAAGTTCATCACAACGTGCATCGGAAGGAGATTGCCAAAGGCCGAAGGAAGCGCCACCATCACGCCCACGCCCGCGGCCACGCCAAGCACTCCTCCGGCCAGCCCGAGACTCAAAGTTTGCAATAGAAAAATGCGTAGCAAATCCCCTGAGCCGGCACCGACTGCCTTCAAGATCGCAAGCATATCCATCCGCTGTTCAAGGTGCGCATGCATCGCCATGGCCACGCCGATGGCGCCAAGCACCATCGCCACGAGACAGATAAGGCTCAGAATCGCCGTCGCATTGTCGAGCCCGCGAGTTAATGCGGGATTGCCCTCGCGAAAATCCATCACTTGCGCATCTGGTAGTGCGGACTCAAGCCTTCCGCGCACTGCCGCGGCTTCCGCGTCCGCAGTAACTCCCTTCGCCGCATTCTCCGGCAGCTTGACCAGCAGCCGTTCACTTAACCGGCTGCCGGGCGCCACCAACCCGGTGCGTGCCAACGCCGCCTGCGAGATCATGACCCGCGGCCCCATGCCTGCTCCCGCCGTAATCCGATCCGGTTCCTGCTTCAACAAAGCGGAAATCTTGAAGTTGACGCCCCCCAAACGTAGCGTCTGCCCAACCTTTGCGTTCAACCGGATCAAGAACTCGTCCGCTACTACCGCCGAATCGCCCGCCAGAGCCTGTTGAAGGCTCATTGCAGGCTCCAACTCGGCCGTGCCGTAATAGGGATACTCGCTCGGGTCGACGGCCTTCAGGGACACCAGCAGCGGAACCGGGTCAGGGGGCACCGATGCCATCGACACGGTCTCCGTGACCCAGGTGGAGTGAACTCCTGCTGGGATATTCGCTCCGCCGAGCGGTTTCAAGGCCGCTGCAATCTTGCCGGCATCTTCGGCCGTTGGCGGATGAAGAATCCGTGCGCTCAGGTCCCCGGCCATCAGCGACCGCGCCTCACCGGAGAGGGTCCGGCGGAAGCTGTCGCTCAATCCGCGCACGCCCACCAGAGCCGCCACGCCTACCGCAACCGACAGCACCACAAATCCGAACTTGCCCGGCGCCGACCGCAGATCCCGCCAACCGATGGCTCCTGCCCGTTTCCAGCTCAACGCGCGCTTAGCCATTTGCCTCCTCTGTTTTGAGGAGCGTTGAGTCATCTAGCGCACCGGCAAATGGCAGCGTGTCTTCAACCACCATTCCATCTTTCAGCACGATCTTTCTGTCCGCCTGGCTCGCCACTTCAGGGTCGTGCGTCACCAGCACCAGCGTGGTCCCCGCCTTTTTGTTCCGTTCCAGCAGAAGGTCCAGCACCAGACGTCCATTTGCTGAGTCCAGGTTTCCGGTGGGCTCATCCGCCATTACAATCGGTGGCTCTACAACGAAGGCCCGCGCAAGGGCAACGCGCTGCTGCTCGCCGCCTGAAAGCTGCACCGGATAATGATCTACGCGATCGGTCAACCCCACTTCATCGAGCAATCGGCGCGCCTGGTTGAGGCCGCTGCCCTCCACATTCAACTCGTAGGGCAGCAACACATTTTCGAGAGCTGTGAGCGTCTGAATCAACTGGTAAGACTGGAAGACGAACCCAATTTTGCGGCCGCGCACCGTGGCGAGCTCTGCTTCAGCGAGGTTATGGATTGGTGAACCGTCGAGCCAAATCTCGCCTGAACTCGGCGTATCGAGACCCGCAAGCAATCCCAGCAGCGTGCTTTTCCCACTCCCGCTGGCGCCGACGATGGCCACGAACTGGCCGGCGGGAATCGTGAGCGTGATTCCCTTCAAAATTTCTACGCGTCGCGTTCCGTTTTGAATCCACTTCTTCGCATCCCGAACTTCAATCACCCGCACTCTCCTTAACGCCGATTCCCTGCCTTGCACGGCTACACTATCTGTGTGGACGTTCGCCGCTTGATTCTCGTTTCAATCTTCCTGCTGCTGCTGCCGGGTTTTCTAACGGCCGCTCCAGCCCGCATCCCAGCCCATATCCTGGTCTGCTTCGGCGACAGCATAACCGCGGGCTACGGACTGGCCGATGGCCAATCATTTCCAAATGCGCTGCAGCGGCAACTCGACGCGCAGGGCTATCACTACAAGGTCATCAATCAAGGCACAAGCGGAGCCACCACCAAGGACGCAGTCGCCAGCCTTCCTTCTATTCTCCGTCTTCGCCCTGAAGTGGTCATCGTCGAGTTCGGCGGCAATGACGGGCTTCGCGGGCTGCCTCTCGATCAGACGCGCCAGAATCTCGATCAGGTTCTGGCCACGCTTGAATCGGCGCATATCAAGATTCTTTTGGCAGGTATTACACTGCCTCCCAACTATGGGCCGGACTACGTCACGTCCTTCGACCAGGTTTTTAGGACCCTTGCAGCCAAGCATCATGTTGCTTTTGTGCCGATGATCTATAGAGACCTGATCCATGTGCCCGGCACGATCCAGCAGGACGGAATTCACCCTACTGCCAAAGGCTCCGAGATCATCGCCAAGACGCTGTTGACGACGCTCAAGCCCCTGCTGCGCAGAGGCCAGTGACTCGATTCCGCACGCTTCACCCAAGGACGACAACCGGCTGAAAGAGGGTTCCAGCAACCCGTTTTGCGATGGCTACGAGCTCTGTCTGTCCCGCGAACACCTTGACCAATGCGGCTTTTGAAAACTCGGGGAGGTTGGCCTGCGCGCCGTTGCGCAGACACCCAAGCGCGGTCATATCGCCGCCGACGGACGGCATCTCCGGCAAAAGGCTGCGAGGATGCACGCACATGGATTCGAACGCCTCCACGTTGCCTGCCGCGGCCTCCAACTGCTCCAGCGTACGCGCTTCGTCGATGGTAAAAACTCCGGCCTGAGTGCGCCGCAGACTACTTAAATGCGCGCCGCAGCCCAGTAAATGGCCAATTTCATGCGCAACTGAGCGTACATATCCCCCTGCGCTGATGGTCATGGTGAAGCTGGCCTCGGCATTCTCAAATGCGACAATCTCAAAGCTGGAGATACGCACCTTCGCCGGCTTCAGTTCCACTGGCTTTCCTTCGCGCGCAAGCTTGTAGGCTGGTGTGCCGGCAATCTTTTTTGCGGAGAAAGATGGGGGCATCTGCTCAGTTTCGCCGAGGAATCGCGTTGCCTCGTTACGAAGCTGTTCGAGAGTGACGCCGGAGCCCATTTCCTGCCAAATATCTGGGCCTGCCGGATGACCTTCCGCATCATAGGTGTCCGTCGCAAATCCAAAACGGATTGTCCCGCTGTAGCTCTTTTCGGCGGAAGAGAAATACTGCGCGAGGCGGGTGTATTTGCCCAGCAGGAGTGGCAAAACGCCAGTGGCCATGGGGTCCAGAGTGCCTAGATGGCCGATGGATTTCTCTCCAGTAATTCTGCGCAAACGGTTCACCACATCGTGGCTTGTCATTCCGCTGGGTTTGTCGATTACCACGAGCGCATTCACTCAACTACTGTAGTCGACTGACCCTGTTCACAGGCTGCTCGCACCGGGTTGCCGCACCAATGACAGGAATTCAGTCCGCGTTTCCTTCTGGCGGAAGCAGCCTACCATGGCGGAGGTCACGGTGGAAGAGTGCTGTTTCTCGATTCCCCGCATCATCATGCACAAGTGGCGCGCCTCGATCACTACGCCTACACCTTGAGGAGTTATCGCCTCCTGAATTGCATCCGCGATCTGCCGCGTCAGCCGCTCCTGCACCTGCAAACGGCGCGCGAACACCTCCACCAACCGTGGAATCTTGCTGAGACCGATGACCTTGCCGTTGGGAATGTAGGCCACATGGACCTTTCCGAAGAAAGGCAGCATGTGATGCTCGCAGAGAGAGAACATTTCGATGTCCTTCACAATGACCATCTCGTCGTAGTCGACATCGAACATGGCTTCGTGCAAAATCAGGCCTGGATCTTCGTCGTAACCCTTAGTCAGGAAGGCCATCGACTTTTCCACGCGCGCAGGCGTTGCTGCAAGCCCATCGCGGGTTGGGTCTTCACCCAGCCTGCTGATTATTTCGCGATACATTTCCTGGGTGCTGAATCCGCTGAGCCCATCGACCGCCTCAATCGCTCTGCGAATCGGCTTGCTCACTGCAATCGGCTGCGCCATTCTGCTAATCCTCTCACTCTTCACTGAGATTCCCCTCGGGAACAAGGGGCCTTCTGCACGTCAATTTCACTCGCCGCGAAACTCAAAGAAATTATTCTCGGTCTCTTCCACACGCACGTATTCGAGCCTTCCGGCAGGGATCGCGCCCTTCAACAGGCTAAACACTTCTTTACATAGATTCTCTGTGGTCGGCACGCGGTTGGCAAAGAGCGGATCGAGATTCAGGTTCGTATGGTCAAAGCGGTCCGTCACTCTCGTTCGCACCACTTCATCCAGCGCCACCAGATCGACCACCATTCCAGTGTCTGCATCGACGGGTCCGCCTACAAGTACTTCTACAACGTAATTGTGTCCGTGGCCGTGGGGATTATTGCACTTTCCGTAGGCCGCCCGATTCTCTTCCGCAGATAAAGCATCGGAATGCAGCCGATGGCTGGCGCTGAGCATGTAGCGACGACCGAAGTACGCGATCATGCTTCACCCCTGAATTCTGCAAAGATCTCCGGAGTTTCGTAGATGCGCACACACGTAAGCTTTGCCCCACCGGCCGATCTGATCGCCGGCTCCAGGCGCTTCCACGCCGAGATCGCTATGTTCTCCGTAGTCGGCATCAGCTCCGATGCTGCAAATTCCGGCACCTCCAGATTTAGATGGCGATGGTCATAGGCGGACAAGACTCTTTGTTCCATTACATCTTTCAGCCACTTAAGATCGACGACGAAACCAGTCACCGGGTTCAGCTCGCCCGCGACCGTCACCTCCAGCGTGTAGTTGTGCCCGTGGCCGTTACGATTGGCGCAACGCCCGAAGACCTGCTTGTTCTTCTCCGCTGTCCAGCTCTCGTTCCAGTAGTAGTGCGAAGATGAGAAGGTCGCCCGCCGCGTCAAGAAAATCATTTCGACCCCTAACCCTAGAGATGCTGCGAAACAGGTTTGCGGTTCAAGTTTGAGGCCCGGGAACCCTGCGTTCCCAGTCCCTGTCCCACCATGATTGCGGGCCAATTCCCTCTTTCAGGTCTTGTAGCTACGCCCCTTCCAGCTTACCTGTTTCAGAACGCGATGTTGAAACCAGCTCCGGTACAGCAGACCGACAAACAGAGGTAAGCCCAGCGGGGACAGCGCGCAGTCCACGAAAGGAAAATTCGACTTGGCCACTCTTGCATAGAAGCGGACGAGGGTGCGCACCCAGAGCAAGGCCAGTATCCAGCCCGCGCCGAGCCACTCGAGAGAGTGCGCCGCTAGCCGTGCATTCCAAAGCTCAACTGCCGGCACAGGCAGTCCGAAAAGCAGCAGGAAGTCCAGAGCGCGCCACATGGAGAGCGCCAGCGTATTGTCAAACAGCAGCGCCAGGTTCTTTGTCCATCCTTCGATCATGGCCGCCGTAGTCCGGTACATGCGGGTAGCCACGGCGTCGTCCGCATAGCGAAAGCGCAGGCCCACCCTTCGACGCTTGGCCAGGTACGCGAGCTCCACGTCTTCCAACACCTTGTCTGCCACGCTGGCGTGCCCGCCCAGCTTGCGGTAGGCCTCGCGCTCGACGAGCAGAAACTGACCGTTTGCCGCAGCGATGCGCTGGTTAGGATCTGAAACCTTGGCTGGCGGATAGGCCAATGCCAATTCGCAGAAGACGAGAGGCATGAGCGACCGCTGGGCTAGCCCGCGCACAATCTGCCGCGGAGAGTAGCTCAACATGCCCGCCTTGTGCCGTTCGGCTTCATGCATGGCCCGGCGCAGGTCGCCTGCCTCGTGTACCGTATCCGCATCGGTAAACAGCAGCCAACGGCCGCGGGCGTGTTGAGCAGCGGTCCAAATGGCGTTGGCTTTTCCGGTCCATCCAGACTCAAGTTTGCCGGCCTCGATCACCGCGACATCGGAGAATTTGCGCGCTATCTCCGCCGTGCGATCACTGGAGTGATCGTCGACAACAACCAGCTCCCAGTCTTTGCCCAGTTCGAATATCTCCTCCGACTGGCTGACAAGCGAGTGAAGACACGCACCCAGGCAATCCTCTTCGTTGCGCGCCGGAACGATCACTGTAAGCTCGATCAACTCTTCGGGCTCGGGCTGCGCGAATACCGTGCCGGCAATCGCTTTGCCGGCCCACTCGCGCCAATCCGCCGGACCTGAACCGCCGGCAGGCTCGTCGGAGAGACCCAGCACCGGTTTCCAGCCGGCGCCTACCGTTGTTTCGCCTGAATCGGGTGCATCCTTCCCCATTTCAGCTGCCCTTTCGAGTCGTTCTTTCGCTTTCGGCCTGTCGCTCCGTATTATAAGGATGTGCGGTTTCCTCGTTGCTTCTGCTTTGTTTTCCTGCTCGCGCTGGCGCTGCTATCCGCCTGCAACCGCGGGGCTCATCCAGCCCAAACCAACAAGCCTGCGCCCGATTTCACAGTCTCCGATGGCACCTCAACCGTTCACCTGGCAAGCTACCGGGGTCAGGTCGTGCTGGTGAACTTCTGGGCCACCTGGTGCGCGCCCTGCATCGTGGAATTACCATCGCTCTTGCAACTCCACCACGACCAGCCCAACCTGGTCATTCTGGCGGTCAGCATTGACGAGGATCCGGACGCCTACGCGCGCTTCATCGCCCGGCGTCACGTGGACTTGATCACGGTACGCGATCCCTCTCAATCGGCCGCCAAGCTATTCCACACCGACATGTGGCCAGAGACTTACGTCATCGACCGCAAGGGCATCATCCGCAGCAAATTTGTCGGCGCACAGGATTGGTCCAGCCCGGAGATTCGCGCCTTCCTCAAGACGCTTTAGACAGGTGTGCCTTTCAGGTTTCGCTTTCGCTGCTCGGTACTTGTTATCATCTCAACATGACCACGGTGGAGATTCTCTATCGCTACACAACGCCGCCCACTGAAAGCATGACCTTCGCGCTTGCAGGTACCCGCGACGTTTATGGCATTCGCCGCATCTCTATCGACACTGACAATCGCACTCTTCGGATCGAGTTCGACGCCACGCGGCTGAATGCGGCTACGGTTACAAAGCTAATCAGGACGACAGGCCTGGAGATTGCCGAGGAGCTGCCGCTGATAGCGCCGCCTCAACCTGCGCCTGCGCCCGCAGCCTGACGTGTTTGATTGCGCCACCGCACAATCCCTGATAATCTGTCTTAGGTTCCGCTTGGAATCTCCTCAGTGCGCCCGTAGCTCAGCTGGATAGAGCGACTGACTACGAATCAGTAGGTCGGGAGTTCGAATCTCTCCGGGCGCACCATTTAAATCCAAACAAATCTGGAACTTGCAGAAACTCGCTAATGGCGAGATGCGCAACCATTGATTCTGTGTCGGCACTGTGTCGGCAAAATGGCGGCTTTTCCGAGCTTAGTGCTTAGGCAAAAAGCGCTTGTGAACCAATCTGCTGAACTCCGCAGGCCAAAGGTTGCGAGATGGCTGCCAGTCTCCCAAGAGTAGCCCGCGGCGCCCGAAGGGTTGGAGAGCCACGAGGTCGCTCCAAAACTCGGATTCGCGATTCAATCGGAACAGGCTCTGGCTGATGTTGCCTACAACTGATTTCCGGCGAGAGGGGCGTTTTCGGGATTGATCCTGCTTGTTGAGCTGGAGATCAATGTGAGTACTCGCTTCAATGCGTAACTTGCACGAAAAGAGCTGTTTCAAAATCTATAGGTTTAGAAACTTGACAAGCCATGGATATGCAGCTCGCATGCTCCTTCTTGCATCTTCGGTGTAGTCCTGCTGATACCTCGCTGTCTGGTCTAGTAATTACTTCAACTTCCAACTCAATTCAATTGTGAGAGTCCGACTTTGATGCCGCTGCCCTCCGAGGCCGCGGAATTGAGACCAGCCACACATTTTGAATCTGCCTCCGTTACCGATTCATCAAAGCTGGACACGCATACGTGGTCTCGCGGCGCGAACGATCCCCCAAGAGAACATTTCACGCTTGAACGGAGAATGAGTATGACTGTGCTTCACGGCCGAAGGGCCGAAAATTCTTCCCTTTATACTGCTGCTCTCATTTTTATCGCGGGAACATTGGCCGTTGGCACCGGATTAGTTTCAGGGTGCGGCAAGAGCGTCCACGCTGGTTCAACTGGCGCTCCAGCCGCAATGAAAGCAACTGTGGTGAAGGTGGCTCAACGCAACGTTCCCATTGCGGGCGAGTGGGTCGGTACGCTCGATGGCTATGTCAACGCTCAAATTCAACCTCAGGCGAATGGCTACCTGATCCGTCAGAACTATCGCGAGGGCTCGCAAGTCGAGAAGGGCGCGGTGCTGTTCGAGATAGATCCTCGGCCGTTTGAGGCTGCGCTTGAGCAGGCGCAAGGACAGCTAGGTCAAGCGCAAGCCCAGCTCGCGCTTGCCCAGATCAACGTGAATCGCGACACTCCTTTGGCCGAAGCTCGCGCAATTGCGAAAAGCCAACTCGACAATGAGATACAGCAAAAAGCGCAAGCAGAAGCTGCGGTGAAGACGGCAGAGGCTGCGGTGTCGACGGCAGATCTTAATCTTGGCTTTACAAAGGTTCGATCGTTGATTAGTGGCGTGGCGGGCCAAGCGACAATCCAGGTTGGAAATCTTGTAAGCATTCAGTCGGTACTAACTTCGGTGTCGCAACTCGATCCCATCAAAGTTTATTTTTCAATCAGCGATAGCGAGTATCTTGCTCTGTCAAAGCGGGCTGGCATGGGCGGCAGTGATCTGCTGCATGGAGCGTCGAATATCCCTCTCACTTTGACTCTGTCCAATGGAGAGGTGTATCCGCACAGAGGGCATGTGGTGTTTGTCGACAGACAATTGAACTCGCAGACGGGCGCTATCCGTATTGCCGCGTCCTTCCCAAATCCGGGCAACGTACTTCGCCCAGGACAGTTCGGAAGGGTGAAAGCGGAGACGGAGGTCTTGAACAATGCTGTTCTTGTTCCATTGGCAGCGGTCAATGATTTTCAAGGGCAGGAACAGGTTTACACAGTCGCTGCAAACAATACCGTTCATGTGAATAACGTTACGCTCGGCCCGCAATACGGCGATAGCTGGGTCATCGAAAACGGCCTTTCGAGCGGGTCTCTGGTTATTACAGACAATTTACAAAAGTTGCGTGAAGGCGCCCCGATCAATCCACAATTGGTGGAGCCTCAAGCCAACTCTCCGAAGCCAACGCAATCGGCGGGAAGGTGACCAATGTCAAAATTCTTCATTCGCCGTCCTATTGTGGCGATTGTTATCGCCATCATCACAGTGGTTGTCGGCATCGTCTCGTTGCTTACGCTGCCAATCTCTCAGTACCCCAACATTGTTCCTCCTGAAATCCTTGTCACTGCAACCTACCCAGGTGCAGACGCCAAGACCGTCAGTCAGGCGGTGTCGACGCCGGTCGAGCAACAAATGAACGGCGTTGACAACATGATCTACATGAACTCAGTGAGCGCCAACAACGGCGTGGTTCAACTGTTCGTGGATTTCGATGTCAAGACCGACCCCAACATCGACCAGGTGCTTGCGCAGTTGCGCGTGGATCAGGCCCAGTCACAGCTTCCGGCACAGGTAACGACTGCCGGCCTCACGGTCCAAAAGGCGCTGACATCGCCCTTGATGATCGTCGCCGTCAATTCGCCCGGCGGCACCTTGAGCCAGGACTTCCTCACCAACTACGCCATCATCAATCTTCAGGATCAACTTGCTCGTGTGAAGGGCGTGTCTCGCGTGCAGGTGTTTGGCGGTCAATATGCACTTCGCGTGTGGGTTGACCCGGACAAATTGGCCAAGCTTGGCGTCACTGCAACGGACGTGATCTCCGCAATCCAGACGCAGAATAACGTTAACCCTGCTGGCCAAATTGGCGGAGAGCCCATTCCGAGAGGACAGCAATACACCTATACAGTCCGTACGCAGGGCCGCCTGGTCAAGCCTGATGAATTTGGAAACATCATTCTTCGCGCCAACTCCGACGGCTCAATTCTGCACCTCAAAGATGTAGCCCGTGTTGAACTCGGCGATCAGGCATATGGAGTTTCCGCTCGCTATAATCAGGCGCCGTCGGGCGTGATGGCCATTTATCAACTCCCGGGTTCGAACGCGGTAGAGACTGCAGCAGCCGTGAATCTCCGGATGAAGGAACTTTCTCAATCGTTCCCGTCAAGCATTACATACAGCGTGCCGCTCGATACAACCAAGGCTGTCACTGCTGGCATTCACGAGATATTGATCACGCTGTTTGAGGCGCTTGGCCTGGTTGTTCTCGTCGTCTTCCTCTTTCTCCAGGGTTGGCGAGCGACCTTGATTCCATTGCTTGCCGTTCCAGTTTCGCTAATTGGAACATTCATCATCTTTCCGGCGCTTGGGTTTTCGATTAACACGCTTTCTCTTTTCGGTCTTGTGCTGGCGATCGGCCTGGTGGTTGACGATGCCATCATCGTTGTCGAGGCTGTTGAGCACCACATTGATGAGGGGATGGATCCGAAACAGGCAACGGCAAGAGCAATGGAGGAGGTGGGCGGTCCAGTGGTGGCAATCGCCCTCATTCTCGCGGCTGTATTTATTCCAACTGCAGCGATCCCGGGGATCACTGGGCGCATGTATCAGCAGTTCGCCATCACAATTGCAATCTCGGTTCTCATCTCCGCATTCAACGCGTTGACACTATCACCCGCGCTGGCCTCGCTCCTTCTGAAGCCGCGACAGGAGGGACGCAAGAAGAGCCTGATCGAGAGGGGATTTGGTCAATTCAATCAGTTCTTCCATAGAACAACAGACAGCTTCGTCAATACTTCTCGCGTTCTGATACACAAGTCCGCTTTCGCAATGATTGGTCTTATAATCATCGGGACAGTTGCGGCCTTTCTCGGCAGGAGCCTTCCGGGCGGATTCATTCCAACTGAAGATCAGGGCTACATGTTCCTGGCACTGCAGCTTCCAGATGGCGCGTCGGCGCAGCGAACTGATGCCGCTGAACAGAAGATCAGTGCAGCTCTTCTGAAGACTCCGGGCATCGAAGGAGTAATCGCCGTCAATGACTTCTCCCTTTTGACACAGGTGCAGAGCACAAACGCTGGGTTCTTCTTTGTAAATCTGAAGCCCTGGGCAATGCGCAAGACCAAAGAGCAGCAACTCGAATACATTCAAAGCAATCTACAAAAGCAGTTGGCCGGGAATCCGGATGGAATTGCATTCGCGTTTCCTCCACCCTCAATCCCGGGCATCGGAACCTCCGGCGGCGTCACCATGATTCTCGAGGACCGCTCTGGTTCGGACGATCCAACAACCTTGACGAAGAACGTCTTCACGTTTCTCGGCGCAATATCAAAGCGTCCGGAAATCGCAGCGGCGATCCCGTCTTATCAGCCGGCAGTTCCTCAACTGTATGCGGATGTTGACAAAGAGAAGGCGCTGCAACAGCAAGTCGATCTTTCCTCCATCTACACAACTATGCAGACTTTCATGGGCGGCTATCTCGTCAACTACTTCAATCGATTCGGCCGTCAGTGGCAGACGTATGTTGAAGCGGAAGGGACGTCCCGAACCAATGTCGACAATATAAATCAGTTCTATGTGCGCAGCGCAAACGGTAGTCAGGTACCGCTCAGTTCTCTTGTCAAGGTGAGCCGCATTACAGGTCCGGAGTTCATTTACCGGTTCAATGAATTCAATGCGGCGCAGCTAAATATTACAGGCGCACCGGGGTACAGTTCGGACCAGGTTCGAAAGGCGCTTGAAGAAGTTTTCAAGGAGACCATGCCGGCCGGCGCAGGCTTCGACTATTCCGGCATGTCGTTCCAGGAGCAACAGGCCGAGAGGGGGATTCCATCGTGGGCTGTATTCGGTCTCTCATTGATTTTCGTCTTCTTAATCCTCGCCGCGCTCTATGAAAGTTGGACCCTGCCCTTCAGCGTCCTACTCAGCACGCCCGTCGCGATTCTGGGAGCGTATCTCGCATTGCATGCACGGCATTTTGAAAATGACATCTTCGCGACGATCGGTCTCGTTATGCTTATTGGACTCTCGGCAAAGAATGCAATCCTTATCGTCGAGTTTGCCAAGATGAACTACGAGCGCGGTGAAAGTATCTGCGACGCCGCGCTGGATGCGGCACGCTTGCGCTTCCGTCCCATCGTCATGACAGCACTGGCATTTATCGTTGGCTGCGTGCCGCTTTGGGCAGCGAGTGGTTCGGGCGCTGCATCCCGGCGGATCCTCGGAACCGTAGTTGTTGGAGGCATGACGCTCTCCACGATCCTCGGTCTTATCTTTATTCCCGTCACATTTGCGGTGGTCGAGTTTCTCTCACATCGCCTGGTGAGGGGCGGCAAAGGAACGACGATGGATTCAATCTGCGGTCCCGGTGTTCCTTCAGGCGAAGCTATCGCCGTAAACGCCGGCGCAGAAGGGGGACAGGCATGATAAGCGCTCCAAGATTTGTATTGGTTATTATGATCGCGGGCGCGGCTGGCCTTCTTTCCGGTTGCAATGTTGGACCGAAATACGCACGGCCAAATGTCATGGCTCCGCCCGTGTTTCGCGGAACAGATGGGTCCGAGGTCTCAAGTGATGCCAAGCATTCACTGGGCGATGAGCAATGGGCCGCTGTCTATCGGGAACCGGAACTCCAGGAACTGATTCGCAAGGCGCTTGCCAACAACTATGACGTGCGCATTGCAGCGCGGCGCATCCTCGAGCAGCAAGCCCAGGTCAAGATCACCCGGTCTCAGGAATTTCCGAGCATCACAGTTGGTGGAACCGGAATTGGCGCAACGCTGCCGTCTTCGCTGGGCACTCAAATATCAAATCCGCTGGTCGACGGGTCGTTGAATGTTTCGGCCGCATGGACACCTGATTTCTGGGGTCTCTATCGCAAGCAGACTGAGGCCGCACGAGCTCAATTGCTGGGACAGGAGTGGGCTCAGCGCGCAATTCGGCTAACGCTGGTGCAACAGGTAGCGACGGCATATCTTCAGATTCGCGCTCTCGATGCTCAGCTTGAGATTACAAAAGAAACCCTGAAAGCCAGGCAAGACTCTGTCGCCCTTACCAGGACACTGGAAAGCGGCGGATCCGTGCCTTTATCCGACGTTCGCCAGGCGGAACAGCTGCTTTACGCAGCAACCTCAGAGGTGCCTCAGCTCGAAGAACAGATTCAACAGGAAGAAAACGGAATAGCTTTGCTGCTTGGGGAGAATCCAGGGCCTATCGTTCACCAGGATGCGAATGCGCTTGCGCCTCCGCCGCAGGATCTTCCCGTTGGATTGCCATCGCAGCTTCTTGAGCGCAGACCTGATATCCAGCAGGCGGAAGCGACGCTCATCGCGGCGAACGCTCAGATCGGCGTTGCTCGCGCGCAGTTCTTTCCGAATTTGTCGATCAGCGCTTCGGGAGGCGTAGGAGGAGACAGCCTCTCCAGTCTCTTCGATCCAGCAAGCAAGACCATCTATGGCATAGGTTCACTAGCTCAGCCACTCTTTGAGGGTGGCAAGCTTCGCGGGCAGCTGCAACTTTCGCAACAAACCAAAGAAGAGATGGTTCTCAATTATCAAAAGACCATCGCCGGCGCATTTCGAGATGTGTCCAACGCGCTGATCGCTCTGGACAAGCAGCGTGCCTACCGCGAACAACAAGAAAAGCTGGTAGACGCCGCAAAGGATGCAACCCGGCTGGCTCGTCTCCGGTATCAGGGAGGGTCTACCGGTTATCTCGAAGTGCTAACGACCGACTCAAACCTGTTCGCGGCCCAGCTTCAACTGGTGAATGCGCAACAGGGCGAAGCGCTGGCCCTGGTTGAACTCTATGGCGCGCTGGGTGGGGGATGGCAGACCTGACTCAATTTATGATTTGATTCCGACGCTTTTGGAGTTATGGGTTGCGCAAGATTTGTCGCCACCCGCATCCCACAACGTTGCTCTTTTCAGGCTTCAGGCTTAGCGGCTCGAACCATATCCACGAGCACCTTCCGTGCATCGTCCGGGTTGTGGACTTCGTGCAGGAAGTTGATGCGTGTCCCTTTCATACCGTCGCCAGTCTTCAGGCGGAGGTTAAATCCAAGCCGGTCGACCGCTGTCATTGTGGCCTCAGCTGCGTCGATCCCTGCATGAACTCTAGCCAGCAGGATCATTGCAGGAACGTGATCCGAGTTCATGTGTTCGACGATCTTTGGAGCCGCATCGGCCAGAGGATCAACCTTCGCGGACTGGTATTCCTCCGTGGTCACCCATCCCATGACACCAAAGCCACCGACATAGTAGATGTCCAGGGGTTGCAGGCGGTAAAAGCCAAAGTCTTTGAAGTCTACCCATGAGCGGCTGTTCCCGTAGCGCGACAGATAACGTTGGCGAGCCTCGCCGACTTCATCCTCCGGTACAGGAAGGACATCACCAACAAGCGTTGCCCGCGCGGTGCCAAGCGGATCATCGTCGCCCTCTTGACACACAAAAAGACTTGCCCGACGGTCAGATTGAATGTTCTGGGTATGCATGGCCATGTTGCTGATCAGAAAAATAGGTCGCCCGGCATCGTCGATCGTATAAGGCATGAGAGAACCGAACGGATATCCCGAGCGCTTTCGGGAGACGGTTGAGAGAGTCGCAATAGTGCAGAGGGAAACGAGAGTGCGGACGCGCTCGGCGTAAGTCGGCTCTGGAAGTTGCGGTACATCGGACTCCGTGTATGCGTGCTTGCGGGAAGGATTCATCTCTGCGGTAGACATTGTTCCCCTACTCCCTGAGACTATGGTACGGCGATCTTTCCCTGGAGACTCACATGGGGCGCGAAGGAGATTTCCGTTTGAAGCACTTTTAGCGGACGAAATTTCGATCGGCCGGTATGCGAAGAGCGATGCCAGAAGCCAATCCAGACTGCGCCGGTTGGCTTTACACGGCCGCCTCGCGAATTATCTCAGTGCATAGAACGTGTATGTGGCAGTGTAAGGAATCTGCGCGAGTTTTCCGGCGTCGCTCGCACGTTGGCAGCCAGGTTGGGCCGCAACTCCGCCGTGCGTCTCCGTGCGCCTAATGAATTTCACCTTCGCAAGCTTGCCTGTGCCGGTTCCTGTCTTGGCTCCAAGCAGTAGCCAGGCAACGGAATCTGGTTCGGGAGAGGGTCTGCTGGCTATGAGCTCTCCCTGAACCTGGCTGCCATCAACCAGGCTCCAGGTGGGCCCGGCAAAGTGCTTTCCGATCATTTTGCCGGAAGCGTCCAATAGCCTCGCATCCGGGGCCCGGAGGACCCATTTGAGTCCATCGTGTGTATCGGTGCACACGTATATCTGGACCCCGTCTCCCTCCACCTGTAGAACTTTGCGGGCACCTTCTGGCGGGTTGATCGGCCCGCCGGTTTGCTGGGCAGGCGAAGCTGGGGTCGAAACCACAGCTGCGATGAGAAATGCCGCCAGAATCCGCATTGAGGGAGTGTACCAAAACGGTCGAGTGCCTCAGACAAGCACAGATTCCATCCGGGCTTTTGGTGGCCTCGCTACAGGACCGGTCATCCTCCCGGAATGCCAAGCTGGGCAGCGACGCCATGATTGAGGCTGCGCCTGAAGGTAGCGGGGGGCAACATCAGGCAGTTCCCCCGCTTAGTGCGCAGGCAGAGACGTATAGACTTCGATCAGCGGGTCTTGGCGATCTCGTTTTTCGTCAAATAAAACATACTGACGCTTCACCCCACCCACCAAGGTTGATACGGCGAATTACCGGCTTCCTGGCGCCCGTTATTACCGAGTAGCCGGGGCCTTCTTCGCGGAAGATAACGCCAGACTATCTCGCGGCAGCGAAGGCGTGAGCCATCTCTCCGCCACTCAGCTGCAGCAGCTGCGTCGTTCGGGTCGCCATTTCAACGTACATCGCCGCCGCGTTGGACACATTCAGGCAAGTGCTTTCGTTCACCTGGCTGCATGCGTACTTCGCAAGTGCTTTCAGAACAGACAAGCGGACCTGCATGGAGTCGCTGCGCACGGACGCAAGAAGTTCGCTGTTCACCGAGTCGCTGTTGAGGGCTGCATAGTCGGCCATCTCCATCATCACGCGGGCATTCTCATACATCGCCCACAGGCCCTGAGCGCCTTGAATACGCTGCCACTTTTCTTCCGGTGTGGCGTTCTGGTTTGCATTCCAAAAGGACTGATCGCTCAATTCGCGGGCATTCCAGTTCGGGCGCAGCTGAGCCACAAGCGTATCCCACGCATATGCCTTCCGGCGGCGCATACCGGCTTTCCAACGCCCAAGATAAACGGCCACACCTGCGAATGCAGAGAATGAAAGAAGACTGATAATCATTGGTCCACCTCGGACCGGAAAATGGCGGCCATGCGATACAGTCAGCCAAGCCCGGTCAGTTTCTGCGCATCGTACCGCGAGCAGTGGTAACCAATACAATCGCGCATCTGCAAACTAGAGTTATGTTCTCAAGCGGTCAATGATGCTTTCGGGTCAAGAACTGGTGCTCCCCGGAGCCGCGTCACTGCGAGGCGTCGAAGCACACGTGCCATCCCGCACTGCCGCCGTGCCTTAGACCGAGCCAATCATTTACGTTTCATGGGGAGACGTGAGCTGCGTCACATTATTGATTCCACTTTGGTTGTACCGCCCGCCCACGCTGCACCTTTCAAAATCCGGCATGGGGGCCTCTCGGAAACGAGGGGCTTTCGTGCGTGTGGGAGCAAAAAGGTCCATAATTGCCTCCACCCGCACACTGACCAGGCCCGGCAGTGGAGGGTTTCTTGGTTGCCCTGGGAACCCCTTGGCGCCTTTTATCTGTGGTTTCTTTCTACAGGAGGGTTTGCTATGCCGACCCTATTAGAAGCTGCCTGGAAAGGTGCCCGTCCTTCAAACACTTACCTTTGGCGCTGTTCCCATTGCGACGCAGTTTTCAGCCTTGGACTGCTGCGCGGCTCGTCGCCATCCCGGAAACAGATTGATCGAGTATACCGACAGTTTGAGGCTCACTGCAAGCAGGTACACCCGCGCTTGATTCCGGTTATACGCTTGTCCACCTGAATGACCGATTCGACAATTGGAGGAGGAGTGTCATGACATTTTCACGAGTGGAAGTCAAGATGCCCGGGGTCCTGACCGTCGGCGGGCGAAAGGTGCATTGTGCTGTATCAGCTTTGAGGGTTGCACTGTCAGGTACCAGGCTCTTCAAGGATTGTCGGTATTCGATTGATTGGGTTGCGACTCCTCTGCCACACGGCGATTACAAATTGTCAGTTGAGGGTGTGACGGTCAACATGCGCTATTCCGAACGTGGCTGGCGAGCTTCCGAAATTTGACGTCGCCAGTTCCCAGGCACCTCTCAAGGCAAGGCAATGGACATTTGTCCCAGTTCGCTAGTGCAGTTCATCCTTAACCCGGGGGGCACCGGTCGGTCGGCATACGGGACCGGGCGGCCGGTTGACGACGCTGTACTGAGTTGCCAACTCAAGGGGCTGTTAGCATACATAGACCAGATCATTTTTGGTGTTCAAGGAGGCTGACCGGCCAAAGAGTGCACTGGTGGAGGCGACGGAAGGCATAATGCGCCCTGTGCTCATTTCCATGGGTGACGTGACCGGCAACACGGTCCTGTTTGCCGTTCGGGAATATGTTCGGCTCAACCAATACCTTTCTCGGACTGCCACGACGCCCCTTGGAGACAGAGGGGCCTTCGTGTTTCCGGCCCACGGTGCCCCAAGTGGAAGGCATGACAAAATTCTGGTTTCAGCGAACTTGTCCTCACCAGGGAACCATACTGCCCCCCCGAAAAACAGTAAGGTCAGGGCGGACGGTGACCTGCTCGGAGACGAGATAGACCTGGAAACTACGGCGCGGGTTGGCAAAGTAAGATTTTGGGCAGTTGGCAAGTTCTCTCCGTCGCATTGCAAAGATGCATCAAAGAGTTAGCCGTATCTGAGCCTTGGCGGCTGCGCAAATTGGCACTTACGTACTCATGCAACAAATGTTACGTGCTGCTTGCCGTTGACGAACGCAAAAAAACCGGTCGCGTTTGGGCAGCTGCGCACGCACGACGTCGATGTTGGAATCAGCTCCCGCAGCATCAGAAATGTGAATCTTTTGAGCAGCTTTTACGGTAGCCATTACCAGGCTGCCAAGGGCGGATAAAAACTTGCTTCTGGACCATTTCAATCTCCGCGACCAGCCCTTCGGCGTCACGCCGGACCCAAGCTACCTTCTCCTTACCAAGACGCATCGAGAGGCGCTGGAAGGGCTGCTCTATGGGATCCATTCGGGGTTGGGCTTCATCGCGCTGACCGCCAAGCCAGGAATGGGCAAGACCACGCTTCTGCGTGTGGCGCTCAACCGGTTGGGTAACACGGCGAGAACGGTTTTCCTCTTCCAGGCGATCACCAACCCAACTGAACTTTTTCGTGCACTGCTGATCGATTTGGGTGAGAAAGATCCGCCGGGTACGCTGATCGATCTGGAGATGCGGCTACACGAGATCCTAGCGAGGTACAACGAGAGCGGTCAGCGCGTGGTGGTTGTTCTCGATGAAGCTCAGAACCTGGATGATTCAGTGCTCGAAGCGATACGGATGCTTTCGAACTTCGAGACCTCGCGTCATAAGCTTTTGCAGGTTATTCTTTGCGGGCAGCAGCAACTGGCTGACCGACTGGCCACGCCGGAGCTCGTGCAACTAAGACAGCGAATTTCGATTTTCGCCACTCTGAAGCCGCTGACTCGACTTGAGACGGCTGATTACATCGAACACCGCCTTAAAGTGGCGGGCTACGAGAACTCAACTCCGCTGTTTACGCCTGAGGCGGTATCGCTGATCGCTCACTACGGCGACGGAATTCCGCGAAATATCAATAACATCTGCTTTAACTCTCTTTCGATCGGCTGCGCGTTAGGAAAGAAGGTGATCGACGCGGAAGTCGTTCGCGAGGCGAATGTCGACCTGGGTTTGGAGGGATCAAAGTTCGCCGAACCGACCGACGACCTGGGTTGGCAGGGAGAAACTCTTGCCGATCCGAGCGTTGACCCGGGCTTGCAGGAAGCAGCGCCCACCGAACCGAGCGTCGACCCGGGCTGGCAGGAAGCAACGCTCGCCGAACCGATCGTCGACCCAGGCTGGCGGGGAGCAAGGTTCGCCGAACCGACTGACGACCCGGGTTGGCGGGGAGCTAGGTTCGCCGAGCCGACCGACGATCCGCGTTTGCAGAGAACAAGGTTCGCCGAACCGACCGACGATCCGCGTTTGCAGAGAGCAAGGTTCGCCGAACCGACCGACGACCTGGATTGGCAGGGAGAAACGCTTGCCGATCCGAGCGTCGACCCGGGCTGGCAGGAAGCAACGCCCACCGAACCGATCGTCGACCCGGGCTGGCAGGGTGAAACGCTCGCCGAACCGATTGTCGACCTGGGCTGGCAGGAAGCAACGCTCGCCGAACCGATCGTCGACCCAGGCTGGCGGGGAGCAAGGTTCGCCGAACCGACTGACGACCCGGGTTTGCGGGAAGCTCGGTTCTCCGAGCCGACCGATGACCCGCGTTTGCAGAGAGCAAGGTTCGCCGAACCGACCGACGACCTGGGTTGGCAGGGAGCAAGATTCGCCAAACCGTTCAGGGATTCCGAACCCAATGAGTATGAGGTCGAAGAGCCGGATCTTTCAGAGCAGCGGGAGACCTCGCCCGGCCTGCGCGTCGCGTTGATCGCGGCACTCCTCTTTGCGACGGTTCTAGCGGTAGTAGGTTGGAACGTCGCACGTTCCGGCGGTCCTCATTCCCCGCTGATGTCGCAAGTGACTTCCTGGTTCCACAACACTTCGCCGGTAACGAATCAACCTCAGCCGCAGGCTCCAGCGTTGCCTCAAACTCCAGCGTCGCCTCAAGTTGATCAGTCGGCACAAACTTCCATAAGGCAGCAAGACAAATCTGCGGCGCAGGCTGCTACTCCGTCCCAGGATGATTCCTCGTTGCAGTCTGCAGTTGCGTCTGAGACGAAGCCTGCAAATGATGCCAAAGCGCATGCGCCGTCCGTTTTGCAGGTCACGAAACCGAATCATGAGAGATCCGGCGCAAAACTCCGGGCTTCCAGGGTCACAATCCCGAAGGGCGGAGTGGAGGTGGTTGGCGCTCGCCAAGGCCAATCCGTTGCAGGCATCTGCGTTGAAAGATTCAACGGCTGCACACCGGCGATGTTGAACACAATTGTCGAGCTCAATCCTGGTATTAAGGATCAAGATCACCTTGAGGCCGGCCAGCGAGTTTTTCTGCCAGTGGTTGAATCTCTGCCACGACAAAGCAATTAATGCCCACCCGGCACCAGCAGGTCCGAAAGGATTGAGGAGATTGAGACCGGGCGCTTTGATCCAAAGCACTCCTTTGAGCAACTCGTCGCCCCAGCTTGTGGGTCTCCTGGTGTATGGCCGGCCACACGCAAGCTTCAACCGTTATCTCCGTGTGGGCGGTGATCCACTCGCGATCCGAATTCGCAATTTCAGGCCGCATTTTTTGGAACGGCTGAAGCCGTGCCCTGATACGAGGCGCGGCGGGAACGACAATCTGGACTAGAAGTTCTCAAGCACCCACCAGACAATTGAGAACATTGCGCAGGACGCGGCAAAGAGGTATACCGATTGAGATGCGTCTTCCCTCGTCTTCCTGGGATAGAAGAATCTCTCGGCGTGGCCAGTCCAGGGGCGCTTCGTCGGCGGCCGAAAATGAACCTCCAGTTCATTCGGCCATCTACAAGTTGGATTGCCTCCCCCACTCCAGCGCATAATCTCTCTGAACGCTTTCCAAAATCAGCAAGGATGCCTATGGCCGCCGGAGCGGGAAATACACCAGCAAAACCCACGAGCCTCAACCGCACGCTCGGCCTGTGGAACCTCATCGTCATCGGCTTGGTGATCATCCAGCCGACGGCGCCGATGGGCATCTACGGCGTCATCAGCAACAAGGCCAATGGCCACGTTGTCACTACCATTCTCATCGCCATGATCGCCATGCTCTTCACGGCCATCAGCTATGGCCGCATGGCGAGGATCTATCCCAGCGCCGGTTCGGCTTACACCTACGTCGGCCAGGAGATGCACTCCTTCCTTGGCTATGTCGTCGGCTGGGGCATGGTGATGGACTATCTGATCAATCCGCTCATCTGCACTGCTTTTTGCGCCAAGGCCGCCATGAATATCCTGCCCGGCCTCTCGTTTTACGTTTGGATCATCTTCTTCGGGGTCTTCTTCACATGGCTGAACCTGCGCGGTATCAAGACCTCAGCGCAATTGAATGAGGCCTTGTGCGCCGGCATGGTGGTGGTGGTCCTGCTTTTTCTGGGATGCGTTGCCCACACGGTTTGGCAGGTTCACCACGATCCAGGATTCTACACGCATCCCTTCTACGATCCAGGCACGTTTTTCCCCTCGAAGATCTTTGCCGGCACTTCGGTGGCCGTGCTCACTTATATCGGATTCGACGCCATTTCCACCTTCTCCGAAGAGGTCAAAAATCCCCGCCGCAACATTCTGCTGGCCACGGTGCTGGTCTGTCTGATCACCGGCCTGCTCTCCGGGCTGGAAGTCTATGCGGCGCAGCTCATCTGGGGATCGAAGCCCTTTGCCAGCGAAAATGTTGAATCGGCCTTTGCCCTGGTCAGCGGCAAGGCGGGTGGAGTGGTGCTTTTCCAGATCGTCAACTTTACCCTGCTGATTGCCAATATGGGCTCTGGCATGGGCTCCCAAATGGCCGCCGGACGCCTGCTCTACGGCATGGGCCGGGGCAACGCGCTGCCCAAGTCGTTTTTCGGGGCCATCGAGCCGAAGCGGCGTATTCCGCGCAACAGCATTCTGGCAGTGGGAGCTTTCGCGCTGGCCGGAGCCGGCCTGCTGGAGTTCTTTGCCAGCCGCCTGGGCGGAGGCGCATACGAGATTGGCGCCCAATGCCTCAACTTCGGCGCTTTCATCGCCTTCATGGGCGTGAATGCCGCTGCCTTCGTCCACCATTGGCGGCATAGGAAGCACGGCGATTCGGGCGGCTTTCTGGTGCCGGCGCTGGGCTTCCTGATTTGCGCCCTCATCTGGGTCAATCTGAGCGGCAAGGCGCTGGTGCTGGGCGCACTGTGGATGGCCGCCGGCATCACCTACGGAGCCTTCCGCACACGGAGTTTCCGCACCGAATTGGTCACCTTTGAGGTTCCTTCGGACGTCACCTGAGTTCTGAACAGCCCGAAGTCTGCACCTGCAGCGTGACCGACGGCATGATCTTGTCAACGACAACGGCCTGTGGCCTTGCGGCTACTTCGAACTGCCGCTTGGCTTGGTTCAGCAAAAACGCCGCTCGATCACGCGACGAGAGAGCCAGGCGGCATCTCAAAAAGAATCGTCGCGGGGAGTAAAATGCGACCAGCCACTGGTTGTCATTTTTCGCTTCCGCAGACAATCACCGGGGAGAAACGTTCAGGTCATGCAACGACAATCGCAACCAAAGCGAAATGCCGCTTGCGTTCTGCTGTCTTCCGGTGGCCA
The DNA here is from genome assembly GCA_049793195.1 of Occallatibacter sp. Lineage (GTDB taxonomy): Bacteria > Acidobacteriota > Terriglobia > Terriglobales > Acidobacteriaceae > Telmatobacter. The sequence continues at coordinate 2,303 of JBARBP010000233.1, read as the reverse complement.
GGATCCCACGATAACGGCTCTTCGCTTGCGTGAGCAATTCGAGCGGCTCGTCCAGGTTACCGTAACGACGGACTACCTTGTAGCCTTGGAGCACTTTCACCCGGCAGAGGGGTTGCCCGAGCTTTCGGGCGCTTTCTCGGGCCAACCACGTAAGGGGCGCTCGCCAGGGAGTGCCGCATTTTGACTGGCGCGAGGCAGGGGATATGCAGATGATCAGGAGAACCTTCCTAAAGACAATGGTCGCAGGAGCCGGGGCCTCCCTGATCGATCCCAACATGATGACGGCGGAGTCCGCAGCGAAAACGGAAACGGGCGTTCGGTCGAAACAAAAAAAAGTCGTGATCGCCGGCGCTGGAATTACGGGCTTATGTTGTGGCTATGAACTGATGAAGGCCGGCATCGACGTTATCATACTCGAGGCTTCGGGAAGGTACGGCGGTCATGTGTTCACCGGCAGCGACGGGTTATCGGACGGGTTGTACGCCGATTTCGGCGCGGACCACATCACGAAACCCGGATATGAGCGACTCTTCGCATATGCTGAGGAGTTCAACATCCCGGTACTTCCCTATCCGAATGCCGAAGGGTCCCCGCTCCCGTACAACGCTGACAATCTGAGGATGATCGGCGGCACGTTCTACACCAATCGCATGTTGGCCGATCCCGAGACACTCGCGAGCTTGGGTTTTAACGTCCGCGAGGTCCAGTTCTTGTCCAAACATCCATGGTACGAGCTGCAGGGTTTCTATCTGGCACCCTACGTAGCCAGGATCAAAGACGCATACCAGCCTTTTGGCGCCGGCCTGGACGATCTGGACAAGATACCGGTTACCGACATTTACAAAAAGGAGGGCGCGTCGCCGGCGGCTATCAATTATCTGGGAGGGGAACACACCAGCGCGCTCTACTGGATTTGGAGGCTCGCCGCGATGAAGTCTCGCGGCATCCCTCTTTCTGAGGGCGAGGTTTTCCGGCTGAAGGGCGGAAACGAACAACTGCCCGTCGCCTTCGCCCGGCGGCTGGGTTCACGCGTGAAGCTGGCGCACCCAATCACGGCCATTGAGCAAAGCGACAAGGGCGTCACGGTTCATTATCGTGAGTTTGGCTACGACGAGAACAAGACCCTGAATGCGGATTATTTCGTGAACTGCATCAGCTTAACGGTGTTCAGAAACATTCCCGTCAGCCCCCCGCTGTCTGCGGCAAAGCAATATATAGTCGATAACCTGACGTACACGTCCCATCCTTTCTACGTATTTGAGGCCAACTCCAGATTCTGGCGTGACGATGGCCTCAAGAGCATCAACATGGAATTCGACCACCCGGATATCGACTCGATCTGGGAGGTGCCGAGCGAGGTGGAGACGACGCGGGTCATCCTGAAAGCCTATGGCGGGGGAGGACTTTCGCCACAGCGCGTGCTGGCAGCCTTTCGCCAGGTCTATCCGGGCAAACGGGACACCATTGTGCAGGCACTGACTAAGGACTGGACTCAGGACAAACTTGCCCCTAGCTGTGAAATGGAGCCATTCCCCATAGGGGAAATGCATAAGTTCTGGCCGGGGATCTTGAAGTCAGAGGGAAGAATCTATTTTGCCGGAACCTATGCGGACCTTCTCAGTCGGGGTATGGAATCGTGCATTCGGTCTGCGCAAAGAGTCGCCAGAGAGATCAGAGAGGCATGATCAGGTTCAGGATCAAAGGTTTCAAAGCTGCTCTGACGTTTAGTATTCCTGCGTTCCTGGTTGCATTTTTCCTTTGCAACGGTCAGGCCATTCCTGCCGGCCCCGCAGAGCATGGCGAGGATGGGCGTCCAGTTGTAAAGATCACGGCTCCGGATAACAACAGCGTTCATAACTGGAATTCACTGGTCAACTACAGCGTCATCGTCTCTTATCAGGGAAAGTCTACTCAATATCAGGAAATTCCTTCGAATCAGGTATTAATCAGGACAACGTATGTCCCGGATGTGGCGAAGAGGGATGGCGAATCGGTAGCGGCAGCTGCGCCCATCCCCGCCGGACTTCTGGAAATTATCAGGTCCGACTGCGTGGGATGCCATGAGTTTAAAGCGAAGACAATGGGACCGTCGTTCGCGGCGATTGCTGCACGATATCCGGACGGCCCCGCGTCGATGGACGCCCTTTCCCGGTATATCCGCGATGGATCAACGGGAGTGTGGGGCCCGGGAAGAATGCCCCCTCATGCCGAGCTGACCGAAGACCAGTTACGTGCCATGGTGCTCTGGATCTTGAAAGACGCCGCCGATTCAAATGTGAACTATTACGTGGGCACAGACGGAG
>JBARBP010000232.1:0-16145 GCA_049793195.1 Occallatibacter sp. | reverse complement strand
GTCCCAACAAGGGCAGCAACATCGATTCTGGTTGGCTCAATCACCATATTCACCGACTATAGAGAACGTGGTGAACAATGTCAAGGGCCAGCCAATTTTGAATGAATGACTTTAGATCAGATGCACTGTTTTTGGTGCGGGTCCGCAGCTAATGGCTACATGCAGCCCAGGGAGGTCTACGCCATAGGACCCTAGTGCGTTCCGGACTTCTGGACTACCCCTGAATTCGAGAATTCCTTCTCCCGACCGCAATCGAACCGAACCGTGGTCGGCAACGGCGCGAAGCACCTCATTGAATCCGTATCCGCGACCTTCCACCGTGTGCCGCGAAACGCCCACACGCATTGCCTCTCTCAGCGCTTGAAGTGAGCTGGAAAGCTGTGCGTAGCCAGGGTTGGAGCGGAGGCTGCTCAGTACCCCGATACCGAGGTCTGTAATGCTTGCGATAAGTCTTTCGCCAGAGCATTCATATGCAAGCAATGCCGGCGTCGTGGCCTGAGCGTGCTCCCAAACATTCGTTATGATTTCAGCTATTGCACCGCTCAATGCTTTCGCCATCTTGGTATCAAAGCCGCTATTGGTCGATCGAGTTCGAATGTCTTGCTCCACATTTCTCAGGAACACCAAGTCGTATGAAAGTGGCAAGATGGCCACAACGCACCCGTCACACGAGACCGATTTTGCATCCGCTTTTGGCCAACCTGATGAGTTGAGAAGGGACCACCACTTGGTATTGGGAAGTGCCGGAAGACTGTTGCTTCCAAGCCAGACTATATGCTCCACGACGGCTCCAAGGGTCCACTCCTCCCCTGAGGGCACTGAAGCTTCACTATTCCGGTGCCTGGCGACAATCTGTCGGGCGTCGATCAACAATTAGCTCCTAACTGCGGAGCATTCGTAACGTGGACAATTGCACTTCGCATAATCAGTGAAGGGAGGCTGCAGCCAGCTTGGCTGCCAGCTCATGGAGTCCGATCGCTGTGATCTCCGTGTCGATTGGATAATGCCCGCTGCCGGCGTTCACCAGGAAGCGGTGATCCGGCTTCAAATCCTGGCAGGCGATGTAAAACCCCTTCTCCGGTCGTCCGGCAAGGCTGCGCTTGATCTCGATGGCCCATAGACCTTGACCAGGTATCTCCAGCAACAAATCGATCTCCGCACCGGCCGAAGTGCGATAGAAGCTGGCCACCGTGCGCTCCGGCGCCGCCTGAATCAGGTTTTCGATTACAAAGCCCTCCCATGAGGCGCCTGCTACTGGATGGCCTGCAAGGTCGTTGTACGTTTTGATCCCAAGCAATGCGTGAACCAGGCCACTGTCCCGCACATATACCTTGGGCGACTTCACCAGTCGCTTGCCTACATTTCGATGAAAGGGCGGCAACCTGCGAACCAACAGCAGGTCGGTCAGCAGATCGATGTAGCGCTGCGCGGTGGATGCGGAGATCTGGAGTGCCGCAGCCAATCGCGAGGCATTCAGCAAAGTGCCTTGACCATGCGCCAGCATCGTCCAAAGCCGCTCCAGCACACCAGCGGGAATGCGGGGTCCAAACTGAGGTACGTCCCGCTCCAAATAAGTACGGATAAAATCTGTGCGCCAACGTAGGCTTGTGCTGTCGTCCTCGGCCAAATAGCTGCCTGGAAAGCCTCCACGCAGCCAGAGCTGGAGCAACGTGGGCTCGTTTGCGGGCAGCTCCAGGGTAAAAAACGGCCCCATGTCAATGTAGGTAATGCGTCCGGCCAGACTTTCCCCAGACTGCCGAAGCAAGTCAATGGAGGCGGAACCGAGTATGAGAAAACGGCCCGTTGCATGGCCCGTGCGCCGGCCTTGATCAATGATGCCGCGAAGCGAGCTGAACAGCTCTGGGACGCGATGAATTTCGTCCAGCACGACCAGACTGTTCTCGTATTGGCGGAGGAAGAGGACTGGCTCGATCAGCTTCTCCCGGTCCTCTCGTGCTTCCAGATCAAGATAAAGTGCTCCGGGGTGCGAATCGGCAATCTCTCGCGCCAAGGTGGTTTTACCGACCTGGCGCGGCCCGATGATGGCCACCGCCGCCTGTCTCTTGAGAGCCTGCTCGATTGGATTGGTGACAGCCCGAGGAATCATCCTTGTATATTAAGCACAACATGCATGATTTACAATGATAGTTCTCGATTTGAGCATGTCGATCTTCCTCTCTGGTAATCTGGCTCGAACCGGCAATCTATCCGGCAATTTGTATACATTTGTTCTTGCTCAAGACGTTTATTTCGATATACTTGAAGCCAGTAGATAAACCGGCAAGGAATTCTCCCTCGCCACACCAACGGCGTCAGTGCGAACAAAGGTACAAACGAAGGTACAATTTCCAAGTCCCTATACTCTCTAAAGGACTTACGGCATCTTTGAGAGCCGCGAATTCCACCGTAACTCTTTGATTCTAATAGTAATTAGACTCTGTCACGGCAGAGGTCGCGGGTTCGAGCCCCGTCGTCCCCGCCATACATTCCAAATGGCTTATGGATTGTTTGGCAAAGATAGTGACACTATAAACTCCATAACTAGAGAACCTACAGAAGAGATGAAGTCACACGGTCATTCAACACGCTCAAGTTAATCCCTGGCCATCTTCTTGAAACTTGTCCTTTGAATTTGAGATCTGGCACTGGCTGGACCGTTTTGGCGCTAACTTGGAAACGCGATTGGCGCAGGCGGGCGTTCCGCACGACACGCGGCGGATTGGCCGTCCATTTTGAAAGCTGATGACCTAGTCGAATTCCGAGCCGGGGATTCCTCAATTGATTTGCTTTGGAAGGGGATTTATTCTTCTTGCTCCGATGCTGTAATCCGGCCTCTTCTGCCAGGATCACGAACCAGCATTGATGAGATGTATTTTTTGGGCTAGATTGACTTCTGAGCTCTTCGTGGAGAATGAACCATGACCCTCCAATCGTCAGTCTCCGCGCATAGCGCGGCAGGCGCAGACCGATCAGTTCCGGCAACTCTGAATGGACGCTCGCTCGATGCGAATCGGGGCGTCCCGCTCAATATGGATTGGGTGGAAAATGTGCGGGTGAACACCAGCGCCGTGGAGCGGCGGGCGGCGACGCACGTGGCGCGGCGGACCGTGAAGAAAGAGAACCAGGCGGCGTGGCTGCTGCGCGCGATTGCGTGCATGGATTTGACCACGCTGAGCGGAGACGACACGGCCGATCGCGTGCGTCGGCTCTGTGCCAAGGCGCGCAACCCGCTACAACGGCAACTGGTTGAAGGGCTCGGCATCGAAGAGCTGCATCTCACCGTCGGCGCGGTCTGCGTCTATCACGTCTTCGTTGAGACGGCAGTGAAGGCGCTGGAGGGAAGCGGAGTTCCAGTCGCGGCGGTTTCGGCCGGGTTCCCGGCGGGCCTGTCGCCGCTGGCTGAGCGGGTGGCAGAGATTCATCGCTCCATCGAGGCGGGTGCAACCGAGATCGACATTGTGATTACGCGCGCGCATGTCTTCAACGGCGAGTGGCAGGCGCTCTACGACGAGGTTGCGGCGTTCAAGCAGGCTTGTGGGCCGGTGCATATGAAGGCGATTCTTGCCACCGGGGACTTGATGACGCTGCGCAACGTGGCGCGGGCCAGTTGGGTGGCAATGATGGCGGGCGCGGATTTTATCAAGACTTCGACGGGCAAGGAAGCGGTGAATGCGACGCTGCCGGTGTCGCTGACCATGGTGCGCTGCATTCGCGACTATGCGGAGCGGACAGGAATGGTGGTGGGTTTCAAGGCGGCGGGCGGCATACGCACGGCGAAACAGTCTCTGGACTGGCTGGCGCTGATGAAGGATGAGCTCGGACGGCCTTGGCTGGAGCCCAAGCTGTTCAGGTTTGGCGCCAGCGGTATGCTGGGCGACATTGAGCGGCAACTGGAGCATCATTTGACCGGCCGCTATTCAGCCTCGTATCGCCACCCGATCGCATAAGTGCTCTTCGAGCATTGGAAGGAGACGCTGTGAGCATTGCCGAAAAGTTCTACACCATGGAGTATGGAGCCGCGCCGGAAGATCCCAAGGAAGCAGTGCAATGGCTCGAGCGGCACCACCGCCGGTTTGAAGAGTTCATCGGCGGCGCGTGGGTTGCTCCGGCGAGCGGCGAGTATCAGACGACAAGCGACCCCTCGAGTGGCGACACGCTTGCCGAGGTGGCAAAAGGAAACCACAAGGACGTGGATGCCGCGGTAGCAGCAGCGCGCAAGGCTCAGCCGGGTTGGCAGGCGCTGAGCGGGAATCAGCGGGCCCGGTATTTATATACTCTGGCGCGGTTGGTGCAGAAGCACGCGCGGCGGCTTGCGGTCCTGGAGTCGTTGGACAACGGGAAGCCGATCCGGGAGAGCCGTGACATCGATATTCCGCTGGTGGCGCGGCATTTTTATCATCATGCCGGGTGGGCGCAGCTGCTGGAGTCGGAGTTTCCGAATTACACGGCGTGCGGCGTGGTGGGGCAGGTAATTCCGTGGAATTTTCCTCTGCTGATGTTTGCTTGGAAGGTGGCTCCGGCGCTGGCGGCGGGGAATACAGTTGTGATCAAGCCGGCGAAGTATACGCCGCTGACCGCGCTGGCATTTGCGGAGCTGGCGATGGAGGCGGGGCTGCCTGCGGGCGTGCTGAATGTGCTGACCTGCGACGCGAAGACCGGGCAGGAACTGATCGAGCATCCGGGGATCGACAAGATTGCTTTTACAGGATCGACCGAGGTAGGGCGCATTATCCGCAAGGCTACGGCGCAATCGAACAAGAAGCTGTCGCTGGAGCTGGGCGGGAAATCGCCGTTTGTGGTTTTCGACGATGCCGATCTCGACTCCGCTGTCGAGGGGCTGGTCGACGCAATCTGGTTCAACCAGGGACAGGTGTGCTGCGCGGGGTCGCGGCTTTTGGTGCAGGAGCGCGTTGCGGAGACGCTGTATGCCAAACTGCGCGCGCGTATGGGGACATTGCGCGTCGGGCATCCGCTTGACAAGTCGATCGACATTGGCGCGATTGTTTCGCCGGTGCAGTTAGAGACCATTCGCAGGATGGTGGACGCCGGGGTGGCCGAGGGCGCGCGGTGCTGGCAGCCGGCGAATAAGTTGCCGGAGAAGGGTTGCTACTATCCGCCCACGCTGCTGACCGATGTTCATCCGTCAGCCGCGGTCGCGCAGGAGGAGATCTTCGGGCCGGTACTTGCGGCGATGACGTTCCGCACACCGACGGAAGCTGCAGGGCTGGCAAACAATACTGTGTATGGCCTCGCGGCGAGCGTCTGGAGCGAAAACATCAATGTTGCGCTGGACCTGGCGTCACAGGTGAAAGCGGGTGTGGTGTGGGTGAATTGCACCAACCAGTTTGACGCCGCATGCGGATTTGGGGGATATCGCGAATCGGGTTATGGGCGCGAAGGCGGGCGCGAGGGGATGCTCGAGTACCTGACGCCGAAGTGGCTGCACACGCTGCCGGCAGCGCGCGCAACTGTGAGCGCTATTGAAAGGCCAGACGAGATGGACAGTTCGGACGCGGGAAACTCCGCGATCGACCGCACTGTGAAGCAGTACATCGGCGGGAAACAGGCGCGGCCAGATTCAGGCTACTCGTTCCCGGTCTATGGGCGGGAGGGGAAGCTGCTGGGCGAGGCGCCGCTGGGCAATCGCAAGGACATTCGCAATGCAGTGGAGGCAGCACGCGGCGCATCTGGTTGGGCCAGGACTTCCGCGCATGGCCGCGCGCAAGTAATTTACTACATCGCCGAAAACATGATTCAGCGGCGGGATGAGATCGCGCACCGGCTGGCCGGAGCGGTGGCCGAGGAGCAGGCGGCGATTGAAATCGATCTCTCAATTGAGCGAGTCTTCTCGTATGCGGCTTGGGCAGATAAATACGACGGACAGGTGCATCACCCGCCGGGACGCAACATCGCGATTGCAATGCCGGAGCCGGTGGGGGCAATCGGGATTCTTGCGCCGACGGAGGCTCCGCTACTGGGACTGCTCTCGCTCATATTACCGGCGATTGCGGTGGGGAACACCGTGGTTGCAGTACCTTCGGAAAAGTATCCACTGGTCATTGGCGATTTGTACCAGGTGCTCGATACCAGCGACGTTCCGGGCGGGGTCGTGAACCTTGTTGCGGGCGAGCCGGCGGAGCTGGGCAAGACGCTGGCGGAACATGACGGCATTGAAGCGATCTGGTGCTTCCGCAGCGATGAGGAAGCTGCGATGGTGCGGGCCGCTTCGATCGGCAATATGAAGCAGGTGTGGACCAACGATGGACACGAGTACGACTGGTTCAATCCGGCACAGGCCGAGGGGCGCTGGTTCCTGCAGCACGCCACGCAGGTAAAAAACATCTGGGTCCCGTACGGGGAATGATCTGGGTTCTAGGACTCGGATGGCACAGGCGGGCGGAAGGCGTGAACGATGGTGCGCACTACCCAGCGCACCATAACCACGATGACGACGAGGAATGCGGCGGCAATGCATGCGGCTGCTATCGGATGCTGAGTGGCAAGCCAGGTGATGAAGACGGCCAGCGTGTCTTCGCCGGCGCTCAACGCGAAATTTGAAACAGGTTCCGGAGACGGTGTAACCGCAACGCGCGCCGCGGTCTTGCCTCCGTGTGCCACAAGCGCGATTAGGCCGCCGGCAAGGGTGGCCAGCAACTGCATCTGGGGCGAAAGCTGCGAAGTTGCGCCGAAAGCAATCAACGCGGCGACGGGGATGCGGACGAAGGTGTGGAGGGCATTCCAAAACAGATCGAAGGCGGGGATTTTATCGGCGAAGAACTCGATGGCAAACAGGACGAGCGCGGCTCCAATGACCCACCAATTGTCGAGCAGGTGGAGGCCGGCGGGCAGCTCGAGCAGGCGAAAGTGAGCCAGCAGCCCGAGGGTGGCTACCGTGGCGTAGACATTGAGCCCGGCGGCGAAGCTGACGGCCACAATCAGGGCTGCCAGTTGCGGTCCTGCAAACGCGGTTCCAGCCAACGTCATACTTGACAACATAAATGCACTGGGCCTCTCCGCAATTACATCACAACAAACGAACGATCGGCCCGGCATAAATGAGAATGGGGCGGCTTTCAGGGAGGAACGAGAGACCGGGTGTGATCCGGTGCCTCGTGGTGCCTCTCACGGGCAGACGCGCGACTTTTGCTTATGGAGCGGCCGTGGATGGTGCCGCTTTCATCCTTTCCCGCATTCGTTTCTCCGCATCCGCGCTCCAGTACTTGCAGTCAAGCCGGACGAAGACGGAGGAATAGGGAATGGCCAGGTTTGTTTTGAGTACCAGGACGTGAAACTGGCTGCCGGTTTCGCCGATGTCGGCGATGATCTTGTCGTGAAGGACGGACTCGACGGTGTGACCCTCCAAGGCCTTCGCAATTTGCTTCCTGTAGGCCGAAGCGCCGGGTGCGTCCTGGTCCTGGACGAACGGCAATTCCGCATCCATATAGATGTCGGGTCGGACATGAATGGAGTTATTGATCGCGGCCAGGACGGACTGAACAACATCAATCATGTGGGCATTCGTTTCGATGGTCTCGATCCCAGGAGCGCTCTGGAGAGGATAGGCTGAATCGACAATCAGAATCCAATTGCGGTGACCGAGCAAGGGCATCGCTTGGGCGACCTTTGCCCGCCAACTCGACTGCGCGGGCGGCGGTACGCCGTACATAGCAGCGGCTGCAATCACGAAGATGAACGCGGCAATCAATCTGCGCATGAGTCGATGGGCCTCCATAAAGATCGGGAGAAGTATACCGCTCAACTGAGCCGTGGCGGCAGTTGCGCCGGAAATCGATCCAGTTTCGGAATTCGGCGAAACGAATAAGGACAGCACACTCACCCGAACAATCGCGCCATCCACGCTGCCAATGCCTTCTGACCCGGATCGCCGGCGGCGTGCGCGGCCTGCACATTTAGGCGGTCGGATTCGGGTCGATTCTGGCTGAGTTTGAATTTGCCTTCGATCCGGGAAATTTGAATGCGAAAGCCGACAATGCCGGCGAGCATGGTGCGGCGGAACCCTTCCGGCATTGCCCGCCATTTCTCCGCGTAGGCCGGCTCATGAGCATCGATCAGGCCAGCGAGTAAAGTATCCTTGCTGAGCTCGTCCTCTATCAGCGAAAGCACTCCATAAGCGTGGATGGCAATGTAATTCCAGGTGGGGACCGAAAGCTGTTCAGCGTAAAGCGCAGGTGAAACGTAGCTGTGTGGCCCGTTGAAGACAACCAGCGTCTCATGCCCGGCAAGGAATTTCCAGTGAGGATTCGCGCGGGCGAAGTGGCCTTCAAGCAGGCCGTGCTCGCCTTCGTCCTTCACCACCAGGGGCAGATGCGTTGCCACGATTGAGGCTTCGGTTGCTGGGGTCGCTTGAGGTCCGATGAGAATGGCGAACGAATAGGTGCCCATTGTCTCGATGAGGAGCCTGCGGTCAGCAATCTGGTTAAATTTTGGCGTATACATGCGGTTCCTTACTGGATGCGCTCGAAGCGGAACCCAGCTTCGCGTAGGGCGTGACTGATGGAGGTGATGTGGGTTGCTCCGCGCGTTTCAATGGTCACGTCGATCACTGTATCGCCCAAGCTGACACCATAGTAAGCGCGGTTGTGGATGGTCTCGACGATGTTGGCGCGTTCATGGGTCAGGACCTTCGTCAACTGGTAGAGCGCGCCGGGGCGATCCTGCAAGTGAATGCGAATGCGCAGCAGGCGCCCATCCTTGACCAGGCCGCGCTCGATGATTTTGGCTAGCAGACTGACGTCTATGTTTCCGCCACAGACCATGACCACGGTGCGGCGGTGGCGAAGGTTGGTCTTCGACTGCATGACGGCGGCAAGCGCAGCAGCGCCCGCGCCCTCGGCCAAGGTCTTCTCTTGCTCCAACAGCATCAAGATGGCGCTGGCGATCTCCTCGTCGTCCACGGTCACAATCTCGTCCACGTAGCGGGCGACCAGCGGCAGGGTCAAGTCACCAGCGCGACGAACTGCGATGCCGTCGGCGATGGTGGCTTCGGATGCAATGGTGACGGGAGCGCCGGCTTCGCGCGCGCGCAGCATAGAAGGCAGCTTCTCCGGCTCGACGCCAATCACGCGGATCCGGGGATTGGATTCCTTGAGCGCACAGCCGATGCCGCCGATGAGGCCGCCGCCGCCGATTGGCACTACTATCGCTTCAAGGTCCGGCACCTGTTCAAGGAGCTCAAGACCGATGGTACCCTGGCCGGAAATCACTTCTGGGTCGTCGAAAGGATGAATGAAAGTGCGTCCTTCTTCCACGTGCCGCCGCATTGCTTCGTCGCAGGCTTCATCGTAGCTGGCGCCATGCAGGATTACCTCGGCTCCATAGGAGCGGGTAGCGGCAACCTTTACTTGCGGTGTCGCCAGCGGCATCACGATCTGAGCGCGAATGCCGCGGGCTGCGGCGTGGAAAGCCACACCCTGGGCGTGGTTGCCGGCACTGGCCGCGATCACGCCGCGTTTGCGTTCCGTTTCACTGAGCGTAAGCAGTTTGTTCAGCGCGCCGCGCTCCTTGAACGAGCCCGTGCGCTGCAGGTTTTCGAGCTTAAGATGCAGGGGCAGGCCGGTTAGTTCGGAGAGATGGTGCGACAGGTGACAGGGGGAGACATGAATGGCCTGCCCGATGCGCGCGTGCGCTGCCTGGATGCTGGCTAGAGTGACGGATTCCAAGAGATCCTCTCTTTGCTTGTTGGAGGTTTGGGATTGATGGGTGATCGCGGGTTGTCGTGGACGTACAGAAAATTCCACTCAAGAATGAAAAGACCACCAGCCGCGCTCGCGGGTGGTGGCCTGGGTGTTGCTTAACTTCAGAATCTGTTCGTCAGGCTCCTATCCCCGCGCGCGCGTTGGGAATTTTAATTCGGATCGCCGGAATCGGACAAGCGCCTTCGAGTGCGGTGCGAACGTGCGAGTTGGGGCAACAGGGGAGCATTTCGCTAATGGAAGTAGACCAGAGACGCAGGAGAAGCGTCAAGGCAAAAGAGAATCGAGAGGCCGGCCTCGAAAGTTTATGCATGTGGGGCATCTGACGTTGATCGGACAAGTGTGTAATGGGTCTTGGATTGATTCATCAAGTCATTTCCCGTGTCACAGGAATCGCGAGTCTGCAAGCCTGCGGAATTGTGCGACGGGGCGGGTCTGCTGTTCCTCCAGGCCGTAAATCTGTTGTTCTTAGGCTGCCTTGGCTTGGGCGAGGCGGCGGACGGTGAGCACCGTAATGTCATCTTCCTGCCCGAATTCCCTGGCCGCTTCGGCAACGTAGAAGGCGGTCTGGTTGCTCAGGTTGTGAACGCGGTCAAATCCGAAGATCTCTCCGGAAGGACGCCTTGCCTCGACGACCCCATCGGACATGAGAAGAATCCGGTCGCCTGGGTGCAGGTAGAGCTTTACCTCTTGATACTCTATGTCGGGTAGGACACCTAGCGGCAGTGCGCCGGGCAGAGCGATTTCCTGGCTGTTGAGATAGGGCGGCAGGTGTCCAGCGTTGGCAATCACCAGTTCGCCATTGACTCCAAACCAGGCTGCCTGGCAGGTGGTGAAGCTCTCGCTCCCGGCGAGGACTCGATTGAGGGATGCGAGGATCTTGGCTGGGGATGATTCAGGATTTCTGCGCAGCGCTCCCATCAGCATGGAGACATTCATGGCGGCCTTGAGCCCCTTGCCGGCGACGTCGCCAATAATCACCAACAGGCCGCCGTCGCCGGCGGATTGCACGTGGAAGAAGTCGCCGCCCACTTCGTTGGCTGGAGTGTAGATCGAATCGACTTCAAACCCGGGTGTTGCGAGCTTTTCGTGCGGGATCATGAGTTCCTGCACGCTGCGGGCTGCGGCTAGTTCGCTCGATACCCGTTCCTGGTCGCGCTGAACGCGGAGGAAGCGAACAAAGATAATCAAGACGATGACCAGAATGCTGGTGAAATCGGCGATTGAAGCAAAGTGGATGGGGATTGGACCGGCTTGGACGGTGAGTGGCGATCTGTAGGCATGGCCGCTCCAATCGCTCATGCCGGCCGCAAAGATTGGCTCCATGATTCCTATGCCGCCCAGGACCAGCGGAATCAGAAGCAGTCCGGCCTCAAAATTGCGGCGCATGGTGGCCACAATCAGAGTGGAAAAGATGAAGATTAGCCACCCAAGAAACCATAGACTACTGCAGGCAAAGACGATGGCCAGCACCAGGCCGATGGCGCGATTGTGCCCCACAAGCAGCAAAATAGGGCCAACCGCAGCCAGGATCGGCGATGTGAAGCGCAGGAGCCTGACGTACCACCTGACCCACCACCGCTTCGGGCGCAGCGCCAGAAAGGCGATCAGGAACTCGAAGTAGAGGTAGGCAGAAATGGCCATCAGTTGGATCACGACAGCCGCGTACCAGAGACTATCGAGCCGGGCAGAGCTTCCAGCCAGCTCGAAGAATGCGATCGGCGCCTGCAGCAGTTCATGCAATGCCAGCCACAGGTACTCAACATGACCCTCCTGCGCAAAATAGAGGGCGAGTAGAAAGACTGCCAGCACCAATAGCAGAACGGAATCCACCAGTCGAGGCAAGCGTTCAAAGAGGGTACCTGCTGACCAAAGCTGCAGGGAGCGGTCCAGGTCATCGCGATTGCCGAGGCGGAGGTGGCGATTCTCGAAGAAGCTGGTGTAGGCGTTATAGCCGAAGGGGATGTAGGGCGTCCGCGCTACAAGGGTCAGCGAGGTCTCAGACGCCGGAACGTTGAGTTCGTAAATCCGGGAGATAGGTTGATAGTGCTGCGGCAAATCTCCGTGGGGCCCTTCCGGGTTTATCCGTTTCCCATTTGCGAAGATATCCGCATCCAGCCCTGTGGAGCCGATGCCCAGGGAAGTGGTTTGCGAGATCGGCAGTTCGACCAAGAGGGCAACTGGCCCATGCTCGGGGGCTAGCTTTAGATGAAGGCGGAACCAGGCAAAACGTTGCTGACTCATAGATGAGTCGTCAATTTTGTCACCCTGGCCGGAACCCTTTGGGGATTGATCTTCTTCGGAGACGTCACTCATGTCGCCTACGGCGTCCCTGACGGCCCAGAGGGAGTCGTCGAAGCCAGGCAAAGCTGCCTTCGGGTCGGCGGTGATGCCCACTCGCCAGCCTTTGTCGAGCAGCACCGGAGACCCGAGACGGGTAGCATCGAAGACGGCCACCGGAATAACCGGGGCTTGGGCCGGGGACAGTTTTGCAGGCCGATGCGCCCCAACCAACCCTTTCGGCAAGAGATGCGCAAGCGGATGTGGAGCCTGGGCAACGAGTTGCATCGTTCCGCAGAGGGCCGCCATGATCAGGCTCTGGATCGTCCGATGCAAGTATCCTCCTCGTTGCCGCGTGTTCTCAACTGTAATCCAGACGGGTACGGGTTCCAAGAAGAGCGATCGAAACCCTTGCCGTAGGAAAGCCTACCCCAGCAGGATTCCGATCCTCAAGTTGAATTATTCTTTGCCCTTGTTGCCAAAGCAGCAGATACTAACGTCTAACGAGTGCTGGATTGCGGATCGAAGGGCACAGAAGTCTTCTCGCCGGAGGTGAGGTCATGAAGGCAGAGTTCAAGGGAATGCGATTTGTCATGCTGGCGGGACTGGTGCTGGCATTGGCCATTTCGGCGAGAGCACAGACAACGAGCTCCGACCCGGCCTCGACGAGCACGCCGAGCGCCCAGCCGGCCCCAGGCACAACTCCGGTGGGGGGCGATACCCCGGCCCCGAGCACCTCAAAGCAACCATCGGGTCAGCCCGATTCGAGTCAGCCGGCTTCGACCACAGGGAAAACCGGTGACGGCAAGCCGGACACCACAGGAACGAAACCCGCACCTGGGACGACTCCAGTTGGTGGGGATATGCCGGCAAAAAACGCCGATCTGGAGAAGGTGGTTCCGGTGGGCGGCGACTTGATCAAGGTGAAGCCGGGCAGCGTTGAGGACGTGAGCGCTGTTGGCAATCGCGACATTGGCGGCCGCGGTCTGGGCAACTGGTACTCCACCGACACCGAAATCAAGATGGGGAAGACCTACGCCGATGAGGTGGAAAAGAGCTCCAAGCTCATCAACGATCCGGTGATTAGCGAGTACGTCAATCGGATTGGGCAGAACATCGTGAAAAACTCCGATTGCAAGGTGCCTTTTACCATCAAAGTCATAGACTCGGATGAGATAAATGCGTTCGCTTTGCCGGGCGGTTTCTTCTATGTGAACTCGGGGCTGATTCTGAATGCCGACGAGGAGGCGGAACTGGCCGGAGTGATGGCTCATGAAACGGCCCACGTCTGCGCCCACCACGCGGTGCGCGAAATGACCCGCATGAACTACGCGCAGCTGGGGACCATCCCACTGATTTTCATCGGCGGCTGGACGGGCTACGGCATCTACGAGGCGGCTTCGATCGGCATACCCATCACGTTCATGACGTTTTCGCGTGAGTTTGAGGCGCAGGCCGACTACCTGGGCGTGCAATACATGTACCGCGCGGGCTACGATCCGCAGGCGTTTATTACCTTCTTTGAGAAGATCCAGGCTCTGGAAAAGCGCAAGCCCGGCGCAGTGGCCAAGGTCTTTGCCGATCATCCGCAAACTCCCGATCGCATTGTGCACACGCAGGAAGAGATTGCGCACATTCTGCCGGCAAGAGATGAGTATATGGTTACTTCGTCGGAGTTCGACGACGTAAAGGCCCGGCTGGCGCGCATTGAAAACAAGCGCCGCCTGACCGATACCAAGGGCATTACGAGGCCATCGCTGCGCAGGGCGAGCACGGGAAGCGATACTTCCGGCAGCAGCACAAGTGATAGCAGTGGCAGCTCATCCGGCTCCGACGACAAGCCCACGCTCCATCGCCGCGACGATCAAAACTAGAGCTTGCTCCTTCCTCCAGACTGCACGAAGAATGCCCGCTCAGCTTAGCTGAGCGGGCGTTCCAGGTTGGAGCCGCAGCGGTTAGCGCGGGCTTGTGAAATGCGCGCCTGGGCTATACATTGGTCTCGGAGCGGCAGTTCGCCGGAATCTTCCCCATGAAAAAGATCGTCATCTTCGCGGCTGCGTTCGTATTCATTCTGCTGCTGACGAAGATTGCCAATCAGATACCGCCCGATCCGCCTCCCGGCACAGCGTTTTCTCTCAAGGCTCAACAAGTCGTTGAATGTTCCCCGACCGATGTCACGCTGGTAGACAATCACCAGACGGAGACTCATTTGGAAAAGGACGATTCTTCCTGGCCGGAATGCTCTTCGTTCCGCAAAGGGGATGTTCTGGACTTTTACCTATCGCGTGGAGCGAAGACGAAGTTCCTGAGCGATGAGCAGACAACCTGGTGGCGGAAGGCCATGTAGGGTAGCTGTTTAGAGTTTGCGGCTCTCAAGTGCTGGGTCGCTTTTCCACAGAATGAACAGATTCGGACCGAAAATGTCCCGTTAGTTGTACAGGACCGCACCATCTGTCCTAATAGCCCTAGTACTTGGGCCGGACCGCAGCGGGGCCGCAACCGGCTGGGTTTGACACGGTGGAATGGCCGCCGAAGCTCCTAGAAGGACAGGCGAAAAGCGGGTGAATTTAGTGTAAATACCTGAAAAGCCTTGAAATGACAGGTGAATCCGCGTTATATACAAGACTACCGGCGGGTATGCCGGATCCTGTCCGAGCTATCTGTTTATTCCGGAGGCAATCATGCGCAGCGCTGCGGTCCGCTCCAATCTGCTGGTTCCTGAAGTGCGAGAGGTGATGGACATCCGTCAGGCCTCCGATTATCTGGGCATCTCGCCCGACACCCTCTACAAATATGCGTCGGAGGGATTTGTGCCCGCGTTCAAGCTGGGTAACCGGTGGCGTTTCAAGCGGTCGCGGCTGGACGAATGGATGGATCGCCAGTCTGACATGCAGGCGACTGAGACTGGGGTTAATCCGCGGCAGAAGAAGCCAGTGCGGCCGGCGCTGTAAGAGCCTGAACAGAGAACAGAGAACAGAGAACAGAGAACAGAGAACAGAGAACAGAGAACAGAGAACAGAGAACAGAGAACAGAGAACAGAGAACAGGGATCAAGGACCCAGGGACGTGGGGACCAATGGGCCTGGGAGCAAAGGGAACTGGAGACCTCGTTCTCTGCTTTCCGCACTCGGCGGGACGGTGAGCGCGGTGGCTCATTTGGAGATTTTCTACTACAAGAGACCGAGCAATTGCTCGGTTTTTCTATGCTTGCAAGGAGAGCTTTGTCGATTCGGCGGAAAGACCCCTCAAACGTAGCCTTACAGACTGAGCTTTATTGCGAAATGTACAGATATAAGCCGACGAAAATAGCGAAATGTCGATGTGTTTTGTTTTTCAATGCCGGTTTGTCGTGGGAAAAAGGTAGAGAACAGGGAACAGAAGGACTCAATGGTCGTTCCTGATTTACGACCCTTGCTGTAAAAAAAGCGCAGTCAGGATGGGGTCCCCAAATAGGGGGGAAGCCGACGATTCTTAGTTGAATTATTCAAGGGGGCCGGAGAGGATTTTGGCGACCAGGTCATAGTCGTGAGCTTCAGTGATTTGGGCTTTGTAGAAGCGGCCGGGCTCTGGAGATTCGAGAGCGCCGAAGTCGTTGATGTAGACTTTGCCGTCGATTTCCGGGGCGTGGAACTGGGTGCGGCCTTCCCACAGGAGCGGGGTTTCTTCGCTTTCGCCTTCGGCGAGGATCACCAGCTCGCGGCCGATCCATTGCTGCTTGGCGCGCTTCGAGATGGATTGCTGCAGCTTCATGAGGCGGCGCTTGCGGGACTCGATGGTGCGCTTCTGGAGCTTGCCTTCCAGGGGGAATGCCGCGGAGCCTTCTTCGTCGGAGTAGCTGAAGACACCTAGCCAGTCGAACTTTGCTTCTGCGATGAACTCTTCCAAGATTTGAAGGTCGCGGAGCAACTCGCCGGGGAAGCCGACGATGAAGCTGGTGCGGAGCGCTATGCCGGGGACGGCGCCGCGGACCTTTTCCAGGGTCTTCAGGAAGATTTCAGCGCCTGCGCCGCGCTTCATGGTTTTGAGGACGGCAGGGGAAGCGTGCTGGAGCGGAACATCGAGATATTTGCAGATGTTGTCGTGGCGCGCGATTGTGTCGAGGAGTTTGCCGGTGATGCGGTTGGGGTAGGCGTAGAGGAAGCGGAGCCAGCG
>JBARBP010000231.1:0-30265 GCA_049793195.1 Occallatibacter sp. | reverse complement strand
ATCGACTGTCAGACCACCCATTCCCAGCATTCCGACAAATCCCATTGCCAACCATGGCAGCACTTGCCCGCGCTGGTCGTGCAGCGCCTTCCGGACGAAAGAAACAATCATTGCTTTCATTTAACTTGCCTCGATGTTGCGGTGATTAGAACTCATACCCAGTTACCATTGCTGCGAGTTTGCAGGCTGTTGTCAAGTTGATCTTGAAGATCTCAAGCGTTGCGTAAACCGTCACCGGCGAACCCTGCACCAGCTGTGATTGCAAGCCGACGCCCCGGCAGACTGTGCCCGGGGCGTCGGGATTGACCTTCGCGATGGGTTTAGGTTGCACTATTAGGTATCAATCGGGGTTGTGTGAAGCTCGATGCAATCGACAGGAAGATATCCGCCAGGCTGGTTACTGTGTGCGAAGAATCCTGGCAGGTGCTGCCCGATCCGCTCTGGTTGTAGTCGGAGTAGAAGTTATTCAACGAAGAGGCGATATTCTCCATCGTCACGCAAGGCGTTAGCTGCGCAAGCGTAAATGGCGCGACTTTGCCGGTAGCGATCAGCGAAAATGTATCCGTATTCCCAGATCCGGAGTAGCATCCCGTTTGTTCCGAACCATAAGCAACCGAATACACCTGGGTTCCCGCTGTGGTCGCGGCCTGGGCCGCAATAATCGCCTGCTGACACTCATCGTTGGAATCGGGATAATACCCGGTCCCGGTCAAAGTGTTCAGTCCGGCTGTAGATGGAACCGCCGTAAAGGGTGAGTTCGCGAAATCGTTGGTAGCGGCCACCACGTTCGCTTGACCGTCACTAAGGAAGATGATCGCGTTGTTGGTTCCCGTATTCAGCGTCTTTTCCGCTTTCAGGGCCGACTGCGCGGCATAAAGGATGCTCGCATAGTAGGTGATGCCGCCACTGGATGCGCCGTTTAGGCCGCCCGTGCCGCTGCCGGCCTGGCTGATGGGCTTCATGCACTTGGTAATAGCCTTCACAATCGACGAAGACGTGCTCAGCCCGTTCGACTGGGTCGGATCGTAGTAGTCGCTCACGAAGCCATTCGCATCGCCATCGCCGGTGTTGATCGGTGTGACCTCGTAGGTCCCGGTAAAATTCACATTGCCCGAGCTGTGTGGCGCGGGGTTTGGCTCTTGATACTCAATCGGCGAGTATGAAGTGGCCGTTGTCAGCGGCAAGGTGTAGATCTGGAAGGCCGGGGTCTGGTAACTGCTGCATGCATTCTCATAGGAAACCGTGCCCGTTGAGACTGCTGGAAACGCGAAAAGCGCCACATGAAAATTTGCAGCCGCGTTCGTGCAGCTCGTTGCGCCTGCTTTGCAGGGATTAGTGGACCCCAACATACCCTGAATCCCGTTCAACGCGCACTGGAACTCGGTTACGTTGGTGCCGCAGTTCGAATCAACAGTGCTCATCGAGCCTGACGCATCGAGAATAATCGCCACGTTCCACGGCTGCACCTGACCCTGCATGGACGCGGTCGCACTGGCTGCCACAAGCAGAGAGTGAACGCCGAGCATATTCATGAAATACGTCGGCACGGTCGTCTTCTCAACCACCCTGACAGCGTTTGGTGGAGGATTGGTACTGGGGCACGAAGTCCCGGAGGGCTGCAGCGAATTCAGGCAAAGTGTCCGCACAGTTGTGATCACAGTCCCAAGAGTGCCGCTGGCGTTATCGTCTCCCGAACTGCCACTGTAGGTGGTCGCTTCGGTAGACGCATTGGTCGTGGACGAAGTGTTGTACACCAGTCCTGCAGCCGCCAGAACCGCAGCATTGGCATAGTTCTGGAGTTGGGCATGAACCACATAGGCCCGGCCGACGTCGACCGAGAGACCGCCCATTCCAAGCATTCCGACAAAACCCATTGCCAACCATGGCAGCACTTGCCCGCGCTGGTCGCGCAGCGCTTTCCGAACGAAAGAAACAATGGTTGCTTTCATTTGAGTTGCCTCGTTGTTACTGTGTTCAGTACTCATACTCAGTTACCTTCGCTGCGAGTTTGCAGGCTGTTGTGAAGTTGATCTTGTAGATCTCAAGATTGCAGGGATACGTTGCATAAACCGTCACCGACGAACCCTGTACCAATTGCGTCTGCAAGCCTGAGCAGGAATTCTCCGTGTATTTGGTGCCGTTCATAGTCACCGACATGGTGATATTCGCCGGATTCAAGCCCGGCGCGGCATTCGTGAGCGCCGCATACGTGTCGGCGCAAGGATTCGACGTAGAAGTGCGGATCTGCGAGAGGTATTGCCCCGCAGATCCAACAGCCGTCGTAAGTGTCAGTTGGTTGTTAAACGCCATTGCAAACGTAATGAGCCCGGTCATCACTGTCAGCAGTGCCGGCACCACCAGTGCCATTTCCACCAGCGGGTTGCCCTCGTCGGAGTGCAGAAGCGCTGCAAAACTCCGGCCACGCGTCGGCCTCGCCGACGCAGCCTCGTTGTTTGCAGCGAACAAACGGCTCAGGCCGTACTTTAATTTCCTGGCTTGATTTTGCAAGCCCCCAGGTATTTTCATCGATCTCTCTCCCGGCGCATTTAGCCTTGCTATTCCAGCTCACCAACGCCTTAGATTGCTCCACGGATACCGGCTGACAAGTGTCAGACCGGCGCCGCCTAATTCTTCCCCTTCAATAACCGATCCAGGAACCGCGTGAATTCCTTCTTGCTCACCCCATCCACGTGCGGATTCCGCTCTTTGCCGGCGTCTTTCTCTTCGGGCATCATGAACTGCAGTCCTACCCCGTCATTGCCCCACCTGACTGCCCTGGACATTACCGAGATCGACCGCTCTGCGGTTTTTTCTCCGTCCCCACTCCTCTGCAAAGTCATCAGAACCAGGGTCCCGGGATACCACCGCTCTTCCGTCACCACATACAATCCCGTCGTGCTGATGTCGCGAACCGCGTGCGCCTTGGGCAATGCGCCGTTCCAGTAGTAAGCTGCCAGGCCTGGTCCCGGCTCACGGGGAGCCTTGCGCGGATCAGGCGACCACCAACGCTCCAGCCAGTTCTTCGGCGGTCTCACGGCCCTTATCCCCGGTTCGATAAGGCTCATCTCATGTGCTTGCGCGATCTCACCTTGATCCTGCTGCGAGCGCGTCCCCAATTCCAGCAGTCCGGGACCTCCGCTCCACAATGGCTGTTCCCTTAGCAGAACCGCGCCCTGGACGACCTCGGTTTCTTCTTCCTCACTCGCAGTGGCCACCGGAGCTGAAGCTCGTTCCAAAATCCGCTCGAGGCGTCCCTCCATCTCCTCGGCTTGGCAAAGCACGAGCTGATCGTTCGCCTGTGTTTGTGACGAGTAAATCGAGTGCGCGGGAAGTACCAGCACACTCGTCGCCCGCGGACGCGATGCGCTGGCCAGAAACGTCGGATACGATTCCACTGCTTCGATCACCCGGCAGTCCTCATCCAGATAGATCAGGTCCAGAGGAGAAATCAGGCCCACCATCGGGATCCCGTGGAACGGATTCAGCCATAGCCCTTCGCCCGATCTCAGTTCACGCTCCGCAAGCCGTTCCTCGAGGGCCGCAAATGTCAGCTCGGCGGCTGCAACCTCCAGGCCCAGAAAGCATTCGCGCGTCTGGTTGTATGCGCAATGCGGCCGCGATCCCATCGAGGCTTCTGCCAAACTCAAGCGCCTCGAAACTGGTTCCAATTCCGCGCTCCCAGCCGGCCATTCAATTTTGTTTGACAGTTGCATCCAAGTTCTCCATTCCCCGCATCGAATCGCCGGGGCTCAAATGGGCGCAGTTCACCTGTCCCACTGTAAGAGGCAGTTCGTTGACAATCGCCACCACCGTGGCAACTTCCCCTTACTGCAGGAAAATCAATTATTTGCCGGCGCTCAACCCGTGTCGAGCGTCGTCAGCTCCTTCTGCAAATCCGAATTACTTTACTCGTGTGCGGCGACGCTGAATGAGTATCACCAGCACGATTACAAACAACGCGCCAGCAACTATCCGGATAATTGTGGTACTGTCCATTGCGGTTTCCTTCCTCTGAAAAAATCCTACACGCGCATCCGATCCTATTGGAACCCGGGAGTGAACGCATCATTTTCGGTGCCAAATTCCCCGGTCTGCGCAATTGTAGAACCGGCCAGCGGCAGCCGGTTTGCTTCTTGGGGCGCCGCCGATTCCAGGGAACAATCCGCGTTAACTTACGCGCGTGCGGCGGCGCTGAACCAAAAACACCAGCACTACGACAAAAAGCACGCCGGAGACAATCCGGATAATTGTGGTACTGTCCATTTCTTTCCTCCTTCCCCTTAGTTATTGATCAGATTCTTAAACTGCTCCATCATCAAAATCACTGCCGGCCCCAGGGTCACCAGGAATAGTGCCGGAAAGATGAAAAACACCAGCGGGAAAACCAGCTTGACCGAGGTTTTTGCCGCCATCTCTTCCACTTTCTGGATGCGCTGGGACCTTAGGGAATCGGCATGTTGACGTAACGTTTTGGCTACGCTGGTTCCAAATTGTTCTGACTGAACCAGCACCGAAACCAGGTTGCGGATGCTATCTACTCCAGTGCGTTCCGCCAGGTGTTTCCACGCATCGGAACGGGCGCGCCCCGCGCGCTGCTCCAGCACCAGGACACCGAATTCATCGCATAATTCCGGCTGTGCCTGTGTCAGCTCCTCCGCCGTGCGGGCAGTCGCCTGGTCCAGGCTCAGGCCGGCCTCGATGCAGATAACCAGAAGATCGAGCACATCGGGAAGGCCCTTCTCCATCTTTTTCTGCCGCCCCTTGATCTTCTGCCCTAGCCAGAAATCCGGAGCCAGAAACCCAAGTCCCAGACACGAGGCATACACAAAAAACGGGGCAAGGCTGGCTAGCTGACTCACAAACGCCACAACGCAAAGCGTCAACGGTACCGCTACCTTGCAGCCGTAGAAAATCTTTACCGCTGATTCGTCGCGAAAGCCACCGCGTTGCAGGCGCTGTAGCACAATCGAGATCTCTGCCTGGCTTTTGGGTAGCAGGTGTTCGAAGCGTTCCACCGCGCCGCCGATTGAAAAGCCCGTCTCGCGAATGGTGTTAATTACATTTCTCTTCTTCGGACGCGGATTGATGGCTTCGGCAATACGCTGGGGAAGGGCTTCGCGATAGAACAGGATCAGTCCCCCGCTGGCGATCAGCAGAAATGCGGCGAAGAATGCAACTACGATGAGTACCATACGTCCCCTTTAAACATCCATGTTGACGATGTGGCGAATGACTAATCCGCCCAGTATTGTCATGGCGACTGAAGCCCAGAGCAGGTCGACGCCAATTGGCCGCGTCCACAGAATGCTCATCATGCTCGGATTCACAAAGAAAAGCGCGATGCCCAGCACCACCGGCAAAAGGCTCAAAATCCACCCGGTAAGCCTTCCTTGCGCGGTATGGGTTCTTACCTGGCGCTTCAGGCGGAACCGTTCCCGGATCACATACGAAGTCTTGTCGAGCACTTCGGCCAGATTGCCGCCGCTCTCCTTTTGAATCATGATCGCGGTAGCCACGATTCTCAGATCTTGCAAGGGCACCCGTTCGATTAGATTCTCGATCGCGGACTTGAGCTCGAGACCGTAGTTCTGTTCCTCAAAACAGGCTTTGAATTCACCACCTACCGGGTCAGGGCATTCCCTGCCCACCAGCCCCATGGCGGCAATCAAGCTGTGCCCGGCGCGCAGGCCGCTTACCATCAAGTCCAGCGCCTCCGGCAAGCCGGCTTCAAACTTGCCAAAGCGCTTGCTGCGTTTAAAGAGCACGAAACCGTAAGGGCCAAAACCCGTCAACACGCCAATTCCCAATGCCGGCAAAATCATCGATGTCTTCAAGTCAACCAGGTACGATGGCACCGCGAAGCTTACCGCGCTCAGAATCAGCAGCCTGCCGGCGCTCCAGCTCAGATTGGCTTGATCCAGCGTCTTGCGAAGGTAAGGCGTCAGCTCAAACTGAAGCAGCCTCTTGTTCAGCCACGGAATGCTGCTGATCTGATCGTTCTTGCGCAAGTTAACAATTACGTCGTGCTGTTCCGGGGCTTCGGTTGCCAGTGCCGACGCCAGTCTGGTCTGGACTTCCTTCGCCTTCTGACCGGGCCCAACAGCGCTGGCTATCCATGGTATGGCAACCACCGCGAACACGCCGATAAAGGCCAGAATGATGATCAATAACATCGGTGTTTCCCTCCCTCCTGGTTAGTTGACCTGCGTTTCACGTTCGAACAGACTGGGCGGCAAGATAATGCCGGCCACGCGCAGCTTCTCAAGGAACCGCGGACGAATCCGGCTGGGCGTGAAGGTTCCAATCACCTTGCCGTCGGGTCCGATTCCCTTCTTGTTGAATGAGAAAATTTCCTGCATGCTGATCACGTTCTCTTCCATGCCGGTGATCTCGGCGATGCTTGTCACCTTGCGGGTTCCATCGCTCATGCGCGTTGCTTGCACCACGATTGTGAGCGCCGAAGCAATCTGCTGCCGAACCGACTTCTCAGGAAGATTCATATTGCCCATGGCCACCATCGATTCGAGTCTCGAGATGGCGTCGCGTGGCGTATTGGCGTGAACGGTGGTCATCGATCCTTCATGACCGGTGTTCATGGCCTGCAGCATGTCAAAGGCTTCTTCGCCACGGATTTCGCCGATGATGATACGGTCGGGACGCATACGCAAACAGTTGATAAGTAGTTGCCGCTGGCGGATGGCTCCCTGTCCTTCAATGTTTGGGGGGCGCGTTTCCAGGCGCACAATGTTTTCCTGTGCCAATCGCAATTCGGCCGCGTCCTCAATCGTTACCAGCCGTTCGTTGTTAGGAATGTATTGCGACAGAATATTCAGAAATGTCGTCTTGCCGGCGCCGGTTCCACCTGAGATGAGAATGCTGATCCTGGCCTTCACCGCAGCCGACAACACTTCCATCATCTCCGCCGAGATGCTGTTCAACTTCACCAGGTGGTTGGCCGCCAGTGGGCCGGTGCCGAAGCGGCGAATCGACATCGAAGGCCCGTCCAGCGCCAGCGGCGGAATAATCGCATTCACACGCGAGCCATCCGGCAGCCGCGCATCCACCATCGGCGAAGACTCATCCACTCTGCGCCCGACGCGCGACACAATCCGGTCAATAATCTGCAGCAGATGCCTGTCATCGCGAAACGTCGTGCTCACCCTCTGAAGCAGTCCGCCTTTTTCAATAAATACGTGGTCCTTGTCGTTGACCAGGATGTCGGAGATTTTTGGATCCCGCAGCAGCGGCTCCAGTGGACCCAGGCCGAAGACTTCGTCCAGCAAATCGGACTGGATCCTCTCCTGCTCGTCATAGCTCAGCGGCACCCGCTGGTCCGCCATGATCTCCTTCACGATGCCCAGGACTGCCTGGCGCGCCTGGTTCGAATTGACGCGCGACAGCTTCTCCAGATCCAACTTTGAGATCAGGGTCCGATGTATCTCCGCTGTGTAACTTTCTAGAGTTAGTAGTTCCACGTTTTCCCATCCGTCCAGAGTTCGTTATCGGTCCTGAAAACTATCATCCAAATATTTTGAAACCCTTTTTCTTGGTTTCCACTTCCGGCTTGCCGGTGGCCGACTTGGCCATCTGCCGGATCTGTCGAGCGATCGCCGAATCCCCTTGCACCAGCGGAGTCGCCTCGATCTGCATACGCCTCACAGAGGCATAATCGTTCGGAATCTTCCAATGCGCCGGCCGCGTCAAAGCCTTCGTGATGTCCTTCTCTGAGACACCCAGCAGGCGCGTCTCATGCCGGTTGATCACCACTTCCAGGTTGGGTCCGCCCTCGCTGAAGAACTGAGAGATCAGGCGATTCGAATTGCGCAGTTCGGGAATGCCGGCCTGCGTAATCAGGTAGATCGTGGACGCGTCCTTGAACAGAGCCGTTCCCGTCAAATCCACGCGCGCGCCCACATCCACCACCACGTTGTCGAATGACTGCCGCGCCACGGAGATCAACTTGTCAATGCCCTCATTGGTGGGCTGGTAGGGCTGAAATCTCCCCGGAGCCGCAAGCACCGAGACACCTGAACTGTGCTTGAAGAGCAATCTCGCCAGGAAACTTCCATCCAGGCGATCGCTCTGCTGCAGGGCATCGATCGTTGAGAACTCCGTGATGATTCCCAGATTCAATGCCGCGTCCCCGAAGGGAAGATCCAGATCGATCAAAAGCGTGTTCTGGTCCGGTTCTTGAGCCAGCGCCACCGCGAAATTGCACGCCAGTGTGGTTACACCAGCGCCTCCCTTGGCGCCCATGAAAACCTGCAGATTGCCGCGCGTCTTTTTTTGAATCACCGGGGCCACGCGAACCACCGGCCGCCGTGCCGCGGCGCGCACCAGTGACTCCGCCATGATGTCAAGTTCCAGTGGAAGAGTCAGAAACTCCCGTGCTCCGGCCCGCATGCAACGCACCAGCAGGTCGGGATCGGGCTTGGCCGAATAAACCATCACCGTCGCCGAACCGCTGGCGCCGATACTCTCCACCAGGTCCAGCGCATACTCGGGATCGCAGTCCAGATCGATGATGATCACGTCGTGGTGCTGTTCCAGCAGCCTCGGCACATCGTCAAGGCTCGGTGGATAGGAAGAAAACGCGCGCACCTTGCTGTTGGTGCATTTTGAAAGCGCAAGAGCCACCTGTTCGCGGTGCTCCAGCTCAGGACCGATCAGTACAATTGACAGGCCGTCGACGCCGAGTGACTCGCTGGGCGAAGAAACCAGATACGGGGAAGGATTGGCACTCATTGATCCACCATTCGCGGCCGTCCGCAATTCTTCTTGCGTTTCTATCGAAGCTCGATAATTCGTCCGCAACGTTGACATAACTCTTGACCCTTTTTCTCAGTGCGCAAAAAATGAAATCAACGTTCCAATGGCAATGGCCGGTGCGTAAGGCATCTTCCGCCGCTTCGGGTTGCTCAAAGCCATCTCGGGATCGAGAACGCCGCCGCTGTCTTTCCAGCTGAAAACCAGGTTGCTCGCCCCCGTAAAAAGTTCCTTCAGAAATCCCCCAAAGGCTGCCCAGCACAGGGCCATCACTCCACCCACCATGCCCGTAATCACCAGCGCAAAAAACAATTGGTTCGGCCCGATCCAGGCCCCGATCGCAATGCAGAGCTTCACG
This sequence comes from Occallatibacter sp., assembly GCA_049793195.1. Taxonomy (GTDB): domain Bacteria; phylum Acidobacteriota; class Terriglobia; order Terriglobales; family Acidobacteriaceae; genus Telmatobacter. The sequence goes on along the minus strand of JBARBP010000231.1, from coordinate 21,141 downwards.
TCCCCCGCGCCCATGCCGCCCATAAAGAAAAGAAGTCCATAAATCCCCAGCGCCAGCGCCGCACCCTCAAGACTCTGGGCAATGCCGTGCCAGCCATTCAGCCAGCCGGAAACCGCAAACCCACCAGCCAGAAAAGGAAGCACCAGCCAATTGGGAATTCGACGGCTGCGCAAATCCGTGAAGGTCGCCACACCCAGAACTGTTACCGTTGGCCACCATGCGAACGCGTGCCACATTTTGTCTCCTTCTCCCCCCTGGCTTTAGGGAACACCCGTTTCAAAGCAATTGCCCAACCAAAATTTGCCCAACTAAAATGCCTTGAAATCAGATAGTTATGGCCACCTACACCTCGGCGGTGTACACGGCTGTTTACGACCATGCCCATCCGGTGAAGCAGTCCGTTTACACCTTCGCCCCAGGGCAGGATTTGGGGGGCCTCAGCACCCCCGGATATGCTGACAAATCGAGGGGAAGTCAGGGTAATCAGCGATTTGTTACCTGCATGAAACTGGCATAACACAAAAGTGTTATGCGCGCCGTTTTTATGAGCGCTAAGTCCAGCTTTTTTTCGTTGACCCCGATGGAGATCGGTCTGCGCAGAAAATCTTCATCAAGATACTGAAACAAAACAACTTACTCGTACTCGGCCAGTTTTCGGCCGGGAGGGTTTGCCGGCTGGCCGCATTCGATCCCAAGTGCGTCTATAAACTATTGAATAGTAAATACTTATTTACTCGCCTCCTGCAGTTATGAGTGGCCAAAGAGCCTCCGTTCCCGCATTCGGAGCCATTCATTACCATCGTCGCACTGACCTAGCACGAAACAGCCATTGGCTTATAAGTGTCACTTGCCGATGATGAACATACAACACTGCTTCTGAATTGGGGCCGCGCCCAAAATGGCGTGTCCTTACAAAGCGACAGAAAGCTCGCGTCCTGATGATTAAGATCGGTTTGTATTCGGAAGACCGCACTTTACGTCCTCTTCTTGCCTCGGCTCTCGGAAAAGACTTTCACGTGCTTTTCGAGTCGGATGCTGAAGCGATGAGCACTCTTGTGTCTTCACGGGAATGCGACGTAATGATCGTGGATCTGAATTCGAATCGCGACTCCATGCGGGAGCGCATCGAATTCTCCCGCCAGTTGATTGCATCCAACGTTCCCCTGGTGGTGATGGCCGACGATGGCCTGCGTTCCACTGCCTTTGAACTGGTCCGCAACGGAGCTTTTGGCTACTGCCGCCGCCCCCCCTCCATTCGCGATCTCAAGACCATGTTGAGTCGGGCCTGCGAGAACTCCTTACTCAAGCAGCAGCTCCAAACCGTGCAGCAACGCCTCGAGGAACCTGTCGGTTGCGATCAGCTCATCGGATCCAGCACGCACATGAAGCGCGTCTATCAGCTGGTCCGCAGCGTCGCCAATCTCAATGCCTCGGTCCTTGTCACAGGCGCAAGCGGCACCGGCAAAGAGCTCATCGCCCGCGCCATTCATAATCTCGGCGCCCGTTCCAACCGGCCCTTTGTTGCAGTCTCCTGCGGCGCCATCCCTGAAACCCTCATTGAAGCCGAATTATTCGGCCACGAAAAAGGCGCATTCACCGGCACAGTCGGCGCTCGCGAAGGCTACTTCGAGCAATCCGCCGATGGCACGCTCTTCCTCGATGAAATCGGCGACCTCAGCCTGTTCACTCAGGTAAAACTTCTGCGCGTTCTGCAGCAGATGGAATTCAGCCGCCTCGGCAGCAGCCGCCTTATTCCATTGCGCGCGCGCCTCATCTTCGCCACCCATCGCGATCTGTCTCAGTTGGTGGCTGAGGGCAAGTTCCGCCAGGATCTCTTCTATCGCATCAACGTCATGCGCATTGAATCGCCGCAACTCCAGGAACACCCAGAAGACATCCCCGCAATCGCATCGCATTTTCTCCGCAAGTACGCGCAGAGCTTTCAAAAGCCGATGGATGCGATCGAACCCGAGGCGTTGGAGATGCTGCAGGGCTATTCCTGGCCAGGCAATGTGCGCGAACTGGAAAACGTCATGCAGCGCGCCATCATCCTCTCCCCCGGACGAACCGTGCGCGCCGAAGATCTGACCCTGGTCAACCCGGAAGAGGATTCCTCCGCACTCAACGACGTTGTCGACATTGCCGACTATCAGCCCGCCGGTTCCTTCGAACGCCAGATTCACGAATACAAAGTCAAGCTGGCCGTTTCAGCCGTCCGCGAAAACAACGGCAACAAGACCCTTGCCGCGCGCAGCCTTTGCATTTCCAGGGCTTATCTCCATCGCCTGATCAGACTCGCCGAGCCCGACCAGATCTTCGAGCAGAATGCAAACGATCGGGAGTCCGTGACAGCCTAGAACTGATTTCTGCACCGAATTACAGAAATCGAGCTTCGAGAAAAACATCCCAACAATCTGCCGCGGTTCCCCATCGACGTCCTAAGTGTGCAGATTGTATTCCTGCGTCCCCGCCATCACCAGGCCACTCGCTTGGCGTCCGTGGATGTACCGGCAACACCACCTGGTTTCGTGGGCTGTCGCCTCCGTCGGTTCCATCAGGTTCTTGTAATCCATCTTTCCGTACAAAAAAATTCGCTCTTCCCAGTTTTCGATCCGCCTCAGCTTTTCTTCGTTCCCGCAGAGTCCTTTCACGTCGCCACGGCAGAAGGCCTTGATGTTCGTCGATTCGCCCGGCAGCAGAATAATGGAGACGGCCGGCATCTCCGGGTCCACAGGAGAGTACTCCGGAATCCCTGGCAGTTGCGCTTCGTTCGCCGCGATCCTCGTTTCATTCGCCATCCCGACAACGCGCGCCGGGCTCCGCCCCCGATTTGTCGCAATCACGGTAAACCCATTCTCGATGCTTGGCGAGGGGACCACCGTTACCAGTACCCACGGCCTTTCCGAATGCTGAATGAACTGCGCATTGAGCAGTGCCGCCTGTGCGCTTTCAGTCGCAGCGGTGGCTGCGGACTCGACAAACTTGGTCTGGCGTTCGATCTTCTTCAGAGTAGAAAGCGCCAGCATGATGCCCGCATACCCAACCAGGGCCAGCAACACATTCGCGCCCCATGCAATGCGCTCCTGCAGTGGCCACGGCGCTGGCGCCGGGGCCGGCGTCGCAATGGTGATATGGGGCGGCTGATAATCGCACGGCCCGCTTTGACAATCCGTTTTCGTGGCCCCGCTGCCTGCAGGCGCCGCCGAAACCGTCGCCGATCCCGTCGCTGCTGCCGGCGCCGCAATTCGAGAAGGCGTCCCTGCCTGAGCCTGCAGACTCGCGGCTGGGCGATCGTTGGCCTGTCCGCTCGCTGCCAATTGCGCCTGCGGAACGGCCAGCAGCATTGCAAACACTGCGAAACCCTTTAATTGCATGGCGCAAATGTACCATAATGCGCGCGCAAGTCCGATCACCCGAAATAACTATGCACCACACACAACAATAGTCACGCAACGCTATTCATTGCGGCGCACCCGTCCGATGAAATTGGAGTCGATTGGTGGACCTGATCGGGATCGAACCGATGACCTCTTCCTTGCTATTCACGCCAACACTCGTAATCTATTGGAAACATCAGAACCGACGGCGAACAAAGCACTGGTCGGCACCCTAAGACCAGCCCCAGCACCCTCCGTAGAACCCTTGGACGGCGCTAGCACCGCGCCCGCCCTCGATTTCAACATGTCTAGGTCGCAAGGCGTCTAGACGCGACGGCGACGACGAGCCTCTAAGCCGTCCAACAGTATCTCCAGCCCTGCTTCGAACTGCGGAAACCACTCGCCCTCGCGGATTGTTCGGCGTGCCTCAATTCCCACCACGACAAAACCGACAACATAGCTTCCCAGGAGGCGGTGCGCGTCCCGTGCCAAGGCGCCCTTTATCCCTGCCGCTTCAAAGATTTGGCGCTCTCGTTCGAGAATGAGCTTCGCTTCTGGTGAATTCACCCTTCTCTCCCATCGCACTGGCAGCAGTGCGGGATGAGCAGATAGATGCTCGTAGACGACGCGCATAGTTGCCTTCACATCTCTACGCCATTTTCCAGTAAGCGCCGGGAGTGATCCTGGCGATCCTCTCTGCAATACGGCATCGACCAGCACCTCTTTGCTCGGGAAATGATGATAGAGCGCCATCGCCTCAACGCCAAGGGCGCCTGCGATGCGTCTCATGCTGAGAGATTCCAAACCCTCGTGATCGACTAGGGTGAGAGCTGCGTTTGCAATCGCATCGGGAGACAACGGTGGCCTCTTGTCGGATTTGCGTGGACGTCCCATAGAGCTTTTTGAATTTGCTCTTGCATCCTCCGTGGATAAATCATACACTCGTAAAATTATAAACTTTACATATGTAAAGTTTCCAGGGAGATTTTGCACATGAGTCCAAAATTTATGAGGGCCGTTTCCCATAAGATTGGATGGACCCAATGAGCAAGAGTCGTTCGGCGTATGGGGTAGCGATGATGAGAGCAATGGAAGCCTTTGTTCCCAAGGAGCAGCGGCTCTTTGATGATCCAGTTGTTCTCGAACTGCTTCCCGCCACTACGAAATTCGCAATGAGAATCGCTTGGTGCCGGCAAATGTTTGCATCAATGGTTGACCGGCAAGCTCCGGGTGTTCGCGGATCGATTCTCTGTCGCACGCGATGGATCGATGATGCCGTGCAGGATGTGTTTCATCGAGGCATCCGCACCTTCGTTATTCTCGGAGCCGGATTCGATACGCGTGCATACCGGCTCCCGGAACTCAAGCAAAGTCAGGTTCTCGAACTTGATCTTCCAGGTGTCCAGGCGGCCAAGAGAACACGCCTTTACCAGTCCGCGATCGGTACCTCGAATGTGCGGTTCATCTCAATGAACTTCGACACGTTGCCAATGGAAAGTGCATTCACCGCGAGTGATGTTGCCAAGGATCAGCCGCTATGTTTTGTGTGGGAAGGAGTCACGCAATATTTGTCTCCGGCCGCCGTGAGTAGCGTCTTAAATTACGTCGCCAACATGCCCGCGGGCTCAGAGATCATCTTCACGTATGTTCTGGAAGAGGCGATCACGAAACAATTCTTGCCGGAACAAAACGACGAGTTTCGCAAAGCAGCTTGCTATCAGCCCGAGCCGTGGCATTTCGGGATTGATCCTGCTCATCTGCTCACATTTCTCGAGAATCATCAATTGGTGTTGGCCGCTGACGTAGGTGCTGACAACTACTCCGCTGAATATCTGCGCCCATGTGCGCGCAACCTGCGGGTCTCCGAAATCGAGCGAATTGCACGAGCGACCGTCTCAACCGTGAGTGAGAGATGACCTCCCCGGTAAGCCCGGACGCGCTCAACGTTCGAACCTGAACTGTTGCGGCTCGAGGCGCTGGTACGAAGAAACATTGCAGCGGCTTGAGCTCGGCGGCGTCGGTGCTTTTGCACGGGTCTGCCATGACGCCGGAATCGCCCAGTTTTGCCTGCTTTCTCCCGCAGAAAGCGCCGCTCGCAGTCAGTTTCGTTATGTGCAGATGATGGGCAAGAAGAAAACCGCTGCATATTTCGCACTTATTCGCGTCACGGAATTTGTCTTCGGCTTTACAATCTGGTCACGCTTCCCCGGTCTAAGCCCGATATCGATCCAAAATTCTAACGCTTTCGAAGGAGCCATAGACCCCTCATGATCAAGAACCTCCAATTCCTGATTTGCTCGCTCGCACTTTCCTTTGGTCTTATGGCTCCATCAACTGCCCTTCATGCGCAACAACTTGCGGCGCCCCAACATCCTCTCGACGGCTTGACCAGCGCAGAGTATTGGGCAGTGCATGACATTCTGTGGGCAAGCGGGCGCATGACCCCGGAAACCGGCATCTCAACGCTGTTGCTGCATGAGCCGGACAAGAGTGTGGTACTGGCCTGGAAGCCGGGCGACTCCTTTGAACGGGAAGCCGATGTGATCCTTGAAGACAAAGGGCAGACGATCGAATCGCGGGTGGATATCGCCAATAAAAAAGTGGAATATTGGCGCGTGGTTCCGGGTGTGCAGGCTCCGTTTACGAATGCCGAATTGTACGGATTCAGCGACTTGATCAAAAACGACCCGCAGGTGCAGGCGGCCCTTAAGAAGCGCGGCATTACCGATATGAGCGCCGTCCACTGCCAGGCCATCCCTCTGGCCTTGCGGGTATTTCCCGAGCAGGAGACAACGCGTATCGGCTACGGTGGTTGCACGTTCGGAAACGGCCAGTATCACACATGGGGCAGAGACATCGAGGGCCTCTATGCCGTCGTGGATATTGTCCAGAAAAAAGTGACCCGGGTCATTGACGCTGGGGTCGTTCCAGTCTCCAGATATGTGGGGAATTTTGAAGAGGCTGGAGCGAATCCGCGTCCAGGGACAAAGCCCATCGTGATATCGCAGCCATTGGGCCCCTCCTTCACAATTGAAGGCGACGAGGTCTCATGGCAGAACTGGCATTTCCGGTTCCGGTTGGATTCGCGCGTCGGTCCGGTGTTGAATCTGATTCGGATTCAGGATGGCCCGAAACAGCGCATGGTGCTTTATCAAGCCAATTTTTCTGAGATGTACGTGCCTTACATGGACACCGACGAGGGATGGAATTCGCGTTCCTACCTGGATGCGGGTGAATTTCCTCGCGGCGGCATGTTGAGGGATATTGGTACGGATGATTGCCCTTCTTACGCCACATTCATTCCTGGCTTGGCATCGAGCGACCTTGGCACGCCAATCCTTAGGACCTCGGAAGCTTGCTTGTTTGAGCGGGCCGTCGGCGACCCGGCCTGGCGTCATTGGGATAGCACTGCGCTGTCAAGCCGTCCGAGCCGCGAGCTGGTGTTCCGCGCAATCGCCACCATTGGCAACTATGACTACATCATGGATTGGATATTTCAGCAGGATGGGAGCATTCGCGTTCGCGTTGGTGCCACGGGGATTGTCGAATCAAAGGGCAGTGACTTGGTCAAGGCTCCGGAGCAAATGATGGATGGCAGCCCCGTTCCGCTCGAACATGGCATCGTGGTTGCACCCAATACAGTGGCCGTATACCACGACCATTATCTCTGCTTCAGGCTGGACTTCGACGTTGACGGCCAAGACAACAGCTTCATGGTGGACCGGTTGGTGCCAGAGAAGATTAACGCGGGTGGCCGGACCAGTATCTGGGGTGTCCAGTCTTCGATCGCCAAGACAGAGAGCGAAGGAATAAAGGACATCGATCTTCGGCAGCCAGGGATGTGGAACTTTGTCAGCAATACTCAGCGCAATGCCCTAGGCTATTCCACGGGATATGAGATTATGCCGGAAGCGACGGCGGTCGATTTCCTTGATCCCACTGACCCGTCTTTGGCTGTCGGCGCGTTCGCAACTCATCAGCTTTGGGTTACTCCCTACGATCCGAATCAGAATTATGCGGCGGGAGTTTATGTGACCAATAGCAAGGGCATGGAGGGCCTCCCCGCATGGACAAAGGCCAACCGCAACATCGAAGATACCGACATTGTGGCATGGTATACGGTTGGTTTCCATCATGCCGTCCGCGACGAGGACTGGCCCGTGATGCCAACCATGTGGCACGAGTTTCAACTTCGTCCAATAAACTTCTTCTCGGAAAATCCAGTCATGGATTTGCCTCATCAGCCCTGATGCGTATCTGGAGTACCCAGATGTGTATCTGGAATGCCCCGATGTGTATCTGGAACAATGTACCGGGCAGCTCCTCTGCCCGGTACGTCCATTGCCACATTCCATTCACGATCAGAGAACGCGGCTGATTTCCACCCGAATCCTGCAAGCGGGGAACTCTCTCCTGTTCCCTTCCATGGCCGAAAGTCTACGTTTTTGCGGGGAAGCCAGTCAATGATTAGGGAAGATTATCGGGCTTCAAATACCTGCTTCTGGTTGTGTTTAGGCGAAGCGCAGGCACAACACGAATGAGCCAAGAGCGAGTGCGAGCCAGGTTAGCGGAAAAGGCAGATTCGCGTACCAGCGAGCACGCAAAACCGTAACCACAGCGCCAACAAAATAGAGAACGAGCCCGGCGGCGGCCGCAATTCCGATCCGCTGGACAGCGATGCCGGCGAGCAGTCCAAGCCCGCCCAGTAGTTTCAGTACGCCCAGTGTCGGAAGCCACCGCTCCTTAACCTCCAGCCTCTTTATATTGGCGAGAAGCCAATTCGGACGAGTGAAATCGCATATGCCGGCATAAATGTTCGCGGCGGCGGCCAAGACGATGACGATCAGATAAGCGAAATGCATATTGGAGTGCCTTCCTTGTCACGTAGACTGGCTTTCACGTGTCATCCCAGTGACACCTGGCGAGGGGAGAATGTGACCGATGAACGGCAATGATTGGCTGGCTGAGAGATTCGAGGCCAGCCGAACGCATTTGAGGGCGGTGGCTTATCGCATGCTCGGCTCCATGGGAGAAGCAGACGATGCCGTCCAGGAATGCTGGCTGCGCGTGAGCAGCGCGGATACCGGCGCCGTAGAGAATCCTGAAGGATGGCTGACAACCGTCCTCGCGCGAATCTGTCTGAACATCCTGCGCTCCCGAAAGTCGCGCCGCGAGGAGCCACTCGAAGAAGACGCGACCCGTCCCGCCATAGTGGAAAGCGGGCGCCGCGATCCTCAGGATGAGGCGCTGCTTGCGGAATCCGTCGGCCTGGCGCTGCTGGTCGTTCTGGAAAGACTTACCCCTGCCGAACGCGTCGCCTTCGTGCTGCACGACGTGTTCGCGGTTTCCTTCCACGAGATTGCTTCTATCGTGGGACGCACGCCCACGGCGGCTCGGCAGCTCGCGAGCCGCGCTCGTCGCCGCGTATGCGGAAGGCGCTTACCGGTTGAAGCCAACCTCTCCCAACAGCGTCAGACCGTTGAAGCGTTTCTCCGCGCCTTGCGTGCAGGCGATGTCGAGGGGCTGCTTGCCGTTTTGGATCCTGGCGTGGTGCGTCGGGCCGACAGGGTTGCCGCAACTCCGGGAGCAGGCAGTGAGCTGCGCGGCGCCTCGGCCGTTGCTAAAGAGGCATTGACGTACACACGCGTTGCCCGTATTGCGCGGCCAGTGCTCGTCGACGAATCAGTGGGTTTCGTTATTGCCCCTCGTGGGCGGCTGAGCATTGCGATCCGTTGCACAGTCAAGGAAGGAAAAATCACCGCAATGGATGTAATCGCCGATCCCGCCCGCCTGCGCAGGCTGAAACTGGCGGTTCCGCCTGAATGAACGGGCAGAACTCGAATATCAGATTTGCCACCGTAAGAGTGTGTTGGTGGACCTGATCGGAATCGAACCGATGACCTTCCCGGCCAGCCGGGACGCGCCCCATGTCCGAACCTGAGCCGTTCGAGTGTTTGGTGGACCTGATCGGGATCGAACCGATGACCTCTTCCATGCCATGGAAGCGCGCTCCCAGCTGCGCCACAGGCCCACATAGGGAGAGATATAGCTCTTTCATTGTCTCCGCTTGGACCCGATTCGTCAAACAAGGCCCCACCCCTGGCATCCAACCGCATTTCTGGCTCCGTTGGCCCCATCGCAAATCGCCGGCGCTCGCCGGATGCCTCCAATCCTTGTCAAGATGAGATCGTCCAGCCCGCGTGCACCGCGTGACAAAGGTCACATGTTGACAACGATCAACGCTGAATAATAAGGCAGGCGGATCTTGCAGCAGCGGCCGACGCCCCGTCTCTCTGGCCGTGCACACATGCAAGCCCCCCGGGCCTTGATCGAACTGGAGTCATACCTTCATGTACAGGATTGTCGAAGCCAGAACCGTCGGCCTCAACATTAAGCAATTCGTCATCGAGGCCCCCCGCATTGCCCGCAAGCAAATGCCGGGACAGTTCCTCATTCTTCGCCTCCATGAGAAGGGCGAACGGATTCCGCTCACCATCAAGTGTTCCGACCCCGCCACAGGCACGGTCACCATCGTCGTGCAGGCCGTGGGCAAATCAACTTCGCTGCTCAACTGTCTTGAAACCGGCGACTCCATCCTCGACATCGTCGGACCTCTGGGTCATCCCTCGGAGATTCAGAGATACGGAACCGCCGTGGTTCTTGCCGGCAGCGTGGGCACGGCCATGGCGCTGCCCACTGCCAACGCCCTCAAGCAGACCGGCAACCACGTCATTTTTATTGAAGGCGCGCGCAGCAAGGAGATGGTGGTTTTCGAAGACGAAGTGCGCCAGGCCAGCAACGAAACCTACATTATGACCGACGACGGAAGTTATGGCGAGCAGGGCCTGGTCACCATGAAACTGAATGGCCTCATCGATGCCAATCGCAAAATCGACTTCGTCCTCGCCGTCGGCCCCGTCCCCATGATGCGCGCCGTCGCCCGTATCACCGATCCTCTCGGCATCAAAACCATGGTCAGCCTCAACTCCATCATGGTCGACGGCACCGGCATGTGCGGTGGCTGCCGCGTGTTGCTCGGCGACAAAAGCAAGTTTGCCTGTGTCGACGGACCCGAGTTCGACGCTTCCCAGGTCAACTTCGAGGTCCTCATGCAGCGCAACGCCATGTACCGCGAAAAGGAGTGCCAGTCGCTCAAATACTTCGAAGCGCACAAAGATGAAGAGCTGGTTCAGCTTCGCGCGGAGTTGGCCGCCGAGGAGAAGCATTATGTCTGAGAGCAACACGCTTCAACCTCCCATGCGCAAGGCCCTGCCGCTAAAGGACCGCATGAAGATTCTCCGCGCCAAAATGCCCGAGCTCGATCCCCAGGTGCGCAGCCGCAATTTTCAAGAAGTAAACCTGGGCCTCGTACCCGCCGACGCGCTCACTGAGGCCTCGCGCTGTATCGAATGCGCAAAGCCCGGCTGCGTTGTCCAATGCCCTGTAGGCGTCAAGATCAAACAAGTCGTCGCCCTCATCTGCTCTGGCGACTACCTTGCCGCCGCCGCAAAAATGCGCGAGGACAATGCGCTGCCCGCCATCACTGGCCGCGTCTGCCCACAGGAAAATCAATGCGAAGGCGGTTGCGTTCTCGGCAAAAGGGGCGCGCCCGTCGCCATCGGCAACCTCGAGCGTTTCATCGCCGACTTCGAACGCACCAGCGGCCAGCTGGGCCTGCCCGCCATCGCACCGTCCACCGGCAAAAGCGTTGCCATCGTCGGCAGCGGCCCCGCCGGCCTCTCCGCCGCGGGAGATCTCATCCAGAAAGGCCATCGCGTCCGCATCTTCGAGGCGCTGCACGAACTCGGCGGCGTGCTCGTCTACGGCATTCCCGAGTTCCGCCTGCCAAAGTCCATCGTCAAGGGTGAAGTGGACAACCTGCGCCGCATGGGCGTCGAATTCGAAACAAATGTCGTCGTCGGCAAGAGTGTTACCCTCGACGAGCTAATGCGCGACGAGCACTTCGACGCGGTCTTTGTCGCCACCGGCGCGGGCCTGCCTGTATTTCTTAATGTTCCCGGCGAGCACTTCAACGGCGTCTACTCCGCCAACGAATTCCTCACCCGTGTCAACCTGATGCGCGCCTACCAGGTCGACGAATACGACCAGCCCGTCTACGACTGCCGCGACCGCGACGTGATTGTAGTCGGCGGCGGCAACACCGCCATGGACGCGGTCCGCACCGCTCGCCGTCTCGGTGCCCGCACAGCCACGCTGGTTTATCGCCGCTCCCAGGCCGAGATGCCCGCCCGCCTCGAAGAAGTTCATCACGCACAAGAGGAAGGCATCGAGTTCCGTATGCTCACCAACCCCGTCGAATTCATTGGCGACGAAAAGGGATGGCTCACCGGCGCGCGCTGCGAGCGCATGGAACTGGGCGAACCCGACGCTGACGGCCGACGCCGTCCCGTTCCTATCTCGGGCTCCGAGTACATTCTGCCTGCCCACGTCGCAATTATCGGCGTCGGCACCACCGCCAATCCTCTTATTCAAAGCACCACGCCTGACCTGAAGACCAACAAACGCAACTATATTGTTGCCGACCCCGAGACCATGCGCACCTCCAAGCCCGGCGTCTTTGCCGGCGGCGACATCGTTACCGGCGGCGCGACAGTCATCCTCGCCATGGGCGCCGGCCGTAAAGCCGCCCTCTCCATCCACGACTTCCTGACAACAAGCATCTGGTAGGCGACAGGCCTGTATTAGGTTAGAAGTGAATAATTAACCATAACTGCTGCAGTGTTTTACCGCTCAGTCGAATCTCGGCTTGTGCGCATTCTCAGTGCTCTGGATCCACGCTCGGAGAATTCCGGAGATTCACAATAACACGAAAACAGTGTACACTATTTTCGTATGAAAAACATCACCTTGAGCGCCGACGAGGATCTGATCGAGCGGGCACGCTTGGTCGCCCGCGGCCAGCGCACAACCCTGAACGAGGCATTTCGGCAGTGGCTGGCGCAGTTCGCCCAGAGCGCGGGCGACGCCCAGGGCTTTGATGCGTTGATGCAGCGTCTGAACCACGTCAATGCCGGCCGCCGCTTTAGCAGGGACGAATTGAATGAGCGATAGATTCTTTCTGGATACAAATATCTTCGTCTATTCGTTCGACCAAAGCGCCCCCGTAAAAGCCCAGATAGCCGCACGACTCCTTCGCGAAGCCCTGACGACGCAGAAGGGCGTCATCAACTATCAGGTCGTGCAGGAATTCTTCAATGTGGCCCTGAGACGGTTCTCCCAACCGATGTCGGCGATGGATGCCGAGCAGTATCTGCGCATGGTTTTCCAACCGCTCCTCGCTGTGCATTCGTCGCAAGCGCTCTATGTGGAGGCATTGCATCTCCAGGCCCAAAGCAGGCTCTCATGGTATGACTCACTCATCGTCTCATCGGCCATCCAGGCGCATTGCGATCTCCTCTACACCGAGGATCTGCAGCACGGCCAGCGATTCGGGGGCCTCCGGGTCATGAACCCTTTCCTCTGATCCCCGGATTTGACCGGCTGTTTCTTGATCCCTTGTTCCCTCGTTCCCTGTCTTTCAAAAAAGAATGGGCGGCAAAGGTTCCCCTTCGCCGCCGCCCGTCCCTGGGTTGTCTTGAAAATACCGCAATCTTGCTAGAACTTTGCTTTCACCGCAGAAGTCCGCTCAGCAACCTGGTCCCTCGTTCCCTTGGTCCCTCGGTCCCTGCCTTTACTGCAATAGCTTGGTAACTTCCTGCTGAACAGAATTAGCCTGCGCTAATGCCGCGATTCCCGTCTGGCTCAGTATCTCGTACTTCGACATGTTCGAAGTCGCCGACGCATAGTCAGTGGCCTGCAACGCGTTCTGCGCAGAAACCACATTCTCCTGTTGCGTGCTCATCACGTGGCTGATCGAATTCAGTGTATTGATCTCCGCGCCGATGTACCCGTCCTGTGCCGCCACGTCCGTAATCGCGTTGTTCAGACTCGTCAAAGCGCTGCGTGCATCCGACTGGTTGGTCAGGTCGCTGCCGTTCAAGGCCTGGCCGGCGCCATCGGAATAGCTGGTCGTCGCCACTCCGCTGCCCGCCATTGCATTGGTGGCAAAGGTCGCGGCCGCGGTCGTCGCATTCTGCCCGGAGGTCGAATCGTAAACCACATTCCTGGTGTCGGAAGAAACACCGGTGTCGTACGCGCTCGACCCACTGTAGCTCAGGGTCGCCGTGTCGGCTGTGTCGATTACCCGTGTGGTGCCGAGCGGAGTGATATTCCCCAGGCTGCCTTCGACCGTCGATTTCAACGTCACCGTATTGTTCGAAGAATTCCAGCCCGCCGTCACGCCGTAAGAACCGTTGTTGATGTCCTGGATCATGGCGGCAACGGTCTGTCCGGTAAGAGGAATACTCTGCGGCACACCATTGATGCTGAAGTTCACCGCTCCTGTAACCGTATCGTTTTCGCTTCCAAACGAACCCAGGCTCACTTGCGAAGAGGTGCCCAGGGTCGTATCCGCCACGCCGCCGCTCACAATGATGTTTTCGCTCGCCGAGGTTGCATTGGCGGTGGAAGTCAGCATCAATCCGTTGGTGGTTGCCAGGGCGTTCACTCCCAGCGCGCCGTATCCGGAGATGGCGGCGGCCAACTGGGCCAGGGTCGCGCCGGTCTGCAGGTACGTTGTGTCGGCAGCGGAGCCGGTACCGGTTGAGTTGACGGTGAAGGTCTCAGTGTTGCTCCCGAAGCCGATGGTGATGCTGCTTGCCCACAACGCATCGTTGGAGTTCAGAGACTCCCCTTGAGGCAGCGAAGCCAGGGCCGAGGCGGAAAGACCAACCGAGACTGAGGCAGCATTGCCGGTCACGCTGGTCACGCCTTGCACCGACGCTCCAGCCGCTCCCTGTGTGCCCGATGCATAGTTGATATCCGCCAGGGTGCTTGCGGAACTGGAGATCGTATCAAGTCCGGCAGTCGTTGCCTGCAAGTAGATCGCGCCGTTTCCAGTTCCAGGCGCCGTGGCAGAGAGGCCCAGGGCCGTGTCTTTGTTGATCGCCGACGTGAGCAGAGCCACCGAGGTGCCGCCTGTGTAGATCACGCCGCCGCCACTCACGCCCGTGCCCTGTACAAAAACATTCGTGACGCCGTTGTTCGTGAGCGAGATCTGGCCCGTAATCTGGTCGGAGCCATCAACGATGCTCGTCGGGTTGGGTCCCGAAGGATTGAGTTGCAGAATCGCGGTCGCAAACGAGGCCGGCGCGCCGGCGGTTCCAAGCAGGCTGGCGCCGGTGCCGCTTGGATCAACCGTCAGCAGGGTTCCCGTGGTTCCCGTCTGGCTGCCATCGGCTCCGCCTGTCACCACAGAAAACGGAGCTGGGATTTTGGCGCTGCCCAGCGACGAACCTGCCGCGTCAAACAGCACGTTATTGAGACCGGTCTTGTCCTGGAGTGCGCCGGCGGAGATGGTGATTGCTCCGTTGCTATCGCTCAGCGATGTCACCTGCAGGGCTCCGGCGGACCAAAGAGCGGAGACCCCAAGATCGCTTTGCGACAATGCAGTTGCCAAGGTGTCATAGGTTGTCGTGCTTCCATCGCCGGTAAACGTAAACGTCTTTCCGTTGGCCGAGAAGGTCACCGTGCCTTGCAGAAAATCGCCGTGTCCGCCCGCTCCGGCTGCAACAAAATTGGCTACTGTAGGCGCACCGCCCGTTGCGATTGTTGCATCCGCCATCGTGTTGATGAGCGGCGTAACAGGCGCTGCGACGCCGGGAGTCGCGTTGGTCAGCAGCAGCGAATTGCCGCTCCATGTTGCATTGACACCCACGTTAGCCTGGTTGATTGCCAGCGCCAACTCAGCGTAGGTCTGCGTACCCACTAACAACGATGTGTTGAAGTCCACCGTGTTTCCGTTGCCGGTGTATTTGAATTCCCCTGTGATCGCGTCGTTTTCCGCGGCGCCCGGGCCTGCATAGAGCGCGGTGATCTCATTTGACAGCGGCTTGCCGGTGGTTGCGTCTCCTAGCGTGTCGCTTGCCCCCGTCGAGAAGACGACAGGAGAGCCGTTATTCGCTAGCGCTGTTAACAGAATCCCGCTATCGCCGGTGCCGGGCATATTGGTGGTCCAATTCGCGGTAACTCCCAGCGTCGCGCTATTCGCATTGATATACGACACTAGGTCGGCGTATGTATTCCCATTGTTTGTGCCGTTGGCCTGTCCCGCGGTAAAGTTCAGCGTCCCGGTCCCGTTCGTCAGGTGGATCACGCCGGAAAGCTGGTCGTTCTGCGATGCGCCCGCCCCCGCATCCAGTTCGGTCGTTGTGGGCGAGCCCACGGTAACCGCGCCGCCATCCGTCGGGCTATAGAGACTCAGCGTGTTGTTCGCGTTGGTCAGTGTTCCGGTATTCGAGATTGTGATGTTGTCGCCCGTCGCTGAAGTCTTCGAGGTAACAGTCAGGCCTGCGCTTGTTGCCGTTGCCGTCACATTCAGGCCAGCGACTCCCGCGATGGTATTCGCAAGATCCTGCATTGTGTCGTTACCGTTGCCGGTATAGAACGTGTTGCCTGAATTGTTTCCCGCCCCAACGATGAAGGTGTCTGTAACATTGTTGCCGGCCATGCTGTTCTGGATGGTGATGCTTCCGCCGGCGGAGAGCTGAGTGCCGGCGCCATTGACTCCGGCCACCGCAAACACAGCCGACCCGGGAGTTGGAGGAACTGTTGCATTGGCTCCCACCGCGCCGCTGGTAGTGCCGATCGTCGGAGAGCTGAAGGCCACCGAAGCAGTGCCCAACCCAGGCACGGGAGCCGCACTGGACTGTGTGCTGACGGTCAATGCGCCCAGCGAGGCATTGGCGTTGGCCAGTGAAAGGCTCTGCGTGCCGTCGCCATTTGTGATCACCGTGGCAATCACCTTGGTGGAATCGGTGGTGACCTGCCCGTTCGTCGACGTGTTTCCTGACGCTGTGTTGATGGCATTGGCCAGGGTCGCGAGCGTGTTATCCGATGTGTTCACTGGAACTGTCACCACTGCCGTTCCGCCCTGGCTGATGGTGATCGTCTGGCCCTGGGTCAGCAGTTCACTGGCCGGGATGCCGTTGGAATTGAAGATGCCGCTCGTGCTCACCGAGCTCGGCGCCAGGCCTGCTGAAACCAGCCCGCCCGTGATCTCCAGGCCGGTATCGCTGCCGCCTCCCTGGATTCCTGCCCCAGCCTGGGTGACAAATGTAGCGTTCAGGCCCAGCCCCGCGCTGTTAATGGCGTTCATCAATCCATTCACCGTGTTCTCGTAGCTTGTGCCTTCGCCCACGGTGATGGACGTCGAGGCCGTTGTCGATGAGCCGCTCGCGCCTTTGACCAGATAGTTGACGTCGAGTGTCGTCGTGCCGCCGATATTCAGCGTATCCGTAGTCTTGGCCGTCGCGATCGCGGTCGAAAGGTCCAGGAAGACGTTGTCGTTGCCGCTGCTATACGACATTGCGCCGCCCGTGTCGCCCACGCTCGACTCTGACAACGTGCGAATGTTCAGCTCGTTGATCGAAGAGCCGGTGGTCGAAGAGTCGCCCGTGTAGATCGCCGTCGTCTTGCCGGAGAACACTGCCTGCTGGTTATAGGTCGTCGTCGATCCGATGTTGTTGATCTCGGCAAGTATCGACTGATACTCCTGATTGGCCGCGCCCTCCTGGGTCGGGTTGAGCGTGCCGTTCGACGCTTCCGTGGCCAGCGTAATCGCGCGGTCCAATAGGCTCGTCACCTGCGACAGCGCCCCGTCGGCCACATCCAGAAGCCCCACCCCCTCTGTGGCATTGGTTTCCGACTGTGTCAGCGCCGACGAATTCGCCGCCAGGCCGTTCACAAGAGAAAGCCCCGCCGCGTCATCCGCACCGGAGTTGATCCTCGACCCCGAAGACAACTGCTGCAGAACCGTCTGCAAGCTGCTGTTGGTGTTGTTCAGATTGTTCTCTGCGTAAATTGCGGATAGGTTGTTCAATACACCGAGGGCCATGGGACTCAACTCCTTCTCGGATGCGTTGCTGCTTGCCGCGCCCCCGTCACCTTATTTCTTCTTTCGGGGTCTCCAAATCTTCTGGAGGGGCGTTTCTGCATCCACCACTTTCATCGGTGCGCACAAAAATAACTTTAGTCATATTTTTAAGAATCGCTTTCAGCCTTTCTGTCGCAGGCTGAATCAATCTGTCCCGCTTCTGTTCACTCACTGATTCAAAGTGAGTCAATCGCTGTCCCGCTTCGCTCCACGCCTCTGTCTCGTTCCGCGTCAGTCGCCGCGCAGTCCAAGCGCCTTTCAACGCACAAAAAACGGCGGCAGGAGGATCACTCTCTGCCGCCACCGGTTTCGATTGCAACCGTATTTGCTCTCTGCCTGAAGTTCTATGATTAAACGCCTGTCCGCCCTGCAAGGCTCACAGTTCCTGCTTGGCCGGCGAACTTTGAATTCACTGCTCCTGTCCCGTACCCGCGCCGCTTCCAGGCGCCGGTGCCGGGACTCCCGCCGGAGGTGCCTGAGGCGGCGGAGGTTGACGATGCCGGAACTGCATGCCCGGTCCTTGCCCTCCTGGTCCCTGCCCGTCTGGCCCGCGCATGTCCGGTCCCCGCATACCCTCTCCCCGACCGTCGCGATTCCATCCCTCGCGCTGCTCGCCATGCATCCCACCGCGGTCGCGGAACGCCTGTACCAGCTTCCATTGGTCCGGTGTCAGCTTGTCGCGAATCGCAAGCAGAAAGCGCGCATTCGCCCTCTCCAGATCGCCACGCGCCTGCACCACCTTGTCGATCTGCGCCGTGATCGCGGCATCGTTCGGAGTGTCCGCGCTCATCAGCGGCTGCATCGCAAGCTCCGCCTTCTGCAGGTTGGCTTGCAGGTCGATCAGCCTCTCCCTGTGCTCCAGCAGAATTCCATCCATCGCCTTCCGCTGATCGTCGCTCAACTTCAACTGCTCAGCAATCCTGGGATTGTTCCACCAACCCTTGTGTCCGCCGGAACCGAACGCACGCTCCATGGGAGGCCTGCGGTTTCCAAACCCTGGTCCAACGCCTGGACCACCAGGACCCTGCGCGCTGGCCGCTGCTCCCGCAATCAGTACTCCCGCTACTGCCAAAATCAATCGTCCCACAGTTCCTGCCTTCATCGCGTTCTCCTTCATCCTGCCTGTTCAAGGGGCTTGTGTTGCCGTCTTTTTCGTTACTGAACTTCGTCTTCGGCCATCAGTTGAGCCAGCGGCTCCATCGCGCTTGGCACCTGTCGCGAAACATCGCTATCCACTTTGACCATAAAATCTTCTTCCTCTTTGTTCGCGCGCTCTGCGGCTGCCAGCTTCTGCCTTGCCGCTTCTGCGGCCGCCATCTTCGCTAATTCCTGTTGGTGATGGCGCTCGTAGAACCCTCCCGTCAAGCTCCCAGCCGCAAGCACGCATCCCAGCGCCCAGCCCGTAGCCAAGCGCCAGCTCGTATAGTGAACATGCTTGACCGTGCGCGGCCTGCTGTACTCGGATTCGCTCCACGCGTGCACACTCGACCGGAAATTCTTGAGCGCCTGCTCAACTCTTGCGTCAAGCTCGCTGCCTTCGTCCGGCAATCCCGTTCTCAATCTCATTGTTTACCTCTCAGTTCCGTGCGCACTTTCACCAGCGCTCGCGAAAGGTGCGCCTTCACCGTGCCCTCGCTTAAGCCTGTCGCCTGCGCAATCTCGCTCAACTCCTGGTCTTCAACGTACCGAAGCAGGAAAACCGTCCGTTGCCGCGCGCTCAAACGTTCAACAGCCTTCCAAACTTGCCCCACCTGCTCCCGCGCCAGCATCTGCTGCTCTGCCGATCGTTCTCCGCTCGGCAGCCATTCGCTTGCCTCATCCAGTGCAACTGAATTGCTCTGCGTGTGCCGCCAGAATTGCAGCCGCCGGTTCCGCCAGTGATCCTTTTCCAGGTTGATCGCGATCCGCATCAGCCACGTCATCGCGCTTGAATCGCCTCGAAAGCGATCCCAGTTCCGGTGCGCCTTCAGAAAACATTCCTGCGTCAGCGTCTCTGCCAGATCCACATCGCGCGTGGACGCCAGCAGAAATCGGAAAATCTGCGGCCGGTGGGCCTCGACTACGCTCGAAAACTCTTCCGAAGCAGCCTCCATCTCGCGCGCCACAAGTTGCCCTGCAGCTGCTGTGGTAATTGCCTCAACTGCAGATCCGGCTGCCATCACACTGGTAGACGCCCGCTTGCGTCGAGAGTTTACAGTTGCGGCCTGTTTGCCCGCGAATATGCGGTCAGTATACCCACCCCATTTGGGTTATGGAACTCTCAATCGCTGCCGGCTCCACTCCAGTTTCCAGCCGGCCCACATCACAATATTTGCGCTCCATCTTCGCCGATTCAAGTCTCTGGCGAGCCGGTGAACCCCGGATAGATCCATCAATCGATTGTGCTTCCTTGTGTCCGGCTCCCCCCCGCCAGCCGTTCCAACGAGCTGCCATTGCGCAGGAATATAATTTGGGACGGCTGGAAACCGCCGATCTGGTGGCGCCGGGGATCGGATCGTGATCGCCCTGACTGCCGGTCGCTCATAAAACGAATGGAGATGTGGATGATTTCTCGGCGAACCTTTGTAAACGGACTGGCAGTGGGTGTGGCTGGCTCGGCACTTTCATCCTCAGCCAAGAGCTATGCTCAGATACTCGGCGCCAACAACCGGCTCAACTTTGCCATCATCGGCCTCAACGGGCGCGGCTATGCTCACCTTTCCTCGCTGAAGAACAACAGCAAGACCGCCCGCGTGGCCTATTGCTGCGACGTCGACACGAAGATTCTTGCCCGTTTCGCCGGAGCCGCCGAGAAGGAGTTGGGCTACGCGCCCAAAGCCGAGCAGGACTTCCGCAAGATGCTTGACTCCAAAGACGTTGACGCCATCACGGTCGCCGCTCCCGATCATTGGCACACCCCTCTGGCGGTTCTGGGACTCAAGGCCGGCAAGCATGTCTACGTCGAAAAGCCATCCAGCCAGAACGCACGCGAGGGTGAGCTCCTGATCGCCGCCCAGGAAAAATACAAGAAGTGCGTGCAGGTCGGCGACCAGCAAAGATCGTCCGACTATTCGATTGAAATGATCAAAAAGATTCATGACGGCTACATTGGCGAGCCCTACATGGCCAAGGCCTGGTACGCCAACACGCGCCTCTCCATGGGCACCGGAAAGCCCGCTCCCGTCCCCGACACTCTCGACTGGGGTCTCTGGCAGGGCCCCGCGCCCCGCAGCGAGTACAAGGACAACATCCATCCATATAACTGGCATTGGCTGCGCCGCTTCGGCACCGGCGAAACCCTCAACAACGGCACCCACGAAGTCGACGTATGCCGCTGGGCCCTCCAGGCGGAGTTTCCCGAAACCGTAACTGCCACCGGCGGACGCTACCAGTTCAAGGACGACTGGCAGTTCTACGACACCCTCGTCACCAACTTTGGATATGCCGACAAGACCATCTCCTGGGAAGGCCGCTGCTGCCAGGGAATGCGCGTCTACGACCGCGACCGTGGCTCGGCCATCATGGGTACCAAGGGAACCGTGGTCATCGACCGCGACGGCTACGATGTCTACGACTGGAAGGGCAAGCCGATCGACAAGTTCCGCACCGGCAAGATAACCCGTTCCTCTGACACCCTGGGCATCGACACCATGACCGACGCCCACTTCGCCAACTTCATTGGCGCCATCATGGGCGAAGCCAAGCTCAACTCGCCCATCCAGGTCGCCAACATCAGTGTGACCATGCTCCTGCTCTCGAATATCGCGTATTTCTTGGATCGCACACTCCACC
>JBARBP010000230.1:0-31334 GCA_049793195.1 Occallatibacter sp. | reverse complement strand
CTCTACCGCCGCGCCACCACCGCCAATCCCGGCTCGTTCGAAGCCCATCTCTCGCTCGGCCTGCTGCTCGCCCGCCAAGGCAAGCCCACTGAAGCCAAACCAGAGCTGTTAGCCGCCACCAAGCTCGACCCCGGCGAGGCAGGACCCGCCTTGAAAGCCCGCGCCTGGCGCGCGCTCGCCGAAATTGATCGCCCCGATCCCAGCGCCTTCGCCGACACCACCGCCGCCTCCAACGACCTGCTTGAGGCTCTTAAACTCTCCCCTGAAACCGCGGCCGACACACTGCTGGCCGCCAGCCTGGCTGAACAAGCCGGCCAATACGACGAAGCCGAAGCCGCCTATCGCCGGATCCTCTTGAAAGACCCAAATTCCGAACCCGCTAACGCCGGACTAGCCCACCTGCTGATCAGGAAAAAGCAGTACCCCGAAGCAGAAACCCTGCTGCGGGCGGCCTTGGAAAAACTCCCCGATGACCCGGCGCTCACCGCGCAACTGGCCACTGTGCTTGCGGCCCAGGACAAGGCCGAGGCCCTGCCCCTCTTACAGAAGCTCCACACCGCTCACCCCGAAAACACCGCCATCTCCAACATGCTCGCCGAAGTGCTCGCCGAGGCCGGGGACGTCGCCGGTTCTGACCAGCTCTATGTCAAACTGCTTGCCGCCGCTCCAAACGATCCCGAGTTGCTGGTCGCCCACGGTCAAAATCTCGTCCGTCTGGGCCGGTTCCCTGAAGCCTTCGCTCAGTTTGACAAGGCAACCCAAATTGACGCCACCAATACCGACGCCTGGAGCGGCCTGGCCTTTGCCGCG
This sequence comes from Occallatibacter sp., assembly GCA_049793195.1. GTDB lineage: Bacteria > Acidobacteriota > Terriglobia > Terriglobales > Acidobacteriaceae > Telmatobacter. The sequence goes on along the minus strand of JBARBP010000230.1, from coordinate 30,524 downwards.
TCGCGCACCGATCAACCCGCCGTCACGGTGCACGCGCTTACCATGCGGTCAAAGTATCTTCCTGAAAGCGCTTCTACCTATTTCCTTTGGGCGTCATCCTACGATACGCTGCACCAAACGCAGCAAGCTGCGGCCTACTACCATCACTTTCTTGATTCCGCAGCCGGCAAGTTCCCGAACCAGGAATGGCAAGCGCGCCAACGTCTCCAAGTGCTTGAAAAAAAACAGTGAGACCGGCAGCTGAACCACCAACAAACTATTGCGTCATTCCGGATGTTCCGAAAGTACCAAGTTAGCGCAAGGATTTCCGCTTGCACACTCTATGGATTTGGTCCATAGTCACGTCACGAGGCAATACAGCACTAACGTAGGTTCCTCATGCGAGCAAAGGTTTCGTTGGTAGTATCAGTCTTCCTGAGCGTTTTCACGATCCCGCTCTTTGCCGCAGAGAGTGACGATACACCTGCGGACATCCAAACTATCCAGGCCCTTGAGGCGCGCGCCGATCAGGCGCAACCGCGAGAACAGTGCTTCCTCTACGCCGAGCTGGTCCATCAGATGACCGAGTTGAGCGTCAAGCAATATGCCGCCGGCGATGTCGAACAAGCGACAACCATGCTCCAGCGTGTCCAGCAAATGGCCCGCAAGATCCACCTCTCCATGGCTGACAACGACAAGCGCCTCAAGAACGCCGAGATTCTTCTCAGCCACACCGCCTTCCGCTTGAAAGAAATGCTGCATGGCAGCAGCTTCGAAGATCGCCCGCTGGTTGAGAAAACCCTCACAGACGTCAACCAGGCCCAGAACGAAGCCATGATGCAGGTCTTCCGTAAGTAAGCTTTGCCCACTCCAAACCAGAGCAGACGTTTTGTCTCTTCCTTGGGCACGCGCCTTTCCCAAGCTGGCCCTTTTCGCGATAGCGCTCACTGTGCTTGAATAAGAGCGCCCAATGAATGCCAGGATGCTCTGCTTTCCCGCGATTCTCCTTTGCCTGCTTTTTCTCGCGCCGCTCCATGCGCAAAAGCAGAAGCGTGAGCCGCTGACAGAAGCTCAGGTGGAGAAAATCGCTGAAGCCGGAATCGATCCCAATGCACGTGTCGCCCTCTACACCCAGTACCTCAACGAGCACGCCGACGACATCAAAAGCCTGACCAATCGCAAAGTCTCCGACGCGCGCGCCAGCCGCCTCAGCGATGCATTGGAGGATTTCACAGCCCTTATGGACGAGCTCGGGGAGAATCTCGACATGTATTCCGACCGGAAGGCCGACATCCGCAAATCGCTACATGCCCTCTCCGACGCCACCCCGCGCTGGCAGGGCATTCTGCGGGCTCTTGCCGGCGAGCCTGGCTTTAGCCTCGCTCGCAAAGAGGCCATCGAGAGCGGCGAAGACCTCTCCGACCAGGCCAAACGTCTGCTACAAGAGCAGACCGATTACTTCAAACAACATCCAGACGAAGCCGGCCAGGACCGCGCGGAGCCAAAATAAACACAGAGATCAGCTGAAGCTTGGCGGCTCGCCTCATACAGCGTATCTAAACTACCTTGATCAAGAACACTGATTAAGTACCAGTGCCTTTGCTTCCCTCTTCTCTGTTCTCTGTTCCCTGTTCCCTGTTCTCTTTCTCTCTGCGCTCGCTGTCACCTATCCCTTGTAAACTGTCTTCTGTCGTGGTGAGCACGGAGTTTGTCCCCATTTTTGAGCAGGAGTACCGGGCACTGCGCCCCAGGGCGCCCATGCCGCCCATCACGTTGCGCTTCCGCCGTTTCACCTCGCTCAACACCACCATCCGCCTCCGCGAGGGCCAGATTCACGTCAGCCTCTCCGACCTGCTCGAAGGCGCACCCGAATCCGTGCTGCGCGCCATCGCCCACATCCTCCTCGCCAAGCTCTACAAAAAGCCCATCGACCCCACTCAAAACCTTCGCTACAAACGCTTCGCCTCGTCGGCAGCCGTCACCCGACAAACCGAACTCATCCGCTATGCCCGCGGCAGCAAGCGCTATTTCGGTCCCGAAGGCCGCTTCTACAACCTCGAGGAAGTCTTTGACTCGCTCAACACGCGCTTCTTCGGTGGCTTGCTCGGCCGCCCCGAGCTCACCTGGAGCGAGCACCACGCCAAACGCTCCCTCGGCCACTACGACGCCGCTCACAACACCATCGTCGTCAGCCGCGTCTTCGACCGTCCCTCCAGCCCCCGCTACGCCATCGAGTACTTGCTCTACCACGAAATGCTTCACCTAAAGCATCCAGTCCGCATGCGCGGCATACGCCGCTGCGTCCACTCCGCTGAATTCAAAGCCGAAGAAGCCCGTTTCCCGCAACTGGCTGAAGCCATGGTGTTTATTAAGCGGCTGTAGTGGGAACATGCAATGCTAGCATTGACAGCACTGCTAGCATTGCTAGCAGTTTCGTGGTACTCTTGTTTCATGGCCACGATCACCATCCGCAATATCGACGAAACGATCAAGCGCAAACTGCAAGTCCGCGCCGCGCTCAACGGGCGTTCCATGGAAGCCGAAGCGCGCGAGATGCTCTCGCAACTCGCGGCAAACGGACCCGCACCGCCCACGCAGGGCCTTGGGACCGCTATCCATAGGCGATTCGCCTCGCTCGGAGGCGTGGAACTCGAGATTCCACCTCGCCAGTTCTCGAGCCGGTCGATCCCCTCCTTTGACGAATGATCCTGCTCGACACAAATGTCATCTCCGAGATGATGCGATTGAGACCGGAACCGCTCGTTGCGGCCTGGCTCGACAAACAGCCGCAGGAAGAACTGTGGACTGCTTCTGTGGTCATCGCCGAGCTGCTTTCCGGAATCGAACTGATGTCAGCTGGCCGCAAACAACGAGCATTGCGTGAAGCGGTTGAGGAAATGATCGGTGAGGATTTTCGCGGCCAGGTTCTCAAATTCGATCTCTTTGCCGCGCGCCGCTACGGACAGATTTTCTCCTCCCGCCGGTCCACAGGACGTCCGATTCGAGAGATGGACGCACTGATCGCCGGAACCGCGCTCGCAAACAGCGCCACCCTAGCAACTCGCAACACCCCCGACTTCGAAGATTGCGGCATCCAGCTCGTCAATCCCTGGCAAGCAGTCTGAGCTCCCGCTCCTATCTCTCCGCGAACCCTCCATGCTAGACTTCCCGCGCACAAGTCTCTGGAGCTTTCCAGGTTGCCAAACAAGCGTTAGGCGAACCAAGCCAGCGCCCAGAAACCAAGTACCCGGAGAAGACCGTGAAGAATCCGCTGTCCGATTCCCTCAATTGCGACCCAACCCTCCGTTCTCCCTTTTCCCGCCGCGCCTTCCTCAAGGCTGCGGGCGCCGCCGCTGGAGCCGCCGCCATCCTACCCAGCCGCACCTGGAGCCAGCCCCGTGCTTCCGCATCGAACCGCATCACGTTGGGAGTCATCGGCTGGGGCATGATGGGACCGGCGAACACCAAGGCCTTTCTCGAGCAGCCCGACTGCCAGATAGTCGCAGCCTGTGACATCCACAAGGCTCACCTCCAGGCCGCTGTCGACACTGTCAACACGAAATACGAGAACACAGACTGCAAGGCCTACCATGACTATCGCGAGCTGATGGCCCGAGACGACATCGACGCGGTCATGATTGCCGTCCCCGACCACTGGCACGCCATCCTCGCCACAACGGCAGCCAACCTCAAAAAAGACATCTACGGCGAAAAGCCGCTCGCCCGCACCATCGCCGAACAGCAGGCTATCGTCCGCGCTGTCGAAAAGAACAACGTTATCTGGCAGACTGGCTCATGGCAGAGGTCGCTTCCTAACTTCCACAAGGCGGCGGAGATTGTCCGCAACGGCCTCATAGGCCAAGTCGTCCACGTCGAAGTCGGCCTCCCCGGCGGCCATCACGACTTTCCAAATACCACGCCGCCCTTGCTCGCCAAGCTGGCCGCGCTGCCCAACAAGATCACCGATCTCTCCCTGGTCGTCCCCGGAACCCCGGCCTGGGATCTCGCCGTCAGCGACCCGCCCGCCGAGCTTGACTATGAAACGTGGATTGGCCCGTCCAAAATGGAGCCGTACGTCGGGACCCGCGTCTACCAAAACTGGCGCTGGAACTACAACACTGGCGCCGGCCAGTTGATGGACTGGATCGGGCACCATGGCGACATTGCTCACTGGGGTCTCGGCTTCGACCTCACCGGCCCCTCCGAGATCGAGGGCCACGGCGAGTTTCCCGCGCCCAACGCCATCTGGAATACCGCCACCGCCTACAGGATCGAGTGCAAATACCGCAAGGAAGTCACCGGATATGACGGCGACGTTTCCCTAACTATCGCTGGAGGTTATCCGGCTATTTCTATGGGAACAAAATGGATAGGTACAGACGGCTGGGTCTGGGTCGACCGCGGCGGCTTCGCTGCCTCAAACCAGGATTGGGTCAAGCCCGACTCCCTTCCGGAGGCGCTGCGCAAGGTCAAGCTCTACGAGTCAGCAGAACACCGCCGCAACTTCCTTGACTCCGTGAAATCCCGCAAGCCGACCATCACGCCCGTCCAAACCGCCCATCACTCTACCATTCCCGGCCATCTCGGCCTCATCTCCATGATGGTCGGCCGAAAGATTGAGTGGGATGTGGCCAACGAGAAGATCCTCGGTGACGACGAAGCAAGCCTCCTGCTATCTCGCTCCTATCGGCCACCCTACAAGCTGGTCTGAATCGACTTCAGTTTGCGCCAGCGAAAGGTCAAACCTTAAGAGCGTGGCCTGCGGCGAGTGAAATCTCGCCGTAGGTCCCTTTCTTTGTCTGTGATACCTTCAACTTCAACCGCACCATCAATCCGCTTCAAAACAGCAGCGCAGAAGGAGGCGCCACTCGATGGGAATCTCCAGACGTGAATTCCTTATGAGGGTTGGCCAGGCCGGCGGCTACAGCGCCGCATTCCTTTCCATGCAGGCAATGGGGATTACACCGCTCCGCGCAGAAACACTTCTTCCACTTGCTGTCGCGCCCGGGACCGGCAAAGGTGTAAAAGTGGTCGTCCTCGGAGGCGGAATCTCCGGGCTCGTAGCGGCCTATGAAATGAAGTCCCTGGGCTACGAGTGCACTTTGCTCGAGGCCCGCGAGCGTCCTGGCGGCCGCAACTGGTCGGTCCGCGGTGGCGACAAGGTAGTCTTCACCGACGGCTCCGTCCAGGCCTGCGCATTCGACCCCGGCCACTATCAGAATGTCGGTCCCGCCCGCTTGCCCTCCATTCACAAGACGATGCTCGGCTACTGCCGTAAGCTCGGCGTCCAGCTTGAAGTCGAGGTAAACACCAGCCGGTCCAGCTTACTGCAAAATGATGCAGCCAACGGTGGCAAGCCGGTGGTGCAGCGCCAGGTCATCAACGATACGCGTGGCCATGTCAGCGAGTTGCTTGCCAAGTGCATTGCAAAAGGCGCGCTTGATCAGGAACTTACGATGCAAGACCGAGATCGTATGTTAAGTTTCTTGCGCCTCTACGGTTCGCTCGACGAAGCCGGCACATACAACGGGAGCCAGGATGCGGGCTATGTCAAGACCCCGGGCGCAGGAGACGAAACCGGGACCCTCAGCCAACCGATCGATATGCACACCCTCCTTGATGAGAACTTCTGGGATGGCATCCTCTTTGAAGAGGCTTTCGAGATGCAGGCGACTATGTTCCAGCCGGTCGGTGGCATGGACCGCATCCCCTACGCCTTCGCCAATGCGCTGGGCGACACCGTGCAATTCAGTTCTCCGGTTACGGAGATTCGAAAGACCTCCAAAGGTGTTCGTATCGGCTACATTCAGGCCGGCAACCAGAAGACCATTGACGCCGACTACTGCGTCTGCGGCATGCCGCTCACCATGTTGAAGAAGATCCCCAGCGACTTCAGCGCATCCTTTAAGAAAATAATCGCAGAGTGCACATATGCAGGAGCTTACAAGATAGCCTGGGAGAGCCGCCGCTTCTGGGAGCAGGACTACAACATCTACGGCGGCCTCGAGTTCTTGAACTCCGGATGCAGCCCCGTCTGGCTTCCCTCAGCGGGCATGTTCTCACCCCGAGGCGTCCTTGTGAGCGGCTATGGCTTCGACTCACCGCCTGAGTTTGACCGCCTCACTTTAGAAGAAAAATTCACCGCCTCACGCCATTCCGTCGAGCGGCTTCATCCCGGCCACGGCCACGAGCTGGAGAAACCGCTCTACGTAGGCTGGCACAGGATCCCGTACAACGAAGGGTCCTGGATCGCCAGCTATGGTCCTGGTGAAGCCTCTTACCCAGGACCATTGGGCGCCGGATACGAAACTTTGATCGCTCCCGACGGTCCCATTTACTTTGTCGGCGACCACGTAAGCCACATCCTCGGCTGGCAAGAGGGCGCAGCCCTCAGTTCGTTGCGCGCCGTGCAATTGATCAGCGATCGGGTCAGGGCTGGACGCGCATGACCTATTCGTAATCTTGTCAAACCTATAAGTCCTGTAAAAATAGGACATACGCTAGATGATCTCAATAACGAGTTGAGCTTTGACGTAACCTTCTGCCACACCCCAAGAACTGCAACTGCAACCAACCTCCAATTCATCCGATCAAAAGCCTCTCAATCTGCACTTGTATTGAGCAGTAAATGCAGCGGATGATTACTGTTAACCCATATGGCACTGGCCTGTTTTATGTGCCCAAGAGATTGACGCGTTTTCCTTTCCTCAAGGGTATCGTCTAAGCAGGAATATTAGCCCCATTCGCAAATCACGACCATGTCCTTCAAGCTGAGATTATTCGTCCTTGTCTCTTTGCCGCTCCTGCTGATCGCTTTTCATCAGCCAGCCGCTGCGCAAACGGGAGTACTACGTGGCGAGGTCGTCGATCCCAGCGGAGCGGTTGTCCCTAAAGCGCAAATTAAGCTCCTTCATCGCAGCGAGATTAAGCAGACCCAATCGAGCGCTGAAGGTCGATACGTTATCCAGACCGAAGCGCCGCGCACCTACACCATCAAGGTCACCGCCAAGGGTTTTGCTCCGCTCACCATCGAAGGCATATCTCTGGCTGCCGGCCGTGTAAAGGAGTTGGACCTGCCTCTTGAAATCGCAGCCGACCATGAAAACGTCACCGTCGTGGCCCAGGCGAACCGCGTCGGTGTCAGCCCCGATCAGAACTCTGGCTCGCTGGTCTTCAAAGGCACAGACCTCAATGCCCTTTCCGACAACCCGGACGAACTGCAAGCCGAACTCCAGCAGCTGGCCGGCGCTGCCGCCGGACCAAACGGCGGCCAGATTTATATCGACGGCTTTGCCGGCGGCCAGCTTCCGCCCAAGTCTTCCATCCTCGAAATTCGCGTGAATCAGAATCCGTTCTCCTCCGAGTACGACAGCATCGGCTATGGTCGCATTGAGATCCTCACCAAGCCTGGTTCAGAGAAGCTGCACGGGAGCCTCGCAAGCTACGGAAATACCTCCGCAACCAACTCGTCCAACCCTTTGGTCTCCCAGCAACCGGACTACAACCTCTACTCGTACTCCGGGTTTATCTCAGGACCGCTCGGGAAGAACGCCTCGTTTTTCTTCAGCGGCTTCTATTTGAAAAAGCAAAGCCAGAACACCGTCGACGCCGTCAATCCGCAAAACACTGCGGTCAACATCACCGAAGCTGTCCCCAATCCCTTCAATTTGAAGGTGTTTAACCCGCGAATTGATGTGCAGGTCGGCAAGCACATGCTCACCTTCCGCGACTACTACCACAATTCGGCAGAATCCGGGGCTGGCGTCGGCGCGCTCAACCTGCCTCAACAGGCCATGAACACCAGAGACATTGAGAACACCTTCCAGTTTGGTGACACCTTCATCGTCGGCCCGCGTTTGCTCAACGAATTGCATCTCCAGTGGCGGCACGTCCGCACCAATCAAACCCCCAGCTCCCTTTTGCCTACAATCATCGTCTCGGGTGCTTTCGTGGACGGAGGCAACAACGCCGGAGTCCTGCAGGACCACGGGGAAGTCTTCGAACTTCAGGACTATGCCACTGCGACCGCCGGCAACCACACTCTTCGCTTCGGCATTCGCGCGCGCGCCAATCTGGACGCCAATTTGTCCACGGCCGACAGCAACGGAACTTACATCTTCAGTTCTGTCGCCGCCTATCAGGCAAACCAACCCTCCCAGTACTCCGCCGCCGTCATCAATGATCCTGTTGCCCGCACGCTGGTCCTCGACGGCGCGGCCTTCTTCCAGGACGATTGGCGTGTGAAGCCGAACTTCATGCTCGGCCTCGGCGTTCGTTACGAGGATCAGAACTGGATCCACGATCACAAGAGTTGGGCGCCGCGCCTGGCTTTGGCCTGGAGTCCTGGCCGTCCCAGCAGTTCCCCGGCAAAAACCGTCATTCGTGCCGGCTACGGCTGGTTCTACGACCGCTTCACCGTGCCCAACGCCTTCAGCGCCTACGGCGGCGCGCCCTATATCGTCCAGTCCCTTCACGACAATCGAGTCAACCAGCAAAGCTATGTGGTCACAAATCCGCCTTTCTATAACCCTAACGCCCCGGCGCCGCCCAGCACCATCACTTCGTCCAGTTCGACCGTCCCGTCCTATCACTCCGTCGACCAGCACTTCCACGCCGCCCTCAACATGCAGGCCGGAGCCGGAGTCGATCAGCAGCTCACCAGCAAGTGGACGGCGAATATCACCTATCTCTTCACCCAGGGCGTGCATCAATATCTGTCGAACAACGTAACCGCGCCCGCCTTCAATGCCGACACCTACACCGTCACCGGCGCAACGCCTACGGTTTACAACTACCAGTTCCAATCCGGCGGCGTATTCAAGCAACACCAGGTCGTCTTCACCAGCAGCGTCCAAACCAGACGTTTCGTCCTGAACGGCACCTACACCTTCAACATCGCCAAGAGTGACATCCAGGGTGTCTATTCATTCCCCTCCATCGCTCAAAATCCAGGCCTCGACTACGGCCGCGCCACCTTCGGCGTCCGCCACCGAGGCACATTGATGAGCAGCTACACGGCGCCTTGGGGCTTTGTCTTTTCATCTTTGCTCGCGGCGCAGTCGGGAACACCCTATAATCTGACCACTGGCTACGACCTCACCGGCAACAATCAGTTCAACTCCCGCCCCGCTTACGGCGTTTGCGGTGCGCCCGGCGTCGTTTCCACGCGCTATGGCTGCCTCGACACCAATCCCGCGGGCAAGGGTGAGCGCATCGTTCCCTTTGGCGTCGGCCTGGGACCGGCCAACGCACTCCTCGATCTTCGCGTCAGCAAGACCTTCGGCATCGGACCCAGAATGCAATCTGAGACCGGCGGCGATACCCTCTCCGGTGGTGACGACGTCGGCGAGCGCGGAATTGGCAGCGGAGGAGCCGCCATTAAGCTCAATGCAGGCGCACCTCGACGTTACAGCCTGACCTTTGTGGCTGCCGCTTCGAACGCCCTCAACATTGTGAACTTGAGCCCGCCCAACGGAGTCCTGATCTCACCCATCTTCGGCAAGTCACAATCCCTCGCCGACGGCGCGTTTCAAAACCCCACCCCCGGCAATCGCGCCATCATCTTTCAGATGAATCTTTCGTTCTAGGCAGGCCGGAACTTTGAAGGCTGCAGTGAAACTCACCCAAGCGGTAGGCCGGGACTTTAGTCCCGGCGTCGACTTGGCGAGATTCGTCCGGCCTTCAGGCCCCGAGGTAAGCTTCTGAGAAAGCTCAAGCCCCCTACGCCGGTTTTTCCACTGCCGCAGCCGTCGTTTCCGGCGCGACCACGCGCCTGTTGGCAGCCCAAAAGATCAGAACAACCCCCAGAACCGCCGACCCGAGGCTGGCCAGTTGAGCATTCGATAACCCCCAAAGAACCTTCGGGTTGCGCCGGATAAATTCAACCAGAAAGCGAGCTATCCCACTCAGCACCAGGTACTGCCCAACAATCGTTCCAGTAGCGTGAGTCTTTCCAAGTCGTCGCCAGAGCCACCAGCCAATCAACAGCCCCGCGCCCAGTTCAAAAAGCGGCGTCGGAATCACCCGCACGCCAGGTGGCGTCGGATCGATCCCATTCGGAAAGCTCATCCCCCACGGCCATTGGAGTTTCGTCTCGATCCCGTAGCAGCCATCCCCGGAAAGAAAGCACCCGATCCGTCCGATTCCGTAGCCGATGGCCGCCGACGGCGCTGCCAGGTCCAGTGTCCGCAAACCACCGATCTTCGCCCACCAGCCCTGAACCACCAGCGCCGAAATTCCGAACAGCAAGCCGCCGAACCAGGCAAACCCTGCCGTGCTCCAGAACACCTGCCAGCCCTCTTCATGGAACTCAATTGGCGTGTCGATCACGTGCCAGAGTTTGGCCCCCACAACACCCAGCACCACAGCAATGGCCACCATGCCTACCGCATCCGCTGTAATTCCCACCCGGCGAAACGCCCTGTCCATCACAAACGCAGCCGCGACGGCCGCCAACCAAAGCATCACACCGAAAGTCGGCAGGCTCAGATGTCCAATATGAATGAAAGGCAACATGTCTCTTCAAGTATAGCCGTGTGGCAAACCTCGGCGGTGCGGCCGCAATCCCTCACATCCCAGCCCGCGAAGGAATGAATCCTGCCCTCCGATTTCACCCGCTAACTTGCTAACTCGCTTTCGCCGCGCAAGCAGGGCTAACCTGCTGCCTTCATTCCAAAAACCCCGCCCCACATTTCGGCCGTAAAATCGCATTGATCTCTCAATTCCCTTTCTCTCCCCTTCTTCCTTCTCCATCGTCAATTCTCTTCGGTGCCCAATTGGAGTCTCGTGCTGTGCGCTCCTGTCTCTGACGGTATAGACTACTTCCGGCCTTTAAAATCAACGAGGCGCGCGTCCCCGCACCGATGACTCCGCGCCGCGAACGCATGATCTCCCAGCCAAGGAGCACGATGGACCGCCGCGATTTCTTGAAGACAACTGGAACCATGATTGCCGCCACAGCAGTAGCCCAGGGACTGCCAGCAGCCGAAATAGCCGCCGAAGCACACGCCTCAAAAGGCCGTGTCGTGCTGCCGATTAATCGCCGTTGGCGCTATAGTCCAAAGACCACAGACGCAGCCCATGAGCGGACCTTCGACGATAGCGGATTCGCGCGCGTAACAATCCCGCATACAAATATCCGCCTGCCCTGGCACAGCTTCGACGAAAAGACCTACGAATTTGTATCCATCTACCGCCGCCAGTTTCGGCTGCCCGCCGGCGCCCGCGGACGCCGAGTCTTCGTGGACTTTGAAGGCGTCATGACCGCCTCAGCCGTCTGGCTCAACGGCTCCCGCGTCGGCGAGTACAAGGGCGGATTTACGCCTTTTTCCTTCGAATTAACGCCGCACATAGACTGGGTCGGCGACAACGTCCTTGCCGTTGAAGTCGACTCCACCGAACGCGCTGACATTCCTCCCTTCGGCTACGAGATCGACTATCTGACCTTCGGCGGTATCTATCGCGAGGTCCAGTTGCGCGTCGTTTCGCCAACCTTCCTTGAAAACGTATTCGTTCAGCCCATGGACGTACTCTCAAGTAGCCCTTCACTCGACGTCCACTGCCTGATCGAGTACGGCCAGAACGCCATCGCCGCTGAAAACGCGCGTTCGATCGAGGCCACGCTATACGATGGCGACCGCGTCGTCGCAAAGACGTCCGAGGAATTGGCCCTGGACGGCAGTGGCACCATCACCCACACCCTCCACATGGAGAATCTGAAATCCATCGACCTTTGGGATCTCCAATCCCCGAAGCTCTACCGCGTTGAAGTCCGCCTTCTCAACGGCGCTTCCGTCATCGACAGCGACTCGCGCCGCATCGGTTTCCGCGAGGCGAAATTCACACCGCAAGGCTTCTCGCTTAACGGCAAGATCGTCAAGCTTCGCGGCCTCGACCGTCATCAAACATTCCCCTGGATGGGCCAAGCCATGCCGGCCCGCGCCCAACGGCGCGATGCCATCATCCTGCGCAAGAATCTCCATTGCAACATCGTCCGCACCTCCCATTACCCGCAGTCGCGTCACTTCCTTGATGCCTGCGACGAGATCGGCCTTCTCGTCCTCGAAGAGATTCCCGGCTGGCAGCACATCGGCGACCAGGGCTGGAAAGACCTAGCCGTCGACAATGTCGACCGCATGATTCGCCGCGATTGGAATCACCCCTCCATCGTCCTCTGGGGCGTTCGCATTAACGAGTCGAAGGACGACCACGACTTCTACACGCGAACCAATGCCGCGGCGCGCGCACTCGATCCCTCGCGCCAGACCGGCGGCATTCGCTACCTCTACAACTCCGAGTTGCTCGAAGATGTCTTCACCATGAATGACTTCGGTTTCCCGCTGCGTCCGCCAAATCACCCGCTTTATTTGAACACCGAATTTGTCGGCCACACCTACCCAACCAAGACCATCGACAATGTCGAACGTCTGCGTGAACACACCCTGCGCCACGCCCGCATCCACGATCAATTGGCGTCAAATCCGCAGTACGCCGGCGGCATCGGCTGGTGCGCCTTCGACTACAACACGCACGGCAACTTCGGCTCAGGCGACCGCATCTGCTATCACGGCGTCACCGACATCTTCCGCGAGCCAAAACCTGCTGCAGGCTTCTACAAATCACAGTGCGATCCGGACGAAGAGGTTGTCCTCGAACCGGCCTTCCACTGGGCACGCGGAGATGAAAGCATCGGATTCACGACCGCCGTTGTCTGTTCCAACTGCGACCACCTCAAGTTTTATGTGAGCGGCAAGCTCGTTGCCGAGGCCGACCCCAACCGCGCCGAGTTTACGCATCTCAAGTACCCGCCCTTCGCAGCCGACCTTTCCGAACACGTTAATCCCTGGGGCGATCTCCGCATTGAAGGCTACATCGGTGGCAAATTAGCCATTTCCAAAACACTCTCCGGCGCCGGTGTTGCCCGCAAGTTTGCGATCCTGCCCGACGACACTGCACTCATGGCAGATGGCGTGGACTCGACCCGCGTCGTCCTGCGCGTCACCGATGAGTTCGGCGCCATTCAGCCATTCGCCAACGACGCAATTCGGTTGGAGATCACAGGACCGGCCGAGATCATCGGTGACAATCCGTTCTCGCTAGTTGGAGGCACGGGCGCAATCTGGATCAGAGCCTTCGAGATGGCCGGCAAAGCCCAGTTGATCGCCATTCATCCCAATCTCGGCATGCAGCAAATCGAAATCGAGATCGCCGCAGCCCAACCGGAGATCGTGTAAGAATATGTCCAGTTTGGCCCCTGAGGGACCTTCATTTATCTGGTCTCCGCTGTCTTTTCAAAGTTTCTGGACAGGTTCTAAACGCCCAGTCGGATCGTCAACCCCACGCAAGCGGCGCGGACTTGCTATATCTGTCTCAAGACATACATCTCGATCCCAACAACCTCATGAGATTGTGCTATGCGTTTACCGATATATCGCACGCTTTTCTCCTCCCTCCATCTCACTGCGGTTTTCTCCGCCGCAACCCTCACCCACGCGTAGATTCTTGCTCTCACGCCCCCATGGGCAGGAGTTTCGACCCGATTTTGAACATCGCCATTCCCCATTCGTGCCATAGCGCATGACCTGCCCGTACATGCGAAACTATATGGTCCGGGAGATTGGCATTCCCCTGCGCTCTTACCGGCAGAGGCTTCTGATGCCTGCATTGCGTTCCACCTTTATTGCACTTTCCCGCAATCGTCCTCTCCGTCGTTTCTGTGAAAACTCCAGGATCGGTGTGCGTCTGAGCTCTCGTTTCATTGCGGGCATGGAGATTGCGGACGCCCTGCGCGTGGCGGAAGCCGTCAATCGGCAGGGCATGGCCGTCACTCTGGACTCGCTCGGCGAGAGCGTCACCTCCGAGACCGAGGCGCACCGCGCCGCTGACATCTATCACCAGCTCCTCGACTTGATTGCCGCACGCAAGCTCAACGCGAACATCAGCGTGAAGCTCACCCAGATGGGACTCGAGCTCTCTCCCCTGCTGGCCGAGACCATGGCCTGGAAACTGGCCGAACATGCCCGCGCCACTGCCAACTTTATCCGCATCGACATGGAGGACTCAAAAGTCACGCAGACCACCCTCGACATTGTGCGTCGCATTCATGCGCGGCCTGAGGCACGGGATGCGGTCGGCGTGGTGATTCAAGCGTATCTTTACCGCTCGCAGGCCGACATTGAGCAGCTCTTGGCCGAAGGCATCCGCGTGCGCCTCTGCAAAGGTGCGTATAAGGAACCGGCTGAGGTCGCCTTTCCGCGGAAAGTGGACGTGGATACGAACTTCATTCGGCTTGGTTGCCTGCTTCTCGATAGTCCTGTCTATCACGCTCTGGCCACCCACGACGAAGCCATGATAGCTGCCATCAAAGCCTATGCCGTCAGGCACGGGATCGCCTCTGACCGTTTCGAGTTTCAGATGCTGTACGGTATCCAACGCGATTTGCAGCGCAGGCTTGTTCAGGAGGGATACAAAGTTCGCGTTTATGTGCCTTTCGGAAGCGACTGGTACCCCTACTTCATGCGCCGGCTGGCCGAGCGGCCTGCCAACGTGATTTTCCTGGCGAGGAACTTCTTCCGATCCTAAAACTTGATTTCCCAACACACCGGAGTCGCCAGCCTACTCCGCTGCTGTCGTCAGCTCTTGGTTTCTCTTGGACAGACCACGCTTCCTGAGCAGGAAGTTTCCCAGGCAACTTGTGCAACGCCAAGGATAATATCCAAAGATTGAGCAGATTCGCTCCTGGAGAAAACCCTCGCGCCGCATCCGTTTCATGTGCCCGCCGCCGCACCTGGGACACTGGAATTGTTGACGCGGTTCATCAGTTTCTTGCGCTCCCGTTTCCCCAACTGGCCCTGAATCTTCGCTCGGCAAAACCCGCTCCTCGATGCTCTGGCTGATCGCCGGATCTCAGCTTGGGCAAACTGCCCAATCGAATTCCATCCTTGAGCCCTCAACCCCAAATGCCCCTATAGATGCGAAAGCTGCATGTTTCCAAGATTGAAAACAATCCTATCCAGTCAAAAGGTCCCATAGAGCAAAGATGACGAAAACTTCATCAGAGGTTTCCCGCCTGGTAACCCGCTCCCGTAACCTGCGTTTCTTCGATCGTCCCGAAGACCGTGCACACCGCCGTTTATCCCCTCAACCGCCCCAACCCAAGCCGCGCCAAATCGGCAACCGCCCTGGCCAGCGTCACCGACCCATTCAAAGATTCGGGACGCTCCAGCCGCACGCCAACTCCGGCAGCGTATTCGCGAAATAGATGATCCACATCGTAGAGAATCTCCACATGGTCGCAGAGAAAGCCGATAGGCTGCAGAACCAGCGCCTTCACGCCTCCCGCTCCGATTCCGTCGAGAGTACTTTCAACAGACGGACCAATCCATTCGCCCCCGCTTGCGCCCTGGCTCTGAAAGGCAAACCACCACCGCGGAATCTCCGGCACAAGCGCTGCAACCATCTCGGCCGTGCGCTTAGCCTCTTCTGCGTAAGGATCAGCGCCGGTCCCCGGCCACATGCGCGGCTGATCTTCAGCATCTCTCGGCGGCTCAACCGTGCGCTTGGGAACGCTATGGGCAGTAAACAGCACCGGAACCGGCGCGCCAACCACTGCCGTGAGTTTGCTTAGAGCCGGACGAAGCCGCTCCGCAAAAGCCTCGGCGAGCAGCGGATGCTGCGCCCAACCCGGCGTAAAGTCAATGCGAAGCCCGCCCGCCTCCGCTTCCACGGCGCGCCGGTAGAGACCCACACTCGTTCGCGAATTCTGCGGCGCCATGCAGATCACCGCAGCCCCTTCCACTCCATCGGCCCGCATCCGCCGCACCACGTCGGGTATGTAGGGCTTCCAATTGCGCATCCCCACGTATACAGGCACTGGCTCGCCTCCGGCCGAAAGCTCAGCCGCCACCAGCCGCGCCTGCTCCATAGTGATCTCGGTCAGCGGGCTCCTGCCAATCAGGCTGTAGCGATGCTGAATCTCCTCAACTACCGCCTGCGGCATAGGTCTTCCGCTGACTACGTTGCGCAGGTACTCCGGAATCTGCTCGACGGTCTCTGGTGTTCCGTGGGCAAGCAACAGAACTGCTTGTTTAGCCATTCGCCTGCTCCAGCCGGAACTCCCGCACCATGCGCACCACCGCCTGCACATTCTCGACCGGCGTCGTTGGAACAATCCCATGCCCAAGGTTGAAGATGTGTCCCGGCCGCCCATTCGCTGCCCGCAGAATCTCCTTCACCCGCAGCTCCAGGACCTCCAGCGGTGCAAACAGCGTAATCGGATCCAGGTTGCCTTGCACGGCATGTCCCTGCCCCACAGCCCGCCAGCCTTCATCCAACGGCTGCCGCCAGTCAAGGCCAATCACATCCGCTCCCGTTTGAGCCATCTCCGCCAGCAACCCCGTCGTCTCCACGCCAAAGTAGATTACCGGTACGCCCATCGCCTGCACCGACCGCACCAGCCGCTTCGATGCCTCAAACGCGTACTCCCGATAATCCGCCAGCCCCAGCGACCCCACCCAACTGTCAAAAATCTGGATCACGTCCGCGCCCGCCTGCACCTGCAGCCGGCAATACTCCTCAAGCACCTTCACAAGCTTGTCCAGCAGCAAACGCCATGAGAGCGTATCCCGATACATCATCTGTTTCGTGTGGATGTAATTCTTCGAGCCGCCGCCCTCGATCATGTAACTCGCCAGCGTGTAGGGCGCCCCACAAAATCCGATAATGCCGAGCCGATCTTTGAAGTGCGCCGCCACCTTCTGAATGGCGCGCGCCACATAGGCCAGTTCATCCGCCCTGTCGGTACGCAGCGCCCGCACATCCTCCGCTGTGCGCACTGGATGATGCACGACCGGTCCTTCGCCCGCCTGAAATTCGAACGGCAGTCCCATCGGCTCCAGCGGCAGGAGGAGATCCGCAAAGATAATCGCGGCATCCACACCCAGCTTTTCGGCGGCCGTAATCGTCACCTCTGCCGCAATCTCCGGCTGCTTGCAGATCTCCACCAGAGTGTGGTGCTTGCGCACGTCGCGGTACTCCTGCATGTAGCGCCCCGCCTGTCGCAAAAACCACACCGGCGTGCGGTCCACAGGCTTGCGCAGGCACGCGCGCACAAAACGGCTGCCGTCGAGAATGGTGTCGGTACTATCTTCGGCAGCGGGGACAGGTTTCCTGGGGTTCATACAAAAATGATTTTACTGGTTGGTGGCAGATCCTGCCCGGCGAATAAGCCTTCGTACCCTTTTGTCTACGCCAGGAAAACCTGCTACAGTGGTCGCCAGAATTCCAGCCAAGGGAAAAGGAGCGCTCTCATGCGTAACACTGCTTTCAGCGGCGTCGCACCCGTTCGCCTCAGGGGCATATTCGCGTCACTTACATGCCTCCTGTTCGCGGTCTGTGTACTTGCGTTTCTCTTCACAGGGTCCCTGGCATTTGCGCAGGATAAGAAAGATGCGGCAGTTTTACCGGCGCCTTCAGCCGGCAAAGCGATCGTCTGCATCTATCGGGTAGGGAGATTTGTCGGTTCGGCCGCCCACGACGAGCTTTATATCAACGACATTCATCTTGCCGAACTTCTCAACGGCGAATACGCCTTCATGGAAGTACCACCGGGCACGGTGGTCATCGCCGGGTTGCCGAAGATGTATTACGGAAGCGCCATCATGTCCGCTGGTGCTGCGCTCGCCGAGACAAGGAAGAAGGAAAACGAGCGGGCTCGCTTTGAAGCCGAGGCCGGCAAGACTTACTACTACAAATGGACCTCGGGAACCATGGCGACGGGTATCAAGGTAACGGCTGAGGACCCTGCGGTTGGTGCCAAAGAAATGAGCAAGCTCCACATTTCCAAGCCGCCAGTGGAGAAGGAGGGCGATCAGAAGAAGATCGAAGAGGCCCATCAACCGAAAACAAACTGAGACCGCTCAGCCTGCCTGAAAGCGTCTCAAACCTCGGCCTGATTTGAGAGCGATGAGGAGAGGTTTGCGAGAAAGCCAATTTGCCGCACCCGGCGCTGACAGTCGGCCGCACCGTTGCCTTGCTACCTCCACCGAAAAATTCGTAGCGCCACCACAAACGGTACCACTAGCCACGCCAGCAGAATCGCGACTGGAACCATCAACTGATTCAGCCCCGCCCCCTGCAGCATATTCGCGCGCAATGCCTCGTTCGCCGCCGTCAGTGGCAGCGCGCGAACAAACGGCTGAATCACCGCCGGAAACCGCGACGCCGAAAAAAACACCCCCGACAGAATCCACATGGGAAGCATCACCAGGTTCATCAGCCCCGACGCCGCCTCCATAGTCTTTGCCCGCGACGAAATCAGCAGCCCCAGTGCGGAAAAGGCCATCGAGGTGAGCACGCACAACGACCCAAGCTGCCAGAGTGACCCGCGAAACGGCACTCCAAACACCAGCCCGGCAAACCCAAGGAACGCTACGACCTCGATCACCAGCATGACCAGCCGCGAAAGCAGAAATGACGCGAGGTATTGCCACCGCGGCATCGGTGAAGCCACCATGCGCTTCAGCAGCTTCTTCTGCCGAGCCTCCACAATTGCAAACCCTAGCCCCCAGATCGCCGACCCCATCAGGTTCATTCCCAGCAGCCCCGGCACCACAAAATCGATATAACGCGAACCGGTCTCGTGCACCAATTGATTCTCAACACGCACCGCATCCTGCTGCCCCGCCGCTGCCTGAATCGCACGGTCCGCAATCATCCGCGCCGTCCGCGCGTCGGGATTCGTATCGTCGTACTTGTACGCCACGCCATCCGGCCTCTGCACCGCAAGCAGTAGAATGGCGCCCGTCGACAACGCATGACTCCCAGCCTCCTCATCCATTTCCGTCGTCTTCAATCCCGGGTCCGCCACCAGCGCCTGCGTCAGGTAAGGAGTCGTCGCCGCTACGGGCAGCACATCCGGCGGCCGATTGCGAAACGCAATTCCCAGCCCCGCCGCCAGCAGAATCGGAAATATAAAAATCCAGAAAATCGCCTCTGGCTCGCGCGCCAGCAACCGAAACCGCGCCATCGTCAACTGGTACAGGCTGCTCAGCTCCAGCTTATTCATCGCGCAGATTCCTCCCCGTCAGCCGCACAAATACGTCCTCTAGCGTCGCCGAGTGCGTGCGAAACTCGCTCATATGCAGACCCTCGGCCGCAAGCGCCGCAAAGATTCGTGGCACCGTCGTATGCAGCTCGGTCACTGAAAGCTGATGCAACCCCGCATCCACGCGATGCGACTGCACACCAGAAATCGCGGTGAGCTGCGCCGGATCAACCACGCCCCGAATGGGCTCACTGCTTCCCGGCGCGCAATGCGACACCGCGAACTCCACAATGTCCTCGCCCCCCACAGTCGCAATCAGTTGCTGCGGTGTCCCCAGCGCAATAACCCGCCCATAATCCATAATGGCGACGCGATCGCATAACCGCTCAGCTTCTTCCATATAGTGCGTCGTCAAAATAATCGTCCGCCCGGCCTGCTTAAGCTCGTCCGCCAGGTCCCAAAGATGCCGCCGCGCCTGTGGATCGAGCCCTGTCGTCGGCTCATCCAGAAACAGCAACTCTGGATCGCCCACCAACGCGCATGCCATCGCCAGCCGCTGCTTCTGCCCACCGGAAAGCCCTCCCACCCGCGACTTCCGTTTCTCTTCAAGTTGCGCCGTGCGAATCGACTCCTCTACCGAAATCCCGTTCCGGTAAAAACTCCGAAACAGCCGCAGCGTCTCCTCCACCGTCAGCTTTTCCGGAAACTGCGTCTCCTGCAATTGAATCCCGATCCGCTGCCGCAACTCGCCCGCGCCGGTTCTCCACTTCAACCCCAGCAGATCCACCGTTCCCTCGTCCGGAGCCGTCAACCCCTCGCAAATCTCAATGGTGGTCGTCTTCCCCGCCCCGTTCGGCCCCAGCAGTCCAAAGCACTCACCCTTGGCGACCTCCAGGTCTACACCATCCACCGCCTGCACATCCGCAAACGCCTTGCGCAGCCCGCAAATCCGCAGCGGCGCCGCGTTGCTCATCGCCGAATGACCGCCCCGTCCTGCACGGTTGGTGGTATCGTTCATCGACCTAGATTAACGTATTTTCTGTTACAAACCGCTATCATTTTGACGCCAGCCTAAGCCTCGTCAAATGCGTCGTCTCCCACAAGCAGCGCTCTCCGGCGAATCGCCATAATCTTGCCTCTGCCCATTGCTTCGTCTCGCTGGCATCTCCTGCACAAATGGGTGATGCGCACCCACACGTTGGTGATTCCGCCTCGGTTTTCAATGCTCTACTATGATTGCTGGTTCATCCCAGGGTGCCTTGCCAAACGAGGTCTCGAATGCCGAACCGGCCACGAATTGCCATTGCGCTTGCCGCGGGATTGGTCGCCATCTGTGCACCCATCCTGGCATCCATTTATCTCGCGTGGCACGAGAGCCTCGCCGCCCAAAGATCTCTGAGCCTCACTTATGCGCACGACGCCCTTCGCCGCGTTGAAGAAGCCGCTAGTCAGTTCGCCATCGCAAAGGGTCGCATAAGCCAAGCAAACTTTCCTCCGTGTTCTCCCAAAGACATCGATCTGCTCCGCCAGATCGCACTCGGCTCCGGCTACATGAAAGCTGCCGGCCACACCTCAGGCGACACGCTCCTCTGCACCTCGCTCGGCGTTACCACTCCGGTCTCTCTCGGCAAGCCAAGCCTCATATCCGACCGGGGCGTGAACGAGTACTTCAACGTAAAGCTCTCGCCGCAGCAGTGGCGTCCGCTCGATGTCTTCTCCGCCGGCGGCTTCGCTATCATTGCCGACCCCAACCTTCTTGTCGATATTCCCACTGAAGGTTCCGATGTCGAATTCTCCGTCTTCGTCCCCTCTGCCCCCAACCGTGACCGTATCTCCCTTTTCGGCGGCAACTTCCAGCCCGCATGGTTCGATCCTATCCCCGTGGGCACCCAGGCTACTCTCGTCGATCACGGCTACCTTGTCTCCAGAGTCCGCTCCGCGAAATGGGACCTCGCCGTCGTTGCGGCAATCCCCAGACATTACGTCCTTCAACGTGTCCGCCACTTCGCTCTCTTCTTTGCCCCCATCGGCGTACTCTGCGGAATCCTCCTTGCCTGGGTGGTTAACTACATCGACCAACTCCGCAGCTCATTTCCTGCAATGGTCCGGCGGGCAATCAAGCGAAAGGAATTCTACGTCGAGTATCAACCCATCGTTAAATTGGATTCGCGCCGCATGATCGGGGCCGAAGCCCTCGTTCGCTGGAGGAGCCCCCTCGGGAACATTCCTCCGGACCAATTCATCCCGCTCGCCGAAGATCGCGGCCTCATCCATCTCATCACCGCCCAGGTCCTCGGATTCATCACCCAGGATCTGCCTCGAATCCTCGAAATTGATCCCAACTTCGAAGTCGCCATCAACATGTCGACCGGCGATCTGCGCTCTGGCCGCACCCTGGCGCAGCTTGATCAGTTGCTCCACGCTACCGGCGCTCTGCCCTATAACATTGGCATCGAAGCTACCGAACGCGCCTTCCTCAATGATCCAGAAACCGCAAAGCTCATTACCACGCTACGCAACAAGGGCTTCCGCATCGCCATTGACGATTTCGGCACTGGATACTCCAGTCTCGCCTGCCTTCAATCTCTCTCGCTCGATACGCTTAAAATCGACAAAGCCTTCGTCGAAACCATCGCCACCAACGGTCCCACCAGCCAAGTCGTCCTTCACATCATTGAAATGGCCCGCTCACTCAACCTCCAAACGGTTGCCGAAGGAGTCGAGACTGAAGAGCAGGCGCTGTTTCTCCTTAGGCGTGACGTCCTATACGCCCAGGGCTGGCTCTTCGGCCGCCCCGCTCCAATAGCTTCGCTCTTGAGAGAGCTTCAACTCCAAAACACCGCATTCGCTATCGTCGACGCCCGCACTTCCGCGCATGCCTGACACATCCCCGTTTTCGTCCAGGTCCAATTCCGCCGTCGAGTTGTCTCGAGCCCTCAGGCTCAACAAAAAACGCCAACCTCTGGACTCGCGATTTCTCGGCTCAACCCCAACTCTTTTATAATCAATGACCGCGACTTACGTACTCGGCCAACACGTTTGCACTTCCAATATCTGCCAAGTCGACCGATCCATAAAGCAGATCCCTGCCCGCCAACTCCCGCTGATCCATAATTCCGGGTAAACTGAAACCATGGCGGAGATTCATCGCAGGAAAACACCCACGGTCAAAATCGGACAGGTCCGCGTCGGCTGGGAAGTCCCGGTCGTCGTCCAGTCCATGACCAACACCGACACGGCCGACATCCCCGGCACCATCGAGCAGGTTGCAGCCCTCGCCCTCGCCGGCTCTGAGATCGTGCGCGTAACGGTCAACAACGAAGAGGCCGCAGCAGCAGTCCCCGCCATCGTCGAAGGCCTCTTGAAGCGCGGCATCACCGTTCCAATCGTCGGCGACTTCCACTACAACGGACACCTGCTTCTCAAGAAATTCCCCGCCACCGCGCGCGCGCTTGCCAAGTACCGCATCAATCCCGGCAACGCCTCCATCGGCAAAAAAGACAACGACAACTTCCAGGTCATGGTCGAGTGCGCCGCCGAGAACCAGAAGCCCGTCCGCATCGGCGTCAACTGGGGCTCGCTCGATCAGTCGCTGCTCACACGCATGATGGACGAGAACAGCAAGAATGCCGAGCCCGAGCCTGCGCGCGACGTCATGATGGAAGCCATGGTCGTCAGCGCCCTCGATTCCGCCAAGGCCGCCGAACGCTTTGGCCTCCGCAAAGACCAGATCATTCTCTCAGCCAAGGTCAGTGGTGTCCGCGACCTCGTCGACGTCTACACCAATCTCGCCGCCCGCTGCGACTACGCGTTGCACCTCGGGCTCACTGAAGCCGGCATGGGCTCAAAGGGCCTCATCGCCTCGACGGCCGGCCTCGCGCCGCTGCTCCTCGCCGGCATCGGCGACACCATCCGCGTCAGCCTCACCCCCAAGCCCGGCGGCGACCGCACTGAAGAAGTCCAGGCCGCCCAGCAAATCCTGCAATCGCTCGGCATCCGCAGCTTCATGCCCCAGGTCACCAGCTGTCCCGGCTGCGGCCGCACCACCAGCACCTACTTCCAGGAACTCGCCGAGCAGATCCAGAGCTACCTCCGCACCTCCATGCCCGAATGGCGCAAAAAGTATCCCGGCGTCGAAGAGTTGAAACTCGCTGTCATGGGCTGTGTTGTCATCGGCCCCGGCGAATCCAAGCACGCCAACCTCGGCATCAGCCTACCGGGAACATTCGAAGAGCCCAAGGCCCCCGTCTACATCGACGGAAAGCTAGCCACAACCCTACGCGGCGACACCATCGTTGCCGAGTTCAAAGAGATTCTCGACCGCTACGTGGAGAGCCACTACGGTCAAGGCGCCAAGAGCGAGGAGATGGTGGGGATGCGGTAGATCCTGGGCGGCTAAAGTCCAATGAATGGATTCACGATCGTCATGCCACCGATCTTTTGCCCGTGTTGCATATCCTCGGTGAATACTGTTTCGCATCCCGTCTGCCGAGCAGCAGCAAGTATAAGCGAATCATAGATGCGATACCCGTAGCGCCTGGAAATCTCAATAGCGGCCATCTGTGTTTCAACAGTCAAAGGGACTGCTCGTCCACAAAGCGCATTCACCACTTCAAGATACTGCTCAATTGCATCCCACCCCTTCTGGAATCTGCACGTCACAACGTCGGCAAGTTCATTCAAAACCTGAACGCTCACAACCCCGCCGGGGCTCAGAGTCTTTTCGGCAATTTCGCTGCGAGGGTCTTGCCTTGAACTTGCGCGAACGGTAAGCGCGTAAATCAGGATATTGGTGTCAAAAAATGCATTAGCGGTCATAGATTTCGTCGCGGTTGAATACGTAGTCGTCTGGGACCACAAAGCGCAGTTTGCGCATCTTTTCGATCGCTTGCTCGCGCCTGCGGTCGCGCGTCACCTCAAACGAATGCTCCCCTGTCACTTTGATCTCGACTTCCTGGTCAGGAGAGAACCCCAACTTCGCGACCACATCGGCTGGAATGCGAACCGCAACGCTATTACCCCACTTCGCCAATTTCACAGCCCACCTCCGTATATACTTATCAATCGTATATCCATTTTATTCGGATAGGGTGCAATTCCCCTTTTCCTAGCGCCCATTTCGCGTTACTCTCTTCATATTCCCCGGAAAGGCTGATAATGTCTCCGCGCCGATTGCATTGGCTCGCGCTCCTCGCTGTGTGTACGCCCGTATTTACCTTCGCCACCCCAAAGCCATGCATCCCGGCCGACCAAGCCTCCAAGCGCCTCAACACAGACGTCTGCATTACCGCCCATGTCTACGACGTCGTTGAACTCCCCAATGGAACCCGCTATCTCGACGTTTGCACTCCGCAAACCCCCGACAACCTCTGCCGGTTCACCATCGTCAGTCTATGGGAGGACCACAGCGATGTCGGCGAGCTGCAAAAGTACAAAGACATGGACGTCCGCGTCCGCGGCCTCATCCAGCCCATGCACGGCCGGGCGGGTATGGTCCTCAGCCATGTCCGCCAATTTAATGGCGGTCCGCCCAAGTTCAAACCCAACCCAAAGCTCGCTCGAGGCTTCAACGCCGAACAGGACCGCCCTCCGCTGAACGACCCCAACCTCCGTTCCCAGGGCAGCCGCCGCGCATTCATGAACACCCGCGACCAGGAGTCCCGTCCGACAAAATAGTCCTCGACTTAGCGCTCGATGCGCCCAGTTCCCCAAAGCGGTCCAGCCTGTTGCCGCAGCTCCTCCAACGGGTACCGCGTCCCACGCCACTCTATTCCACCGCGTACCAGCGCCAGCACCATCGACCGAAGCAACGCGTAAAGCACCACCGCCGTCGCCGGCGCAAACAAGACGGCCAGCCACGATGGCGTCAAGGTCGCGCGTCGACTCGCCTGATACGTCAACGCAATCGCCAAATACGTAAGCAGCCCCGCAGCCATCGCCCATCCACCTACCGCCATTGCCAGCAGCGGGAAAACAATCTGCACCGCCAGCCCAAAACTCGCAAGTAAGGTGAGTCCCACACGAAACCGATACACCGCGAACCCGTTCTTCTCCGCCAGGTGCACCACCCCCAGCGCCCCCTCCAGCCAGCGAATACTCACCAAACCCGGACCGACAGCAACGCGCTTCGCATAGCCGCCGCTCTTCAGTAGCCAGCCAAGCCGCAGGTCTTCCACCACCTCCATTCGCAGCGCCTCAAACCCGCCCAAACCCTCATAAACACTGCGCCGCACCATGTTGAACCCGCCCACTCCAATCGAGTCCCTTGCCCACGGGTCCTCCACCTTCCACAACCGAATCGTCCACCCACCGAGAGCGTTCATCGCTGCAAACATCGCCGCCTCACCCCAAGTCTTCAGCACCACTGTCGGCGTCAGAACCAAATGATCCGCCTTCTCGGCTTGTGCATGGCGAAGCGCAAACTCCAGCGCCTCCGGCTTAAAGACCACGTCGCCATCCGTAAACAAAAGCCACGGCGCCGTAGCCTTCTGCGCCCCCATAGCCATCGCATGAGTCTTTCCCAGCCATCCTGCTGGCAGCTCGCGAATGTGCATCACCCGCAACTGGTGCGTGCCGCCGCCGGCCGCAGCCTCAGCAGCCACCTGCTCCATGCGATCTCCGGTTCGGTCAGTAGAACGGTCGTCGACAGCAATCACTTCCAGCCGCACGCCGGTCGAAGCAAGCAGCGAGCGCAGCGTAGCCTCGATCGCGCTCTCCTCATTGCAAGCTGGAACAACAACACTAACGTCGGGACCATCTCCTGGAATCAACAGAGGCAATGAACCAGCATCCACACGGCTCAGATCAGGCAGAGTCGCCATCCCCCTGAGAGCCGCAATTGCATGCCACGACCAGGCAAGCGCCAGAATCCAACAGAGACCAGCGAATATCTCTGTCGCGAGACTCGTCGAAACCATGTTGTCAGTATCGCTGACCACATCAGTCCCCGATGCGATGTAACCAGCCCTATCTGCGCCGGATCAATCCACCGGCCTTGACTGCTCCTCCAGCAGCGGCGCAAACCGAACGCCCGCCCGCAGAATCACCGCCGAGATAACCAGGAAGATGAGCGTGGCGCCCAGTCCGATGCTCAGGTTCGAGTGATCAGAGATCGCTCCAATGATCTGCGGGGAGAACGTGTCCCCAAAGAAATGGATGCAGAACAGGTTGATCGAAATCGCCGTCGCCCGCACCGGCGCCGACACTGAGTTCACGATTGCGGTATTGAGCGGCCCGGCATTGAGAAAGAGAAAAAACTCGGCAGCAAACAACGACGGAACTGCCCACGAATGCGGACCAAAGAAGAGCAGCAATCCGCACGGCAGCGTCAGCAGCACGCTCCAGAACGAAAGCAGGTAGAGCGCGCGGTAGTTGGTGCGCAGCCAAACTTGTGCAATCCATCCGCCAGTTAGCGTTCCGGCAATTCCATCGACTACCGTAATCGCGCCCACCGTCAGGCTCGAGTTCGCCACGGACAAACCGGCCACCCGATGCAGAAACGTAGGCACCCACGCCGAAATCCCGCCCATCGCAAACGTCAGCGTCGCCAGGCCCATGGTCCCGGTCAGGAAGGCCGGATTGCGAAACAGCCCCACCACCGTGGCGCGGTTAGCAGTCGCCCGCAAATGATCCGACGAACCTCGCACCGGTTCGCGCCCGAACCCCACATAGAGCGCCGCAATCACCAGTCCCGGAATCGCGCACACAAAGAACGGTGTCCGCCAGCCCCACGCGCTGCCCATCTCCCCACCGGCCAGATACCCCAGCGCCGCCCCTACCGGAATCGCCAAGTAGAAAATGGAAAGAACCCGAGTACGCTCGCGTTCAGGATAGAAATCTGCCAGCACGGCCGGGGCAAAAATGCTGAACGTCGCCTCGCCAATCCCCACAAACCCCTGCCGCAAGTAGAAGGTCCAGTAGCTGTGCACCCAAACTGTCCCCAGCGTGGCCAGGCTCCACAGAATCGCCCCTGTAATGATCAGCGGTTTTCGGCTGAACCGATCACCGAGCCAGCCCGTCAGCGGTGCGGCCAGCATATAGACAAAAAACATCGCCGTCGTCAGCGCGCCCATCTGCTGATCCGTCGCATGAAACTCGCGCTGAATCAGCGGCTGCGCGCCCGGCAGGATGTACCGGTCGATGTAATTGAGAAGATTCAGCCCAATGAGCAGCAGGAATGTGCCCAATGCGGGATTAAACGGTGCTCGAAGAGATGGATTTGACGTAGACAAGGATCGATTCGCTCTCGATATCGATGTTTGGAGGTTCAACAAAGATCGCAACGCGCCGTAGCCGGCCTTCTGCTCTTGTGCGCCGTCAGCCTTTCGGCCGCGGCCACCGAGCCTCAACCGTCGTCCCAATCCCGCCGCGCGGCCGGAATACCCCATGAACCACCGCCCATACCGGATCGCACGCCTTCACCACGTCCTCCAGAACCTGGTTCACAATGTTTTCCTGAAAAATCCCAAGGTTCCGGTAACTGAACAGGTACTCTTTCAGCGACTTCAGTTCAAGGCAGCGCTCGCGCGGCATGTAGCGGATCGTGAGCACGCCAAAGTCCGGCAGCCCCGTCTTCGGGCACACTGAAGTCAATTCCGGATCGTCGATCAAAATCTCATAGCCGGGAAACTGGTTCTGCCAGGTCTCGATTGCCGGAAACGCGAAATCGAGTCCGGCCTTGGCGTGTTCATCCGTATAGCGTGCCGTATTGTGGGTCTCAGAAGGCATAAAAGCATTGTACGGGTACCCAGGTTTGTTCCGGGTCTCAAGATCGATGCTTTTTTGCCTCTCTGGCACCGGTTTTTGAGTCCTATATACTGACTCAGGTTAGATAAATGGCTGAAGATAGAAAGCAATCGGACCGCGTCAGGCTCTGGCTTTGGAGAAGTCTGGGCTTGATTCTCATCCTCGTGTTCTTTCTCACCCGCTATCTCCTTAGGGACCAACTGACGGTGCGTGAGTCGCGAGTCGATCGCGAAGTGCTGTTAAACACCATAAGCACCAACGGCAAAGTCGAGCCCGAGGTGAACTACCAGTTCTACAGCCCAATCTCCACAACGGTGAAAGCCGTCTACGTCCAGGCCGGCGACAAAGTCCCGGCAGGCAAGCTGTTGATGCTGCTTGATGACACCGACGCGCGCGCCCGCGAAGCCACCGCCGAAAGCGGCGTCAAAGCTGCTCAGGCCTCCCTCGATGCGGCCACCCACAACGGCACCCAGGAACAGCGCCAGATGGCGGCAGGGGATATCGCCCGGACGCGTCTGGAGCGCGACCAGGCGCGACACGATCTGGATGCGCTCACCAAGCTCAACTCCGCTGGAGCTGCTTCAGCCAGTGAAGTCAGTGCTGCGCGTGAACGATTGCAGACTGCGGAAGCGAGCCTACACGCATCCGAAGAGAGTGCAGGCAGCCGCTACTCGTCCGCGGAAGTGGCCCGAGCCCAGGCTGCTCTTGCGGATGCCGAGGCAGGCCTCGCTGCGGCGCGCAAGGTTGTTTCGCAGACAGCGATCCACGCGCCCATGGCGGGAACCGTCTACAGCGTCGATGCCGCACGCACCGAGTATGCCGAGCAGGGCAAGCTGCTAATGCAGATAGCGGACCTGGGAAACGAGCGGGTGCGCGCCTATTTTGATGAGCCCGATATTGGCCGTTTGCAAGCAGGCCAGAAAATTGTGATCAAGTGGGATGCCAAACCCGGCCAGGAATGGCATGGCCACATCGAGCGAGCGCCTGTCACTGTGATTACCTACGGTACGCGCAATGTCGGTGTTGTGCTCGTGGGAATCGACGATGAAGACGGTACCTTGCTCCCGGATACAAACGTGAACGTTACGGTAACCACCTCCAGTGAACCCGATGCCTTGAGTATTCCGCGCGAGGCCCTCTACTCATCTAACGGAAAGCCTTACGTATTCAAGGTCGTGAAAGACAATCTTGTGCGAACGCCCGTTGTCACCAGCATCACAAATCTCACCAGGGTCGCAATCGTGAGCGGCTTGAATGAGGGAGATTGGGTAGCAACAGGAACACTCAGCGGGCAGCCCTTGCAGGAAGGCGTTCCTGTCAAGGTTGTGCGGTGAAGAGCTCTGGACCGGTGCGATTCAAGGCTGCGGCCTGGCGAGTTGCACTTGGGCTGTTGGTGGCAGTGACAGGCCCCTCTGCATCCGCGCAGGGAACCGGTGTGGCCAGAACGCTTGCCCAAGTCAATCAGGCGTTGCAGGCTGGTGAAGCTGACAAGGCTTTGGGACTCATCGGATCGCTTCCCCAGGCCGGCGCGCAATTGGCTGAAGCCCAAAATCTCGAGTGCCGCGTGCACTACACGCTCCAACAGTGGAATGCGGCAGTAGATGAATGCGAACAGGCGGTGCGGCTCGATGATCAGAACTCGAATTATCACCTATGGCTCGGCCGGGCGCTTGGCGAAAAGGCAGATCGGGCCTCGTTCATGACCGCTTATTCGCTGGCCAAGCGCGTGCGCACTGAGTTTGAAACCGCAGTCAGCCTCGATCCGCGCAACGCCGCGGCCCTCTCCGCTTTGGGCGACTTTGACAAAGACGCTCCCGGAGTCGTAGGCGGAGGCATCGACAAGGCAGTGGGAATAGCCGCGCAACTCGACAAGGTCGATCCGGCAAACGCCCACCTGTTGCGAGCTCGCATTGCCGAGGCACGCAAGGATTATGGAACTGCCGAGCGGGAGTTCAGACAGGCGATCGCCACCGCTCAAAATCCCGCCGATTCCTGGACGACACTCGCCAGTTTTTATCGCCGCAGGCAACGCTGGCAAGACATGGACGGGGCTATTCATAACTCCGTCGTTGCGGCGGAAAATGAAAAGAATCCGGGTGTGGCGCTCTTCGATGCGGCAGGCGTGCTGACTGAATCAAACCGCGATCCCGCTTTGGCGACCAAATTGTTTGAGCAGTATCTTTCCGGCAACTCAAGGTCTGAGGAGGCGCCTGCATTTGAAGCCCATCTCCGGCTCGCCCGTCTCAAAAAACAACTCGGCGATACGGCGGGCGCGCAACGTGAAGTGGCGGCCGCACTCCAATTGGCGCACGACTACAAGCCCGCATTGGATTTCGAACCTTGAACTTCAATAACCTGAATTTCAACCATTGGTGAGAAACAAGAAAGTGAAGACTGCAAACAATTCGCGCAACGCCTGGATGCCGAGCGACCGGAACCCAAGAGTTGCTCGTTGGGCGATCGCGCTCCTGCCTGCACTTTTCTGTTCCCTGCTGCCTGCTCAGGTCTCGCTGCGTACCGTCGTCGAAATGGCGCAGCAAAACAGTAGCACCGTCCTGCTCGCCGACGCCGATGTGAAAAAGGCGCAAGCCTCACTAGCCCAGACCGAAGACGCATACATTCCCAACTTTGTCATTGGCTCCCAGATCGGCTATTCTCACGGCTTCCCCACCGGCCAGCCCTCCGTGGGAAGCGCCACAATGCAGTCGCTGGTCTTCAGCTATTCCCAGCGCCAATACACCAAGGCTGCCCGCGCCGG
>JBARBP010000229.1:0-5820 GCA_049793195.1 Occallatibacter sp. | reverse complement strand
CTCGACTTCTTCCTTCGAGAGACCCGAGCTCGAGGTGATCTGAATGCGCGTGTCCTTGCCCGTGGCCATGTCCTTCGCCGTCACGTTCAAAATGCCGTTAGCGTCGATGTCAAACGTCACCTCGATCTGCGGCACTCCACGCGGCGCCGGAGGAATCCCCGCCAGCTTGAATTTGCCCAGCGTGCGGTTCTGCGCTGCCAAGGGCCGCTCGCCCTGCAACACGTGGACTTCGACCTCGGTCTGCGAGTCAGCCGCCGTCGAAAACGTCTCCGTCTTCTTGGTCGGAATCGTCGTGTTCCTCGGAATCATCGATGTCGCCACGCCGCCCAGTGTCTCAATCGACAAGGTCAGCGGTGTCACGTCCAGCAGCAGCAGGTCCTTCACTTCGCCGGCCAGCACGCCCGCCTGCACCGCCGCGCCAATCGCGACCACTTCGTCCGGATTCACGCCCCGATGCGGCTCTTTGCCGAAAAGCCCCTTCACCAACTCCTGGATCTTGGGCATGCGCGTCTGTCCGCCCACCAACACCACTTCATCGATATCGCTGAACTTCACGCCCGCGTCGGCAATCGCCTTCTTGCAAGGCTCCAGCGACTTCTCCAGCAGATCGCCAACAAGCTGCTCCAGCTTGGCGCGCGTTAGCTTCCGCACCAGGTGCTTCGGTCCGCTCGCGTCAGCGGTCACGAACGGAAGATTGATCTCCGTCTCGATCGTCGTCGAAAGCTCGATCTTGGCCTTCTCCGCGGCATCCTTCAGACGCTGCAACGCCATCTCGTTGCCCTTCGAGCTCAAGTCAAGTCCCGACTCCTGCTTGAATTCAGTAATCAGCCAGTCCACGATCCTCTGATCGAGATTGTCGCCGCCCAAATGCGTATCGCCGTTGGTCGACTTCACTTCGATCACGCCCTCGCCCACTTCCAGAATGGAAATGTCAAAGGTGCCGCCGCCAAAGTCGTAAACGGCAATCGTCTCGTCCTTCTTCTTGTCCAACCCGTAGGCCAGCGCCGCCGCCGTCGGCTCGTTCACAATGCGCTTCACATCCAGGCCCGCGATCTTACCCGCGTCCTTGGTGGCCTGCCGCTGCGCATCGTTGAAGTAAGCAGGCACCGTAATCACGGCCTCGGTCACCGTCTCGCCCAGGTAGGCCTCGGCAGAAGACTTCAGCTTCTGCAGAATCATCGCCGAAATCTCCGGCGGGGTGTACTCCTTGCCCTGCGCAAGAATCCCAACGTGGTCGCCCTGCTGCACTACCTTGAAGGGGACCATCTTCATTTCGTCATTGACTTCGTTGTAGCGCCGGCCCATGAACCGCTTAATCGAGAAAATCGTGTTCTCCGGGTTCGTAATCGCCTGCCGCTTGGCCACCTGGCCCACCAGCCGCTCGCCGCTCTTCGAGAAGGCGACGATCGAGGGCGTCGTTCGCGCGCCCTCTTCATTTGGAATGACTTTGGGCTCTCCACCCTCCAGCACGGCAACACACGAGTTCGTGGTGCCAAGGTCAATACCTATGATCTTTGCCATTGTTGACTCCCTGCCTGTTCAATAAAATTCTGACTCTAATAAGATGCATGATTGAGTGACTTAGTGTCAACTTTATTTGATTGGATCTTCATAAGGACGTCCCGAGCCGGCACATCAGCAGGGCGCGGCGAGCCTCAGGCTCAATCCCGCCCCGAACCAAGTCAAAATCTAGTACATCTATATTAGTTTCAACGACTTTACTTCGGAGGGGGAGTCTGAGACGAACTCGATCCGCTCTCTCCCGGCGCGTCCGAATCGGTATCCAGCCCAATCGGGTCGTTCAAGTCCTTTTCAGGATCGTACTGGTGCTTCACCATCCACTCCTTGAACTTTGCGGCGGACTCCTCAATCACCCTGTCGTCATCCGGATTCCAGAAATAGGCCAACCCCGGCCTCGCCACTACCTGCAGGTCGCAGCCCTCCAGATTCCACGGCTTGCCAGGTTGAGGAAGCAGAATCTCCAGCGTCTTGTCCCTCTTCTTCCATCGGGCAGGATAGGTTGCGTACGCCTCTGAAGCCCTGAGCGGATCCACGCAGCTATATTTGAACTGGAAACCGAGCGGGTGGCCCTCCTCAAACAGGTCCGCGCCCCCCTCCCCGTCCAGGTAATCCGGCGTGTCCGAAAAAGACTTGCCCTCACGGCTGTGGCGCGAACGCGCAGTGTTCTTAAGCACATGCACCCGCAGCGGATAGTCCGCTGGATCGGGCGCCTTCGCCAACACCGCCGTATCGGACACCAACCAACCCGCAAGCCCGCTCAAAACACAGACCCCGCTTAGGATGTAGACAAGGACGCGACGCATCGAAACTCCTCCCCTTTTCAATTATTGCCCATCACGTCCTCGGCTCGATTGCCCCTTCTCTTAAAAGCCATTCCGCTACCGTCCGTCTGAACCTCGTTCGGAACGACCACCCCCATCCGTAGCGCGCTTTCGCCATCTCCGGGCATTCCGCTATGCGGCACGTCCGGCTTGCAATCAATATCCGACCAATTTAGTCTTTATTTATATACGACCAATTCAGTCGCATTTCTAGGAGGATTCAACTTGTTCTGTAACCCTCTACAAAGGGCCCAGAGATCCGTACCTCAACCGGCCCTTAGTCTGCTTTCATTTCTGGCGTTCTGCCTATCCCTCATCCTGACCCCCTGTCTGGTTCCAGCCGCCAAGGCCCAGGACAAACCCTATTTCGTCACCTACTCCCACGATCTGGAGGAGCCCGGCAACCTCGACATCGAGACCAAAACCGCCCTTGCTCGGCCCGACGGCAGCACCCAATACGGCGCAACTGCCCTCGAATTCGAATATGGCGTCCTCGGCTGGTGGACCTCAGAGCTCTATCTCGATGGCCAGGCCACCGCACAGGATTCGACCATCTTCACCGGCTTCCGTATTGAGAACCGGGTTCGCCCCCTTATGCGTGACCACGCCGTTAACCCTGTTCTCTACGTCGAGTACGAAAACACCTCCGGCGCCGACAAAACCATCCTCGAAGTAGTCGGCCACGACAGCCAATCCGACCTTGCCAGTCCCAATGGCGACGCCCGCCGCGAACATCAGCATGAGGCCGAACTCAAGCTCATCCTCTCCTCAAACTTCAAAGACTGGAACATCGCCGAAAACTTCATCTCCGAAAAGGATCTCGGCCACGACCCATGGGAGTTCGGCTACGCCATCGGTGCCTCCCGTCCCTTGCGCGGCGCAGCCAGCGGACGTTCATGTACCTTCTGCGCGGAAAAGTTCATGGCCGGGGCTGAAGCCTACGGCGGCCTCGGCGACACAGCCGCTCTCACTCTCGGCAATACTTCGCACTACATCGCGCCGCTTCTCGGCTGGCAACTTCCTAAGGGCATGCGCCTGAGCTTTTCCCCGGGCTTCGGGCTCACCTCATCCAGCCTGACCCGCGTTTACCGCGTCGGCGTCGCCTATGAGTTCAATCAGATCGGCAACTGGTTCCACGCCGCCAATGGAGGCGCCCAATGAAGCATTCCACTCGCAGACTTCTCGCGGCTTTCTTTCTCGTCTTGAGCGGCGCACTGGCTTTCTCTGCCGCCGTTCATCCTCATTGGGACCACATTCCGCCCAAAGATCACGCCCGCGCCAACCCGCTCGCAGGCAACGTAGGGGCGGTCGCGGCCGGCGCCTTGGTTTACAGCGACCACTGCGCCGAGTGCCACAAAGCCAACGCAAGAGGCGACGGCCACAAGCATCCCTCATTGCACAGCGAGCACATCACTTCGGCTACCGACGGCGACCTCGAGTGGTTCCTGCGTCAGGGCGATCTTGCCCACGGCATGCCCTCCTGGTCCAGTCTCCCCACCGAGCAGCGCTGGCAACTGGTCGCCTACCTTAGGTCCATTCAATAGCGGAGTGCTTCCCCTCACCCCAACTGTCGGTTGCAAGGCCGCCCCTTAGCTCAACTGGATCGCGAACCTGCAACGAACGCCGTTGCGTCTTTGCGATTCCACCACCTTGACGCTGACCGGCTTGCCGCTGACGGTCGAGAAAAGCAGTTGGTTGTTGGCCGCCGAGCAATCGCAGTATGGGTCTTTGGGATTCACCGGACGCTGGGGATTCCAGCCGCAGACGCATTTGTCAACCGGATAGACCAGGGTCACCGTGTCGCCGGAGCGGGTGCAGTTTTCCGCACCAACGATCTTACCCATCTGTTCCACAAGCTTTTCCACGCTGCCCTGGCTGTCGTCGATCAGTTTCTGTCTGAAATCCAGCGCTCGGCAACATGCGCGGCCCCGTCTCTGCATCAACTTCAACAGAGTCCCATGGTCGAGGTTTGCATCTTCTTCGATGAGAAATTCAGTAAGGAATGCGCGGACGGCGTTTGCGTCTGACATGCAAGTTGGACCGTCGCATTTTCCATTCTTCGCTTCGCCGAGGGCAAAGCAGCAGGGCAGGCTAACCCCTGCCATAGCAAGGCCTTTCAGGAACGACTTTCTGTCCATGGCCAAAAATTATAGCACCGCAAACATGTGCTCTTTGCCGCCGAGCTCCGTGGGGCTGCCGTGTATCTCGCCACCACGCGCGGCGAGCTATCAAATCTAAGATCTGGGCACTCTCAAGTTCATCCCAACAATCCCAAAGCTAGGAGCTAGAAGCTTGAAGCTGCCGCTCATCACTGGCGCCCCTCCCCCCAATCGTTTACCCTCAAGTGTTCTCCCGCAATGACCACTGCCGCCGCCCAAGCTCGTTACCCGCTCACCCAGGGCGTCAATCCGTGGCTCGTTACCGTCTCCGTCATGCTCCCCACCTTCATGGAGGTGCTCGACACCGCCATTGCCTCGGTGGCCCTGCCCTACATCGCCGGCTCGCTCTCTGCTTCCAACTCTGAAGCCACCTGGGTCCTCACCAGCTACCTGGTCGCCAACGCCGTCATCCTGCCCGCCTCCAACTGGTTCGCCCGCCGCTTTGGCCGCAAGCGCTTCCTGCTCACCTGCGTCATCATCTTCACCATTGCCTCGTTCTTCTGCGGAGCGGCTCCCTCTCTCGGCATCATCCTGCTCGCCCGCGTCATGCAGGGCGCAGGCGGCGGAGCACTCCAGCCCCTCTCGCAATCCATCCTGCTCGAAAGTTTCCCGGTACAGAAGCGATCCATGGCCATGGCCGCCTACGGTCTCGGCATCGTGGTCGCGCCTGTCCTCGGACCCACGCTCGGCGGCTGGCTTACCGACACCTTCAGTTGGCGATACGCCTTCTACATCAATATCCCTGTCGGCATTCTCGCCGTCATCATGATCAGCCGCTTCGTCCACGACCCGCCCTACATCAAGAACGCCAAGGTCAGCGCCTTCGACAACATCGGCTTCGGCCTCCTCATTGTCTGGACCGGCTGCCTCCAGATCGTCCTCGACAAGGGTCAGGAAGACGACTGGTTCGGCGCCATCTGGGTACGCTGGGCCGTCGCCGCGCTCATCGTCGCCCTCATCGGCTGGATCTGGCGCTCATGGGCCAACCCCAAAGGCCTCGTCGACCTGCACATTCTCAAAGATCGCAACTTCCGCACCGGCTGCTTCCTCATCGCCTTGCTCGGCATGTGCATCTACATCACCATCGCCATCCTGCCCCTGTATTACCAGGAAGTCCTCGGCTACACAGCATTCACCGCCGGCCTGGTCGTCGGCCCGCGCGGCATCGGATCATTCATCGGCTCGCCCATCATCGGCATCCTCGGCTCCCGCATGGACCCCCGCAAGTTGCTCTGCGCCGGCTTCATCGGCTTCGGCGTCTGCTCGTTCATCTTCAGTATGGTGAACCTCGACATAGGCCCATACACGCTGCTCATTCC
>JBARBP010000228.1:0-13759 GCA_049793195.1 Occallatibacter sp. | reverse complement strand
AGCTTGATGTCCAACGGCACGCCTCCATGCGGGTACGCAACACCTCCCAGCCTGATCAAGGAATTCCGAAACGGCCTGTCCTCTATCATCGGGTGGACCTGTATCAAATCATCCAGGATGACTGTGTGCGATGGTTTATGGAAGAAGAGAATTTCTTCGATAAGCGGGTTGCCCTTGAAGGCGAGCTGGTCGAAGTCATTCTTCCAGGATTCAAGCGGCTCGTCGCCCAGAATTCCGGCGAAGGGCAAGGAGCCTTTCTTCAAGGTAAATGGGGTGGGGCGTGGCGCCCATAGCTGCGCCTCAGGAAACAGCCTGTGCCAAACTGATAGCCGCCAGACATGCCTGGGTGTCGCCGCAATCAGATACTTCACGGGTCCCAAGCCGGTGATGCGGTTGAGTGTTTCAGAGGGTACCGAAACAGGGGATTCCAACCAAAGTGAGCCATCGCGGAGCCTGGCAACCGTCATGCGGGTGGTGAACATGACACCCATGTCGCGGACACTCGGACCTTCGACGATCCAAACGCTTTCGGCAAACGCAGAAAGATCGGGCATAAGTGTTCGGTTCGCAGAATATCACTCCGGCCAACAACGGATAATTCGCGGGCAGTAGTCCCGGCAGGCGTCGCTTATCTCCAGCCGACAGCACGACTCCGAGTTGTCGCGACGATTGGCCTTCGAAAACGCCCTGGGTCCCAGAGCATTTCAGGAATGATCCTTTATCGCCAAGGCACTCATTGGGGCCGATTACTCCCCAAATGTCGGCATTGCATAAGGTATCGAGCTTCGAGAGCTCTCTCGACGGGTTGACCGGCAACTCTGGGACAAATCTCGATTGCCCCCACGAAACAACATAAGATCTGAAGATGTGTTTATCGGAAAGGAGGTAGTCTGTGCGCATTTTCCTCTTAGGCCTGACGCTTACCGCATGCTCCTTTTCGCCTTTCGTCTTTGCGCAGCAGCGGCTCGATGTGCCGCGCGCCGACGGCCGATCTACTCCGCTGCTTGTCTATTCTGCGGTCGGAGCGGGGGCTGGCTGCGCGCCGCTCGCGGTGATCTCGCATGGCGCCGGCGGTTCTGAAAACGGCTATCGCTACCTGGCGGAGGCCATGGCAAATCTTGGCTACACAACCGTGGCGATGGGTCACCGCGAGAGCGGTCTCGCGGCGCTCCGTGGGGACATGCGCCAGTATGGGCTGATGCCCGGTATTCGCGCGCTGGTGGCCGATCTCAACGCCGAACAGGCGCGGCTGCTCGATGTGGGCGCAGCGCTTAAGTGGGCCGACAGCCGGTGCCACGCGCCTTTTCGCGTGTTGCTCGGTCACTCGATGGGCGCGGAGACGGTGATGCTTGAAGCAGGCGCTAAGAACATGATCGGGGTTGCGTCGGCGCCCTCTGGGCCCGCCGGCCACGATCGTTTCGATGCTTACGTGGCGCTCTCGCCGGAGGGCACAGGCGTTGTGTTTCCCGATGACGCATGGAGCGGTATTCACAAGCCTATCCTGATCCTGACCGGGACGCGCGATCAATCTCTGCAAGGTGGACCGAAGGCGCGCCAGGAGCCCTGGCACGATCTGACCGGGACCGCTGCGCACTGCCAGTGGATGGGCGTGCTCGACGGCGCGACGCATATGAACTTCGCGGGCATCGGGTTTGGGCACGAACGGGTGGAGGCAACGGTGACCAAGACTGTCGCCGACTTCCTCGCGGGCGTTCGGCTGAGCGCGTGCACGCTTCCAGCGCCTGAAAGCGGGATGAAACTGCAGGCGAAATAGGGATGCCGGGATTGCAAAGGCGGGCCAGTGAGAAATCTGCCTGAGCAGCTATGACTCTCGGAATGGGATGCTTGCGCTCTAAAATGCCGTAGAATTCCCCTTGAGCGATGCCAATGACCGTGAAAGCACTCTATCCCGGCACCTTCGATCCGCCGACAAACGGACATGTGGACCTGATTACGCGCGGGTCGAAGCTGTTTGGGCACCTGACGGTGGCCGTGCTCGTGAATCCGGTCAAGAATCCGCTGTTTACCGTCGATGAGCGCGTGGAGATGTTGACGGAGGCCTCCAGCACTCTGGACAACGTCACTGTGGCCACGTTCAATGGGCTCATGGTCGAGTTCGCACGCCGCCAGAGTGCGACAGCCGTGTTGCGCGGCATCCGGGCTATCTCAGACTACGAGTACGAATTCCAGATGGCGCTGATGAACCGGCGGCTGGCGCCGGAGATCGAAACTGTGTTTCTGCAGCCGGCCGGACGCTACTCGTTTGTCAGCTCGCGGATGGTCAAAGAGGTTTTCAGCGCGGGCGGCGACGTGACGGGGCTGGTGCCGCCGAATGTGCTGAAGCGGCTGCGGGCGCGGATTAACGGGAGCTCGTAACGCGACGTTGCCTGCCATTCAGCCTGCGAATTGGATCGCGATTTTGAGGTTCCTCGAAAATCTGTAAAGATAGAGGAGCTATGACAGTCTCCGCACCCCAAAAAGTCTTTGCCGACCGCATTGGCCGGATCGAGGTTTCCGCGACCATGGCCGTGGCCGCCGAGGCCGCCAAACTGCGCGCCCAGGGCATTAACCTGGTGGATTTCGGCGCCGGAGAACCGCACTTCCCTACCCCGCGGCACATCAAGGACGCGGCCATTGCCGCGATTGATGCCAACTTCACGCGCTATACCGTGGTTCCGGGCATTCCCGACGTGCGCAAGGCTATCGTCGAGCGCCATGCCTGCGACTTCGGGTCGGACTACGACATCTCCGAGGCCATCTTCACGACCGGCGGCAAGCTGGCGCTTTTCAACACCATCCAGGTGCTGGTGGACCATGGCGACGAGGTCATCCTGCCGGTTCCCTACTGGGTGAGTTTCAAGGACATCATCCAGTACGCGGGCGGCAAAGTGGTGTTTCTGGAGACGAGCGAGGCGGAGAGCTTCCGGATCACGGCGGACGCGATCGAGAAGGCTATTACGCCGCGGACCAAGGCCATTATCCTGAACTCGCCGTCGAACCCGGCGGGGTCGGTGGTTTCGGCCGAGGATCTGGAGCGGATCGTCCACCTGGCCCACGACCGGGGGATCTATCTGCTTTTGGACGAGTGCTATGTGTACCTGAACTACGCGGGCAAATGCGTCTCCGGCGGCTCGTTTACGTGGGCCAAGGAGCACATTGTGATTCTGGGCTCGCTGTCGAAGACGTACGCCATGACGGGCTGGCGGGCCGGCTTTGCGCTGGCCGCGAAGCCGGTGGTTGCCAATTTGAGCAAGCTCCAGTCGCAATCGACGTCGAATGCGACCAGCTTCGTTCAGAAGGCCGCGATCGCCGCGCTGGCCGGTTCGCAGGACTGCGTATCCGAGTTCCGCGCGGAATTTATCGACTTACGGGACTACATGCTGGCCAAGATCAGGGCGATTCCGGGGGTGACCTGCACGAAGCCGGAGGGGGCGTTCTACGTATATCCCAACATTTCAGCCTATTTCGGCAAAGGCGGCATCCGGACAGCAACGGAGATGGCGACGCGGCTCCTGCACGAGGCTCATGTGGTCACGGTGCCTGGAGAGGCTTTTGGGACCGCGGAACACGTGCGCATCTCCTACCCGGTGACGAAGGCGAACATCGACGAGGGAACACGGCGGATGGGCGAGTTCCTGACCGGATTAAAGTAGCAGGGGCCTTTGCTTTCAATTTGTCCGGCCAAGCCGG
Source organism: Occallatibacter sp. (assembly GCA_049793195.1). GTDB lineage: Bacteria > Acidobacteriota > Terriglobia > Terriglobales > Acidobacteriaceae > Telmatobacter. The sequence goes on along the minus strand of JBARBP010000228.1, from coordinate 10,069 downwards.
ATTCGGAATACCCGACAAATCTGTGCCCCGCCGCCAATGGCCGGCGGGGCATACGTATTTCAGAATGCGGAAGAATATGGAGATAGGTGTCGATCAGCACTGTGCAAACGTAGTGCCAGTCGGGTAGGATGTGACTTCGATGCCGAAGCCGATAGATTTTCGCCCTGTGATTCTTGCCGGAGGAAGCGGTACCCGCTTCTGGCCGCGCTCCCGCCGCGCTCGCGCCAAACAGGTTTTGACCCTGGACGGCGAGCGCTCCATGATTCAGCAGACCGTGGAGCGGCTCAATGCGATCGCCGGGCTGGACAAGACCTGGATTATTACCAACGAATACCTGGCCCACGAGATCGCCGACCAGTTGCCGGGTTTGCCGGCCAAGCAGATTGTTCAAGAACCCGTGGCGCGGAACACTGCGCCCGCCTGCGGACTGGCCGCGTTCCTGATTGAACGAGAGAATCCGGACGCGGTGCTCGGCATTTTCCCTTCAGACCATGTGATTGCCGACGAACCGCGATTTCTGAAAGCGCTGCAAAAAGCCATCGCGGTGGCTGCGGCGGGCGACAACATCGTGGTGCTGGGAATTGAGCCTGTGCGCGCCGAAACCGGTTATGGTTACATCGAGACCGGCGATTTTGCCGAGGACGATTCCGCACTGCATGTACGGCGCTTTATCGAGAAGCCAAACCAGAACCGCGCCGAAGAGTTTGTGGCAGCGGGAAACTACTATTGGAATTCGGGGATGTTTATCTGGTCGGCGCGCACACTCGCTGACGCGGTGCGCGAGCATTTACCGGAAACGGCGCCCCTGTTGGAGAGCATCGCTGCCGCTTACGGCACGCCGCAGTTCGACGAAGTGTTTCGCTCGCTCTATCCGAAGTGCGAGAACATTTCGGTGGACTATGCCGTGTTGGAGCCCCGCTCTGCCAAGGGCGAGCATCTGTCTCATCTCTATTGCCTGCCCGCCGAGTTCAGCTGGAACGATCTCGGCAGCTGGACCTCGCTCTATGAGTACCAGCTTGAGACGCGGCTGCGCGGCGATGCCGAGGGCAATGTGACGGATGCCGGCGGCCACCTGGCGATCGAAGCAACAGACAATTACATCTTCAGCCCGAAGAAGTTTGTGGCGCTGGTGGGCGTGGAGAACCTGGTGATCGTGGATACGGAGGATGCGCTGCTAATCGCGCATCGAGACCACTCGCAGGACGTGGGCAAGATTGTGAAGGAGCTGGGGCTGGCCGGGCGAACCGATCTGATCTGAACTCCTCACATGCAAGTGACTGTGCTTTTCTGACAATCATCACAGGATGGGCGGGCTGTACAATTCTTGGGTGAGTCAGCGTGTACTTAACGCTGAATGGGGTGGGAAAATTGCCCGAGACAATTGATTGGCCGCTGCATAAGCAGCCGGCGCGGCCGCGCAACCGCAAATTCCTTTATCTAATTGCAATTATTGCCGTCATCCTGCTGGGAGGCCGCACCGCGATCTCCTACTGGGTTGATCTGCTCTGGTTCAGATCGCTCGGATACGGCGAGGTGTTCTGGAAGACGCGCGGTCTGGAGTGGGGAGTCTTTGCGGGCTTCGCACTGGTCACATTCCTGATTCTGCTGGGTGCGTTCTTTGCGCTCAAGCGGGCTCATGCGGCGGACTTGCCGAAGACGCATTCGATTATTTTCGGAGGCCAGACGATCGACCTTCCGGTGGCGACCGTGATGCACGTTGCCGCGATTGCGGGGGCGCTGCTGGTGGCGATTGTGACCGGGGCCGCGATGGAAGCGCAATGGCCGGACCTGGCGCTCTACTGGTACGCGCCACCCGCGACTGGAAGCATCGCAGATCCTATTTTTGGCAGACCGTTGAACTTCTATCTCTTCACGCTGCCCGCATGGGAGTTGATTGCAGGCTGGCTGATGACGCTGGCCATTATCGGCTTCATCATGGCGGCCTTGTTCCTGTTGGCCACGGGCGGCGCGCGCGCACTGGGCGGGCGGCTGAGCGGCGCCGTTCCGCTGCCGTGGCGGGGGCTTTCGGTTTCCGGCGGATTCCTGCTTCTGGTGTTGGCATGGCATGTGTACATCAGCCGTTTTGAGCTGCTGTTCGAACATCACACGATTTTTGATGGCATCTCTTACACGGACGCGCACATCAACATCGGTGGACTGCTTTTGGTGTGTATTGCGCTGGTAATTGGATCGGCAATCGCCTTTGCTGCTGCGGTGTTGGACCCGCGCGGGCGTTGGATTGCGACGGCGATCGCACCAGCGGCGCTGTGTTATATCGGGGTATCCCTGGCCGGGTGGTATGTCACGACATTCCTGGTCAAGCCGAATCAATTGGATCGGGAGAAGCCGTACATTGCCGACAACATCCAGATGACGCGCGCGGCCTACGGGCTGGACCGATTTGCACAGCACGAGTTTCCGGCGGAAACGACTCCTGGGGCAGCCGACCCGGCCAACAATCAGGCGACGCTCCAGAATATTCGTCTATGGGACTGGCACGCGCTGCAAGACACGCTGCGCCAGTTGCAGGAGATTCGGACTTATTACGACTTTCCGGATATCGACATCGACCGCTACCAGATTGACGGCTCGCTGCGCGAGGTGATGCTGGCCACGCGCGAGCTGAACGTGGACAAGCTGCCGGAGAGCAGCCACAACTGGATTAACGACAAGCTGATCTACACGCACGGCTATGGCATCACGATGAACCCGGTGAATGGGTTCACTCCAGAAGGATTGCCGACGCTGCTGCTATCGAACATGCCGGTGCAGAGCACAACTCCCAGCATTAACGTGACGCGGCCGGAGATCTATTTCGGCGAGATGACCAACACCGACGTGTACGTGAAGACTGGGCAGCAGGAGTTCAACTATCCTGAGGGGCAGACCAACAATCTGACTTCATACAACGGCACGGGCGGAATTGTTGTGGGAGGATTCCTGCGCCGAATCCTGCTGGCGTTCGACCGCGGCGACCTTGCAAAGTTGCCGTTCAGCGACGATGTAACGGCCGAGAGCCGCCTGCTGATGCGGCGCAATGTGCGCGACCGCGTCGCGGCCCTGGCGCCGTTCCTCACGGTCGATCAGGACCCCTACATCGTGGTCGGCGACGACGGAAGACTGTCCTGGATCCTCGATGCATTCACGTCGTCGGACACCTATCCCTATTCCGCGCATAATAACCTGGCCGGCGATTCAGTGAATTATGTTCGCAACAGCGTGAAGGTTGTTGTGGACGCTTACGACGGGACAACCACGTTCTATGTATTCGACAACGAAGACCCGATCATCGCGGCGTGGCGGAGTATCTTTCCCAGCATGTTCAAAGATGCCTCGGCGATGCCGACTTTTCTGCGCAAGCACGTTCGCTATCCGGAGCTGCTGCTCGGCTTGCAGGCTGAGGTCTACGGTCTCTATCACATGACGGATTCCGAGGTATTTTACAACCGCGAGGATCTGTGGACGGTGGCGACCGAGACGGGCATGGGCGACGCCGGAGAACAGCAAGCGCAAGCCATGCAACCGAATTTTGTGTTGATGACATTGCCGGGAGAGACGGGGCTTGAGTTCGTGGAGATTCTCCCCTTTACGCCGGCCAACCGCAACAACATGATCGGCTGGATTGCCGCACGCAGCGACGGCGAACACTACGGCACGGCGGTGGTGTACGACTTTCCCAAGACCAGGCTGATCGACGGCCCGCAGCAGATTGAGGCGCGCATCGACCAGAACGCGCAGCTTTCCGGACAGCTCTCGCTGTGGAATCAGCAGGGCTCGCATGTGCGCCGCGGAAGCCTGCTGGTGATTCCCTGCGGAAAGGCTTTGTTGTATGCGGAGCCGATTTACCTGCAGGCGGACCGGAGCCCGATGCCCGAGCTGCGACTTGTGGTGCTGGCGTTGCAAGACCGTCTGGCCTACGCGCCAACTTTTGAGGCGGCTCTGGCGTCGCTGTTCGGGTCCGGGTCTTCGTCGCTGAGTGCGGCGGAGACGCCGCAGGCCGCGCTTGTGACTGCTGGAGCAGCGCAGCCGGCGGAAAGCCTGAGCTCGCTGATCGCGCAAGCGGGGAAAGATTTTTCCGATTATCAGAAACTGACGGCGGCGGGGCAGCTTGCGGATGCGGGAAAGAAGCTGGACGATCTGAAACGCGCGCTGGACAGGCTGAACGCGATGAAGAAGTAGAGGAACAGAGATCAGAGAACAGAGATCAGGGATCAGAGAACAGGGTCAGAATACTGGGAATGTGGGCAGAGACCTGACGTCTGGAGAATCTCTCGGAGACTAAAAGCTGAGCCGCTTTAGCTCGAGAGGCAACGGAGGCAATTCGCAATTAGTCTGATTTGACGGATACAAGCAACGGACGCTCACAAAGGAGCGTCCGTTGCCGTTTAACGATTCAGGACCGGAAGGATTACCGGAGGTTGACTGAGGGAAGGACGCCGGTGCCTTCCGCACGCACGGCGTCGAGCCTGGAGGGCTCGATTCCGAGGGCTTTGAGGATTGTTGGCGCGACTTGAGCCGTTCCGACTTCCGCAGACACTGTTCTTGCGTTGAACCTCGGGTTGGAAAGCAGCAGCATGACATTTGTGTCGTCATGAGCGAATCCACCGTGCTCAGCCAACTTCTTGCTGCTACCGGTGTAAACCACGCCGACATTCGGGGTGACGATAATATCCGGGGTACGCGGATCGAGGGTTGGGTCGTTGTAATTGAGCGCCACGGACGGGCCAAAATAGATTTGCCCCAGGCCGATTTCACTGGCATTCTGTTCAAGGATCTGTACACTGGCGGCGGTATCGGAAGAATTTTTCAGCCAGATGAGCGATACATCGTCTTCCGTCGGACCAATGCCCGTGGGGTTGAGGGTGGATTCAGAGTACGGGATGTAGCCCGCACTCGAAAGCAGAGTGACGGGAGATGAGCCGGTATTCAGGATGGGGTTATAGCGAACGGAATCAATGGGCGACTGTCCATGCTTGGCGGTGGTGACGATCAAAGTTGAGTGGTAGAGGTTTTGCGCCTTAAGTTCATCGACGAATTTGCCGATGGATGCATCGACAAACTCGATTTCGCCAAGCAATGCAGGCGTGGGAGTTCCAGCCGCATCGAGATAGCCTCCGGTGGTGTTGTTGCTCTTCTCAACGAGCTTCTGTCCAACACTGACAGCCTGGAAGTTCATCCCGAAGATGGTGGGGACCTTGGTCCATTTCAGGCCCAAGTGGTCCTTGCCATCGATCTGGTTCACAGTCGCGTTGACCTTGAGAGTGTCATAGCACTGGATGTTTTGGAAGCTGTTGGTCCAGGCTGTAACGTCGGAACCGGGGTCGAGAACGGAAGCGCAAGAAACGCCGTTGGGAGTGGAGACTCCGGGAAGCCCGACCACAGTTGAGTTGATTTCGGGGGCGTAGAAGTCGTCGAGAGCACCGGGACCAAAGCCGCTGGCGACAGACGAGTAAGCGGGATGCTTATCAGACCATGCAGCGTATCCGCCAGCCTGGTGGATGACGCTGAAGATGCTGTTGGCGCGAACAAACTGCCAGGGGAAAACAGGGCTGCAACCACGGCTGGGGTCGCGCGGCAGTTTGGTGGAATCAATGGAATTGAGACCGCCGTCGGTAAGGGCCGCGCCGGGAGCGCCGCCATTGACCTTGGTTTGGTCGATGTCAATGCCTTCCTCGAATTCGGTGGTGGTACCTGTTGGGGCGGTGTTGGGAGTACAGGGGCCTGCTGCAACACCATTGCCAGTGGTTGTTGCAGGAGCGTCAAGATTCCGCGCATAGGCGACATCGTAGTAGACGCCGGTGAGAGCGGGGCTGCCGCCAGTGACGATTGCGGTCAGGCCGGGAAAGGAATCCGAGGGCCTAGAGGTGTTGGCTGCAACGTAGTTGATTCCCGATTTGGCCAGGCCAGCAAGAACCGGGCAATAGGGTTCACCGTTGTTGGCCGTGGCGATGCCATTTGCACAGTTCGCGAAGTCCACGGCGTGCATGCCATCGATGCTGATGAGGAGCACGCGATTGAACTGACCCGCACGGCCGTCACCGTCGTCGTTGCCCTGGGCAAAAGCGGCGCCCACCAAGCAGACCGCAGCCAGGGAAAGCAGAGCAACTGTCTTTTTCATACTTACCTCCTGCGACGAAATCTATCGCAGCGCCGAAGAGGATTTGATTGCGGGCAAATGAAAATTGGCTAAATGGATTGTCATGTTGCGTGAGGGATGGGAGAGGCGCAGGGGCCACGTTTCAAGGACGGGGCCGTTTCCATTCACAGTTCGCGAATCAATTCTGCTACCCTGGCAGCCTTGGTTTGAAGTAGCAGGTACCGCCGGCAAGGACTGAGGTCCAGATAGAGGGATTGGCGGGCTGCTCGCTGGAGCCGAGGAAGAGGATGCCGTCGGGGGCGAGAAGGCGGTGAATTCCGGCAAGCAAGGTCTTGCGCGTTTCCTGTGAGAAGTAGAGCATGACGTTGCGCAGGAAGATGATGTCGAAGCGGTCGGTGGAGCGGTTGAAGGGCAACTGGGGCGCGCAGAGGTTGGCCTGACGGAAGTTGCAGAGGGCTCGAACTTCGGGCTTGATGGCCCAGTCTTCGCCTTCATGGTCGAAATAGCGAACGACGAAGCGGGCGGGGAGTCCGCGATTGATTTCAATGCGATGGTAGCGGCCGGCCTGGGCTCGTTCGACAACTTCACCGGAGAGGTCGGTGCCTTCGATGCGCAGGTTCCAGCCGACGAGCGTGGGGAAATGCTCGCGCATCAACATTGCGAGGCTGTATCCCTCCTGGCCGGTGGAGCAGGCGGCGCTCCAGACGCGGAGGGCGCGCAGGGATCGTCGGCCCTCGATCAATTTTGGCAGCAGGTCAGTGCGGAGTAGTTCAAAGGGACGAGCGTCGCGAAAGAAGCTGGTTTCGTTGATGGTCATGGCTTCGGCGATGGCTCGCTCGAGGGCCGAATCTTTGCTGGAGCGCAAGTGGTGCACGAGCTCTTCCAGGCGGTTCATGCCCTGGTTACGGAGGAGCCTGGAGAGGCGGGTTTCGAACAGGTAGTCGCGGGAGGGGTCGAGCACGTTTCGCGAGAGGCCGAAGACGAGCTGGCGAAGATAGCCGTAGTCGACTTTGGGGACCTGCTCCATCAGGACACCGCCTTGCGCATCAGGTCGCGGGAAGGCAGGCAGAGATCTCTGTTTGCCCGGCCGGCGATGCGGATGATTTCAGGGGCGATTGCGTCGAGAGGGAGCACTTTGTGAGCCAGGCCCGCGTTGACTACCGCGCCGGGCATTCCCCAGACAGTGCTCGATGCTTCGTCCTGGGCAAGCACGCTGCCTCCCTGCTCGCGAATCAGACGGCAGCCATTGGCGCCGTCGGAGCCCATGCCGGTGAGGACGACGGCGAGCACGCCTGTGCCATAGAGCCTGGCGACGGAGCGAAAGAGGACGTCGACGGCGGGACGGCAGTGATTCTCAAGCGGGCCCTGGGTGAGATGCAGCGTGGGCGGGGCGTTGGGAGTGGAAGCGGCGAGCGCCTCGAGGTGCCAGTTGCCGCGGGCGATGTAGATGGTACCGGCGCGGACCGGATCGGATTCCGCGGCCTCGCAGACACTGAGGTTGCAACGTCCGTTGAGTCGCTCGGCAAAGAGCCGCGTGAAGAGTTCCGGCATGTGCTGCACGATGAGGACGGGCAAAGCGAAGTTGGCGGGCAGCGTGGGGAGCAGCACATCGAGGGCCGCCGGGCCGCCGGTAGAGACGCCGACGACTACCACAGCCGGCACCGTGGAGATGGGCTGCGGCCGGAACAGCTGGCTTCGCGACTGCGTGAGAGGTAGCGAAAGAGGCGAGCGCGCCGCACCGGGAAAGACCGCGCGGGGTTGAAAAGGCGCGGGCCGTTGAGAACGATTGAGCGAGTCCTGCTGGGCGGGATTGGTGAGGGCATGAATCTTGGGGATCAGGTCCTGGGCCAAGGCGCGGAACGCGGCCTCGCGGCCGGATTGACCGGCAGGTTTGGTTACATAGTCGGATGCACCTCCCGCCAGGGCTTCAATGGTGACGCTGGCGCCGCGTTGGGTGAGCGAACTGCACATGATGACCGGCATCTTATGTCCCTGCTTGCGCAGCTCTTTGAGGGTGACCAATCCATCCATCACGGGCATTTCCACGTCGAGCAGAATCAGGTCGGGGCGATTGAGCGCAAGGCCACTCAAGGCTGAAGCGCCGTCGGCGGCGGTCCCGGCGACTTCAAGGGTTGAATCCGAACTGACGACGGAGCGCAACAGGCTGCGCATGACAGCCGAGTCGTCGACGACGAGAATGCGGGTCCGGTTGATGGGCGCCATGGGTCGAACCTCGAGTCAGGCCTCAACCAGGCCGAGCATGGCAAGTTTTTCGTTGAGCGCCTCGTCGTCGAAGGGTTTCATCAGGTATTCGTCTGCGCCAGCGTCGAGCGCGCGGAGGATGAATTCATTTTCTGCCTCTGTGGTGACCATGAGCACCTTGGTGGCGGCGTAGCCCTGCGCACGCATGGCCTGGAGCAATTCAAAGCCGTTCATCACGGGCATGTTCCAGTCAAGGAGCGCGAGGTCGAAGGCCAGATCGCCGTGCAGTTTGTCCAGGCCGGCTTTTCCGTCGGCCGCTTCGACGCACTCGATACCCTTTTCTTCGAGCAGGCTGCGCAGAAAACCCCTGACGAAGCGGGAATCATCGACGATGAGTGCTCGCATGGTTGCCTCCGTTGAAGAGAAGTTCACAGTTCGCAAGCTGAGAGATCTAATCCGGCTGATCTTGACTGAGACGAAGCGGGTCGAGCTGCTCGGGGTCTAACATGACCAGGAGCTTGTCCTTGAGCTTGTAAGCGCCAGCGAACAGGGTCTTGCGGCGCCGATCGAGAATTGATGGGTTGGGTTCATGGTCGGAGGACGAGACAGTGAGCACTTCGCCCACTGCATCGACCAGCAGGCCGAAGCATCCACCCGAAGAATCAATGACCAGAATGGCCTGAGCGCCTTCTTTGGGGGGCAGGTCCAACAACTGGCGCAGGCTGACGGTGGTCAGGACATCGCCGCGATAGTGAACCAGTCCGCCAACGTAGGCCGGGGCGAGTGGAACCGGCTGCGGCCGCGCTGTGCCCACGATTTCAAGGATGTGAGTGATGGGCACGCCGAACCATGTTTCCGCGAGGCGCACGGAGCAGACTTCCATCACGGCTGAGGCTTTTTCTTTTTTGTGCAAGACCGTTGCTGTGCTCATGCCATCGTCTCCGCCGTTTGGTTCCATTCTTCGGGCACGCAATCACTAACCGGCAAGGGCTGTACGCCGGCAAGATCGACCACGCCGGTGACGCGATCTCTGAGGAGCGTGACGCCGCCAGTGCGTTGTCTGGTTCCAGCTTCAAAGAGATCGCCACCAGCTGCCACATCCAGCACATGCGAGACGGCGATTCCGACATGACGGTTACCCTCGCGGCAGACGACCACGATGATCTGGGCTTCGCGGCCGGACTCGGCGTCGAGATTGGCCTCGGCAGCGGACAGAACTCCGCCGGAGTCTTCGACAGGCATCAACTGGCCTTCAAAGTTGAGCACGGGTCTGTCGCCGATGTACTCGATGCGCGAGAGCGGAATTTGCTCGATGCGGAGAACGTCGGCCAGCGGAACCGCGGCTCGGCGTCCGGCGGCTTCGACGAGTAGATATTCCATTCCTTTGGAGGCGTTCGCGTCTTCTTCTTCATTGGCGGCCTCGCGGTCGTCGGCCATGGAGACTCCGGCCTTTACGGCGATGGCTCCGGGATCGAGAATCAAGGCCAGGTCGGCGTTGCCCAGCACGGTTGCGCCGGAGTAGAGGCCGATGACTTTGAGCACGGCGGAGAGCGGCTTGACGACGATCTCTTCCGGGTCGGCGAGCCCGTCGACGACCAAGCCGTAGCGACGGCCATCGGCATCGAGGACGGCGATGAAATTGTCCCGCTCCGAAGGGGACTTGTGTTCTCCGGCGGGCATCAGCAGGCGATCAAGAAAGACCAGCGGGAGGAGCCTGCCACGTAGCCGGTACAGGGGCGCGCCTTCAATCCATTCAATGGCCTTGGCGGC
>JBARBP010000227.1:0-17916 GCA_049793195.1 Occallatibacter sp. | reverse complement strand
AGAAGCTTGCCGATCCAGCCCTCTGGAACGACCCCAACACGTCCAAACCATTGATGCGCGACCGCAAGCGCCTTGAAAAACTCATCGCCGACGACGAGGAGTTGGTGCGCCGCTCAGGCGACATCGACGCCTACTTCGAGCTGGCCCGCGAGGGCGAAGATGTGTTGGCCGATCTCGAACGCGACATCAAGGCGCTTGCTGCATTCAATGAAGAGCTCGAAGCCCGCACCATGCTCAGCGGCGAGGCCGACCCGCTCAACGCCATCGTGACCGTGCATCCCGGCGCCGGCGGCACCGAGAGCCAGGACTGGGCCGAGATGCTTATGCGCATGTACCTGCGCTGGGCCGAGCAGCAGGGCTTCAAAACCGAAATGAACGACTACCAGGACGGCGAAGAAGCCGGCATCAAGTCCGCCACATTCACGAGTATTGGTGAGTACGCGTTCGGCCAGCTGGCCGGTGAAAGCGGCGTTCATCGCCTGGTCCGCATCTCGCCCTTCGATGCCGCCAAGCGCCGCCACACTTCGTTCGCATCGGTCTACGTCTCGCCGGAAATCGACGAATCCATCCATGTGGATTTGAAACTCGAAGACCTGCGCATCGATACGTACCGCTCCGGCGGCAAGGGCGGGCAGCACGTCAATACCACTGACTCCGCCGTGCGCATGACCCATCTGCCCACAGGCATCGTCGTGCAATGCCAGAACGAGCGCAGTCAGCACAAGAACCGCGAGAAAGCCATGAAGATGCTGCGCTCGCGCCTCTATGAATACGAACTCGAAAAAAAGCGCGCCGTCAGCAAAAAGCTTGAAGACTCGAAGCTCGAAATCAACTTCGGCTCGCAGATCCGCTCTTATGTTTTGCAGCCCTACCGCATCGCCAAGGATCACCGCACCAAGGTCGAAGTAGGCGACGTGGACAAGGTCCTCGATGGCTACCTCGAGCCGTTTCTGCGCGGATATCTGCTGGCCAAGCGTCGTGGCACAGCGACCAGCGGAGAAGACGACGATCTGGATGTCTGAGATGAATGATCCAAAAATAATTGACGAAATGCTCCACACTGCAAAGACCATCGCTGTCGTCGGCATGAGCGACAAGACCTGGCGCGCCAGCCACAACATCGGCCGCTATCTCGCCGAAAACGGCTACCGCGTTCTTCCCGTGAATCCTTCGCTCAAGGAAATCCTCGGCCAGCCTTGCTACCCAGATCTCGATGCCGCGCAGGCCGCGGCACGCGAACTCACCGGCGCTGGCATCGACCTGGTGGATGTCTTTCGCGCCTCAGAGAACGTCCCTCCGATCGTCGACGACGTGATTCGTCTGGGCATTCCGTATCTATGGCTGCAAGACGAGGTTATTCACGAAGAAGCTGTTGCCCGCGCCCGAGCGGCCGGCGTCAAATGCGTGCAGAACGACTGCATCTACCGCCAGCACGCACGGCTTTTCTAGAACTGTCGATCTCTGTTTCCGTGGAGTATTCTGTTAACTGCCCAGTAAGGGGCTTCCCTGCCTTTCTGGATAAATCGAATTTCCCCTAGCTGAGGGCCTTTTGCAATGAACCGTGAAAAATCAACCCGTATGGGAGTGACTGCAGCAATCCGGATCTGCGCCCGGACCATGATCTGCTTATCGGGCCTGACTGTGGCAGTTTCCACGCCGATGTTGGCCGCTCAAGAAGTGGACGCTCATCCGACTCTCGCTCTTGGCTCTGCTGCGCCTGATTTTTCGCTCCCCGGAATCGACGGAAAGACCCATTCGCTCGACGAATATAAAGACGCCAAGGTCCTGGTAATTGTGTTCACCTGCGATCATTGCCCAACTGCGCAGTTGTATGAGACTCGGCTCAAGAAGCTGGTCGATGACTATCAGGGCAAGAGCGTGCAGTTCGTCATGATCCAGCCTAACGACCCTAGCGCGGTGCGTCTCGACGAGTTAGCCTGGACCGATGTGGACGATGGTCTCGATGGCATGAAGATTCGTGCTGCCTATCGTCAATTCAACTTCCCCTATCTCTACGATGGCGCAACCCAGGCGACGGCCAATGCCTACGGTCCCAAGGCCACGCCGCACGTGTTCATCTTCGATGCCGAACGCAAACTGCGTTTCGAAGGCCGCGTCGACAACAACCAGCGTGTGTCGCTGGCCACAACGCACGACACCCGCGATGCCATCGATGCGCTGCTTGCCGGCACTCCGGTCGCCGTTCCGCATACCGGCGTCTTCGGCTGCTCCACGAAGTGGAAGTCAAAGATCGCCAGCGGCGAGGAATACCTGAAGAAAATTGAGGCTCAGCCGGTCACGCTGGAAGATGCGACTGCCGATGAGCTTAAGAAGCTCCACTCCAACACCACCGGCAAGATGCTGCTCATCAACTTCTGGGCCACATGGTGCGGCCCCTGCGTGGTCGAGTTCCCCGATCTCGAAACCACCTATCGCATGTTTCAGACCCGTGACTTCGACATGGTGACCGTGTCGACAAACATGCCCGACGAGCGCAGCGGCGCAATGAAGTTCCTCCAAAAACAGCACGCCACCTCCCGCAACCTCATCTTCGCTTCCACTGACACCTATGCGATGCAGGCTGCCTTCGATCCAAAGTGGGAGTCAGGTGTACCCTATACGGTGCTGCTGGCGTCCGACGGTTCCGTGCTCTACAAGCAGGTCGGAGATCTCGACGTGCTGGCACTGCGCCGCGCAATTCTGGCCAACCTGCCGGACGACAGTTATAAGGGTCACGCCGCGTACTGGGCAAGCAAGTAACGGCTCGGACATCTTTGCTTTTTTGCAGAAGCCAACAAAGGAGCTGGCCTCCCTTTCAATGCGTGTCCCTCGACTCATATTGCCGCTCTTGCTCCTCCTTGCTGCCGGCCCGCGCTTGCCGGCAGCGTCCAGCTCCGCCGATGCGCCCCACGTTCACGTCCGGCTCATCGTTCCAGCCTCGGCAATCAACCGTGGGCAGACAGCGGATGCAGGCCTCTACTTCAAGATCGACACTGGCTGGCACGTCTACTGGAAGAACCCGGGCGATGCGGGCGAGCCTCCTCACATCAAGTGGACGTTGCCTGATGGCATCGATGCCGGCCCACTCCGGTTTCCCGCTCCCAAGCGGCTACCTCTCGGTCCGCTCATGGACTTCGGCTATGAAGACGAAGTGCTCTTTCCCTTCGCGCTGAGCGTCGCACAGACGGCCAAGCCCGGTCCCGCGGTGCTTCACGCCAAGGTGGACTGGCTGGTCTGCCAGGCTAGTTGCATCCCCGGCAAGGCTGACCTGGAGATTTTTCGGAATGTGCCCGAGCGCTCCGGCAAAGCTACCCTGGCGAACCCCGACGCGGAGATCTTCCATCGTCTGAGCGGTCTTGTCCCCAAACCTCTTCCCGCGGAAATGAAGGCGTCCTTTCTGCCCACAAAGGATGGATTTCAACTCACCGTTTCGACGGGCCGCACAGAATCCCAGGCCGCCTTTTTCCCCGCCGATCAGGCAATTGTGGACAATCCTGCGCCGCAGAAATTTTCTTCGACCTCGACCGCCCTCACTCTGGACCTGAAGAAAGACGCCGACCTGGCAGCCACTCCAGCTCAATTAAGAGGAGTTCTTGAGCTTTCTGGCGGCCGCTCCTACGAGATTGCCGCCAACCTCGGTCCTGGCTTAAAGGCGGGTTCTGTGCCCGCAGCCGGCTCAATCGCCGCTCCTGCACCAGGCCCTCCATCGACTCCGGCTACCGCGCCTCTCCAAAGTGCTCTTCCAGCTTCCATCGCCGCTACCGGCCAGCCTCCAGCAACTCACCCTGGAAACATCGGACCTCTCAACGCCGCGGGGCTCGCCTTCCTGGGCGGAATGCTGCTCAACCTCATGCCATGCGTTTTTCCAGTGCTCTTTCTCAAAGGACTGGCGCTGGTTAACTCCGGCAATGAAGAAAAACAAAAGCTGCGCGCGCATGGTTTTGTTTATGCCGCTGGCATTCTGGTTTCGTTCTGGGCTCTCGTCGGCGTGTTGCTTGGGCTGCGCTCGGCGGGAGCAACGTTGGGTTGGGGATTTCAGTTCCAGTCTCCTGTGTTTCTGGCGCTGATGGCGGGGCTGCTGTTTTTCATGGGGCTGTCGCTTGCGGGCCAGTTCGAAATTGGGCTCACGCTCACCAGCGCCGGAGGCTCGCTCGCATCGAAGCAAGGCTACTCGGGCAGCTTCTTCACCGGCGTATTGGCAGTAATCGTAGCCACACCCTGCACCGCTCCGTTTATGGGAGCGGCCATTGGTTATGCGCTGGCCCAGTCGGCGGCGGTTACCTTTGCTGTGTTCACGGCGCTGGCGCTGGGACTGGCTGCGCCTTATGTGGCGCTCACACTGCAACCAGCATGGACGCGGGTGCTGCCCAAGCCCGGCGCGTGGATGGAGGTGCTGCGGCAGGCAGTCTCCGTGCCCATCTTCGCTACCGTGATCTGGCTGGCCTGGGTGCTGGCTCAGGCTTATGGCGCAAGCATTCTGGCCGCCCTGCTGGCGAGCTTTCTTCTGCTCGCGGTTGCAGGTTGGTTCTTGGGGCGCTGGCCGGCGAAGCGCTGGGCGACGATCGTCGCGGCGGCGATTTTGCTTGTTGCGATTGCTGTGAGCGCATTGGCGCCAGGAAAGCTCGCGGCAGCGCCCGAGACCTCAGGCGCGCCATCGGTGCAAGGGTTGTGGCAGCCGTGGTCGCAGGAAGCGGTCACTCGTTCGCTGGGTGCAGGGCAGCCGGTATTTGTGGACTTCACCGCGAGTTGGTGCCTGAGCTGCCAGGTCAACGAGCGTGTTGCCCTCGGCCGGCCGGAAGTGATTCAGGCGTTTCAGGCGAGGAATGTCGTCTTGATGAAGGCCGACTGGACCCGCCACGACGAAGCCATCACCCAGGCCCTCACCGCCCTAGACCGCAGCGGCGTCCCGGCATATGCACTCTACACTCCGGGGCAGAGCGCACCGGCGATGTTGCCTGAAGTGCTCACGCCGGGTATTGTGACCGACGCGTTGGGAAAGCTGCCAAAGATTGCTCGCTGAGATTTGCAGAACCCCAGGTCTCAAAATCGAAACCTATCGAAACCTGGGGCACCTGGTTGTGGGCCAGCGCTATCCGTGGGAAGCGCGGCGGGCGGAATTGATCGAGAAGGTCCGGGGTTGGGGACGCGCGGTTTAGTGATGGTCGTCCTTGTGCCGCCAGTCCCAGTATTCCTTTTGCTCGTCCTTGTTTCGATGGTTCAGGTCGACATGCTGACGGTGGGTTTCGGTCTCCCATTGCTGGTAATACACGACTTCCCCATCATAGGGATGATGGTCATGGTAGTAGGGGTCGTAATACCCCGCGTGCACTGTGCAACCGGTTGTCAAAACGGCAGCAGACATTGCCGCTGCCAAAATGTATTTGTGAATTTTCTTCGCCATCGTCATTTTTCCTTTCACGCAGACTTTGCCGTTTCCGGCAGGTGCGACAAGGCAAAGTAGATGCAAAATCTCTCGCTTGTGTTGCCAAAGAAAGCGCTTGAGGGAATCTTACGAGGTCCTAAACTCCATGAAGTCAGAGGGCGAAATGCTTTTGTCGGCGGTGCCGGCGCGTTCGGCAAATTGAGGGGCGCGGGCACTTGCCGGCGGCAGGCTGTGACCTATCCCGAAAGGTGCTATCATGATAGCAGTGGAGGCACCTGTGGCCCAGATTCTGGTTCGCAATCTCGATGACCGGCTTAAAGTCCGACTGCGCAGCCGTGCTCGCAAGAATGGGCGGAGCATGGAAGAAGAGGCGCGGGAGATTCTGCGCAACGCGCTGCATGAGAAGAGTACCCCAGAGGTTGGCTTTGGCACTGCAACGGCGGCACTCTTCCGCGATTGCGGCCTTAAAGAGGGCGAAGAGATTCACGAGTGGCGTGGCTTTCCCATCGAGCCGATCAAGTTTGACGAATGATCATCCTCGATACGAACGTGATATCGGCGCTCATGCGGCCCCGTCCTGACGCGGAAGTGATCCGCTGGCTCAACCGTCAACCGCACACCTCGATGTGGACCACTTCGGTGAGTATCTTCGAGATCGAGTCTGGCTTGCAGACTATGCCGCTTGGGAAGCGACAGGCCACCATGGCGATCTTATTTCGCGAGTGGCTTCAGAATGTCGTTCAGGGACGCATTGCCAGCTTCGACAGTGGGGCAGCGGCCTGTGCCGCGGAACTCGTTGCCGACCGGCTAAAGCGAGGCCGGCCTGGCGAGCTGCGCGACACGATGATTGCCGGGATTGTGCTTGCATCTCACGCGACGCTCGCGACTCGGAACGTGAAGCACTTTGGCGATATCGCGGCTTCGGTCGTTAATCCGTGGGATTAAATTGCGGCGAAAGTTAAGACGGAATCAGGATCCCCGCTTTCCCGCCCGAATCCTTCGAATTTCTTCCATGCGAGCGGCGAGCTGCTTCTCGCGCCCTTCCCGCGTCGGCTGGTAGTAGCTGCGGCCTTTCAGTGAGTCGGGCAGGCAGTCCATGTCGGCGACGCGGCCTTCCTCGTCGTGCGCGTAACGATAGCCCTTGCCGTAGTCGAGTTCCTTCATCAGCCGCGTAGGCGCATTGCGCAGATGCAGCGGCACCGGTTCCTGCCGCGTATTCTCGACCTCCGCCTGCACCGCGCCATAGGCCGTATACACCGAGTTCGACTTGGGCGCGAGGCAGAGATAGACAACCGCCTCTGCCAGCGCCAGATCGCCCTCGGGCGAGCCGAGAAAGTCGATAGCTTCCTTCGCCGACAGGCAGAGATTGAGCGCCTCGGGCGCGGCCAGGCCGATGTCTTCCACCGACATCCGGACCACGCGCCGGGCGAGGTAAAGCGGGTCTTCGCCGGCGGCGAACATGCGCGCCAGCCAGTAGAGCGCGGCATCGGGATCGCTATTGCGCACGCTCTTGTGCAGCGCGGAGATCAGGTTGTAGTGCTCCTCGCCTGACTTGTCGTACATCAGCACGCGCTGCTGAACGGCTTCCGCAGCAAGCGCGCGGTCAATGTGCCCGTTGGCGTGTTTGCTGGCGTCACCGGCCTGGACCAGTTGCACAGCGACTTCGAGGGTGTTGTAGGCGCTGCGGCAGTCGCCGCTGGAGTAGCCGGCAATCAGTTGCAGGGCATCGTCGTCGGCGGTCAACTCCAGTGCGCCCAGGCCACGTTCTCGATCATCGAGGGCGCGCCGCAGCAGGGCGGCGATCTGCTCGTCGCTGAGCGGTTCAAGCACATAGACGCGGCAGCGCGAGAGCAAGGCGGAGATGATCTCGAAGGAAGGATTCTCGGTGGTCGCGCCGATCAGGCGGATTGCACCGCGCTCGACGTAGGGCAGGAACGCGTCCTGCTGCGCCTTGTTGAAGCGGTGAATCTCATCGACGAAAAGGATGGTCCGCGAGTGCATCTGGGCGGCCTGGGCGGCCGCGGCCATCACCTGCTTGATCTCCTTGATGCCGCTCGTGACGGCGGAGAACTCGATGAAGCTGGCCTTGGTGGTTTCTGCAATGATTTTGGCCAGGGTGGTTTTGCCCACGCCGGGTGGACCCCAGAAGATCATGGAGCCGGCCCCCGATCCATCGAGCATGTCGCGTTCGATTTGCACTCGTAATGGCTTGCCGGGTCCGACGAGGTGTTGTTGGCCGCTAAACTCGTCGAGGCTGCGGGGCCGCATGCGTTCTGCCAGGGGCGCCGTTGCATGGAGCGGACCTTTGGAGGAGTGCATTTGAGCTTCGGGCAGTTGGTCGAAGAGGCTCATCGCAGACCTCCGAGGTGATCCGGGGGGCCACCGCTGCGCTCCAACCGCTGCCGCGAAGCTTCGTAGAGCAGCACGCTGGCGGCAACGGCGGCATTCAGGCTCTCCACCGGCCCGGGGCAGGGAATCGTAAGTGCGCCGTCCGCGTTGGCAGCCAGATCCGCAGGAACCCCGTTGCCCTCATTCCCGATAAGGAGCGCGACCGGCCCGGCCAGGTCGACCAGGTCGGCAGGCTGGGCTCCGCGCACGGTGGTAGTCCAGATTTTGATGCCGGCCTTGCGCAGATGGAAGAGGGCCTCAGCCTCGCTGGTGGCCAGCAGCGGCAGCCGGAAGATGCTGCCGGCGGAAGCGCGCACGGCCTTCGGGTTCCACGCGCTGACGGTTCCCGGCAGACTGAGTATCCCGTCCGCGCCAAAGGCTTCTGCCGAGCGCAGCAGGGTGCCCAGATTTCCGGGGTCCTGCAGTTCTGCCAGCACCAGGAGCAGCGGAGCGGTTTTTCCGGGACTGCCCAACAAGTGTGCCCAGGTCCAATCCGGCGGCTCAACCAGGGCGGCGACGGGCTGCGGAGATTCCGTATTCAGCGCGGAGTCCAGCAGATTTCTGGGCATGAGCAGAATCTCTGTCTCCGTCGGCAGGGCCAATTTATCGAGCAGCCGTTCCGCGTCCTGCGCGGCAAACACGCAGGACACGCGGAGTCCCGCGCGCAGCGCCTCTTCAACCAGGTTCGGGCCTTCAATTCCGGCCAGACCTGGCCCTTCGCCGCGGCCATCGCGGCCGGGAAAGGCCAGCGCCCGGCGCAGTTCTTTCAGGCGTGCGTTCTGCTTACTCTGTACAATGCGAACAGGCATCGGCGGGAAACCATTCAGTACTGAGCCGATTCTAAGCCGTTTTGCCCAGGTCGAGTCGGCATGTGTTGCCGCTAACTTGCACCACGGCTGGTGCTGTGATAGTTTCCGTCTTTACAGCGTCTCCAATTCAGGGACCAAGGCAGGCCTGATTGTCCGCGGAAATCTTGCGCGTCCATCCCGATGAACCCCAACCGGACCGGATCGACTACATTGTCGCCTGCCTCCGCAAGGGTGACGTAGTTGCTTTGCCGACCGATACCTTCTACGGCCTGGCTGTAGACCCGGTGAATCTGCACGCCGTGGAGCAAATTTACAAGATCAAGACGCGCCAGAAACACAAGCCGCTGTCGCTGCTGATCTCCGGCCTGTCAATGGCCTACGAACTGGCGCGCGACACTGACCCGCTGTTGGACAAACTGGCGGATCGCTTCTGGCCGGGCCCCTTGACCATTATTGTGCGCGCAGGGACAAAGCTGCCATTGCGCTCGACAGCCAACACGGGCAACGTTGCCCTCCGCGTGCCGGATGCAGCCATTCCCCGCGCGGTTGTTGAACGGTTTGGGCTGCCGATTACGGCTACTTCCGCCAATCTGCAGGGGGCGCAGGAGTGTACCCACGCAGCCGCCGTCCGCGACCAGATCGGCGAGCGAATTCCGCTCATCATTGACGGTGGGCCTACCGGCCACGCGTTGCCGACAACCATCGTCGACCTGTCTCTTGGGCCCGGAAGGTGGGAGATCCTGCGCGAAGGCGCAATTCCGACGCATGAAATTGTGATGGTGCTGCAGCGGTAGAGAAACTGGGACCAGGGATCAGAGAGTAGTAAAGCTGGGAACACGGAGTTTAGACAGAACTTTAGATTATTTGCAAGTGACGGTAAGAGGCTGGGAACTGAATATTTACGCCCGTTTCCAGATCCCTTAAGCGGAAGGTTCGGATGGGGCGCAGGGCCAAGCCAAAACGCCGGAATCTCGCACTTCGCATGGTGCTCTTTCTATTTCTGACCCTGTTTGCGGGGGCGGCCGGCTGGTGCCACTGGGTCTACGCACAGATTGAGGCTTACGCCAACCAGGACCAGGCTGCGCCGTCCGACGCGATTGTCGTGTTTGGGGCGGCGGAGTACGACGGACGCCCCTCGCCCGTATACCGTGCCCGCCTCAACCACGCACTCGACCTCTTTCATCGCGACATCGCCCCGCTGATCATCACCCTGGGCGGCAACGGCGGCGACCAGTACAATGAGGGCGCCGTGGGCCGCCAGTACCTCGAGGGCATGGGGATTCCCGAGCCTGACATCATAGCCGAGACTGAAAGCCGCAATACCGGAGAATCGGCGAGCCGCATTGCCGTGATTGCCCGCGCCAACGGGCTCCGCCGGCTGGTGATCGTCAGCGACGGAACTCATCTGTTCAGAATTCACGCCATTTGCGCTGCCGAGGGTCTCGACGTGCTGACCTCGCCGCGGCCGGTCGTTCCCATCGAAGGCGGATCGGTGGAGTTCGAACGCATCGCTCACGAAATCCTGAGCTACACGGCCTGGCGAATGCATCTGCACTGATTCGAAGTTCAGATGCGGACGATGAACTTTTTTGTAGCATCGGGGATCAAAGATCATGAATGCCTTCACCGGATTGTTGATTGCGTTGTGCTGGGCGACGCTGCTCGTTTACATGGTTTTCGCCGCGTTTCGGGCTCGGCGCAGGGTTGAGTCCGATCGGCGATGGAATTGGAGCTGGCTCGTTTTTGCCTTGATCGTCGCGTCATTCGTAGTCCTGAGGCACGCAGGTCGTCTGCCGGCCCTCGCGGCTTGGATGATCGTGAGGCGTAACCCAATCGCCGGTCTCGGCGCCGATCTGCTGGCGCTTGCCGGACTCTTCGTGGCACTCTGGGGCCGCATCGCCCTGGGCAAAAACTGGAACCTGTACCCGAGCTTCCAGGAGAACCATGAACTTATCGAGAACGGTCCCTACGCCTATGTGCGTCATCCCATGTACAGCGGGCTTATCTTGATGTCCCTAGGCACGGTCATTTGGTATGGCGCCAGATTCGGGTACATTTGGTTTGCCGCCTGCCTGCTGGGTACCTGGTTCAAGCTAGCCCAGGAAGAGAAGATTCTGACCAGACATTTCGGAGCAGCGTACTCAAATTACAAGAGGCGAGTGAAGGCGCTCATTCCCTTTCTGCTATAAGGAATTTCGCCGATAAAGTGGCGTAAAACCTGGCCCGCCCTGCGCCTGCGGCTCACATTCTCAGGAATTGAGGAATAAGTGCGATCAGCACCAGTGCAAACCCCGCCGCGCTAACCGTCGACAGATAATTCACCAGGTCATTGTTCAGCCAGCCGCGTTCCTCCAGGGTGGCTCCCAGCAAGCTGTCGAAGAGCAGGCCGAAGACGCCTCCGGCGCAACTGACAGCAAACATGATGCGGCCGCCTCCAAGCGCCCAGGTTCCGGCTGCGGCCACAATGGCTGCGGCAATCACCCCCGCCAGCGTGCCGGCCAGGCTGATTGCGCCGTCCTTCCCCGGTTCCACCTGGCGAAGGGTGGTAATCATGCGCGGGAGACCGCCGAAGACCTGGCCAACCTCTGACGAGGCCGTGTCTGCCGCAGCCTCCGCCAGCGCCGCCAGCCCCAGGGCGAAGAGCAACGCCGGTGACAGGGCGCCGTTCGTGAACCAGCGTGTGTCAATGACCCACGACTGAACGAATGCGCTGGACACGAGGGCCGCCACTCCGAGGTTGGCAGCCACCTGCGAGGCGGACCGTCCGCGCCGGCTCTCCGCTGTGCCGAGGCGCTCTTTTTCTGCCCGGCCAAGCAAGGTGGAAACAAAAGCCAGCGCCGCGACCGCCAGCACCGGCATCAGGGCCGTGTGCAAGGGTTCATAGGGAAATGTGACGGTCGAAAACATAAGGCAGGCGGTGATGGCGGCGCCGGCGAATGCTCCCCACGGAGCAGCCGCACGCAGTTTCCAGGTCACAAGGCCCAGCAGAACGCTTAGGCCAATTGTCCATGTGACGACTGGGGCCGCCTGCTGAGCCCACCAGTGCGTCTCCAGCACTACGTCCGCGCCCGCAAATGGAAGCACGAGCAGCAGCACCAGCTTCGATTGCCAGATGAGCTTCGATTGAGCCACGTCTCATCGTAGAACAGGGCGTGAAAAGAAGCGGAAACCCCGGTTTTGCGGCCTGTGGATTGCAGGGCTTCAAATCTGGAACCTGGGTGTGCCGCTTCCGCGTGAAAATGCGGGTCCCCGTGGATGTCCGTGGGGAGTTCCCGAATCTCGCCAAATGCAAACTAACCTGACGCCTCGATGCAGAGTCCAAGGCAGGGGCGGGTGCTGTTTCCCCGGCTCTCTGATTTACAATCACGAAGTAAGCAGGAAAGATCTGAATGAGGCTTTTTCCCATAAGTTTAGGCCGGGCGCGTGTGCGTTTGGTTCAGGCAGGCACGGCCTTGGTGGCTGGTGCCCTGATTGCAGGTTGCGGCAACTCCTACCGGCCTGTGGTTACGCCGGTTAACCCCAGTGGCCCACCCGCACAGCCGACAGGTTACGCCGCGGTGGTTTCGGCGCCTTCGCCCAGTTCTCCGGGCATTATCACGTTCATCGATTATTCCGGCGATACGATAGTGACGATTACGCCCATTGGTCCAGCGCCGCGCACTTTCGTCATGGACGCAATTGGGTCCACAGGTTACACATTCGACAGCGATGGCACCCTGGCCAACTTCGGAATTACAACCTCCCTGCAAGCCAAGGATGTCCATTTCTCCACGCTGTCTTCCACCGCGAATATCGTCAACCTGATGGCGCCGCAGTCGGGACTCTGGGCGGCTGATCTCGATGGAAATGTTGCCGATGTGTTTACAGGATCTCCCGAGGCTTTCAAACTTGCCATTCCGGTTGCGCCCACGCCGGTGACGATCGTGGGAACGAGCAGCAGTTCCGGACAGCGCCAGTACGCAATCAGCCAGAACTTCGCCGATCCCACCGGGGTAGCCTGCAACACTTCGCCAACGACCGCGCCAACGGGTCTGGCCACCCCCATCGAGCTTGCCACCTTTACGGCCGATCCGCCCATTGCACTCGGCAAGTGCCCCGTCTACGCCGTGGCGAGTCCCGATCAGAGGCGTCTCTTTGTGATGAACAGAGGAGACGACACGATTACGGTGATCAACGCCCAGAACAATGCGTTGGACCAGTGCATTCCGTACCTCAACCAGTCTGGCCAAACAGTGACGTGCCATCCCGTTCTGCCGCTTTCTACCGGGGCAGTCACGGCCACCGGCGTCACGCCGCCCAACGGAACAAGCGGCATGGGAGCAACCGCCGGGCCCGTCTACGCCGAATACAATCCAACCACCAACGAACTGGTCGTGGCGAATTATGATGGCGGAACCATCAGCGTCATCGACGTTGGCCTGGATGAATACGGCAACGATGGCCCGACCTTTGGAACTACGTTCACGATTCCGGTGGGCAAGTATCCCGCCAGCGTAACCGTTCTGGCCGATGGCAGCCGCGCGTATACCGCCAATCAGGCCGATGGCACGGTGACCATTGCCGACCTCACCAGCCATACAGTGGAGAAAACGCTCACCGTAGTTGGCCATCCCCGGACAGTGGTCTCGACGCAGAACTCTCTTTACGGCAAGGTCTATGCCGCCTCGCCCGACAGTCCTTATCTCATCATCCTTGCCACTTTGACCGACCTCGTGGATACGACGATCCTCATCGAGGGCAACGTGGTGGATGTGCGTGTCAACACGCAGAATGGCACTACCGGAAACAGCAACCTGGTCAGCCGGACTCCGGGATACGGCGAACCCTGCAATCTGCCGCCCACGCCGGGCAACCCGACACCGGCGCCCACGGGCACGCAGACGCTCTTGCAAGCTTGCCGCGCAATCCCGTAGGCGGTTTAGAGAATAAAAGACAAAAGGGCAATTCGCTCAGGCGGTTGCCCTTTTGCTGTTCCGGGCAGCCCTTGCCGGGCGCAGTTGTGACTCGTGGCACAGACTTGAGCGGTGCGCTACCCCAAGGATGGATGATCGGGGACGAACCGCGCGGTATCCAGGGCTGCTGCCTGCCTTGCTCCCCGCGGAGTTCACCCCGGGGTGGGGCCAATGCAATCGAGCGCGAAGGATGCAAATCTTACGCGGCGGCAATTTGTGGCTGCTGGGGCGATGGCAGGCGCGATGGGTGGTGCGGCCCTCGCCGTCGGCTGCAAGGCGGGCAGGCACGGAAACTGGGACTTCCTCAGCGATGCCCAGGCCGCGACGCTGACCGCCGTCTGCGACCAGATCGTTCCCGCGGATGACTTTCCCAGCGCGTCGCAAGCCGGGGTGCTCGTCTACATCGATCGTCAGCTTGCGCGGATCTACAGGCGCCATCGAAATGCCTATCGGGACGGCCTTGAATGGACCGAGGCGATGAGCCGGAAGCGGTTCGGCCGGGGAACGGCGGAGCTGGCTGTGCCGCAGTTGGCCGAACTTGCAGGCGCAATCGAGACCCAGAATCCCGCATTCTTCAACCTGGTGCGAAACCACACCCTTGAGGGCTACTATGGCGCGCCGCGGCACGGCGGCAATCGAGACGCCGTGAGCTGGAGGATGCTTGGCATGGCGGAGCCGCCCCTTCGTGGCCGCGCACAATACGACGTCAGGAAGGGCGCGGCCTCATGAAGCGAGTGAATGCGGTGATTGTAGGCGCGGGCGCGGCGGGAGGCATCGTCGCCAAGGAGTTGGCAACAGCCGGGCTGAGCGTTGTGCTGCTGGAACGCGGCAAGTGGTACACCGCGAACGATTGCCGCAAAGACGATCTGCGGAACCAGCGCACCACGGTGCTGGGCAACGCTTTCGGGCCCGAGGACGATGGCAATCCACGCGTTCTGTGGGATCCCAAAACCGGGCCCCGCAACCTGCTGCCGAGCGAAGGCGCCTACCAGAACAACGCCGCCTGCGTGGGCGGCGGAACGTTCAGCTACGGCGCCATGGCTTGGCGCTTTATGCCCCAGGACTTCCGCATGCGCTCGATATACGGCGCGCCGCAAGGAAGTTCGCTCGAGGACTGGCCCATCTCCTACGACGATCTGGAGCCATACTACGAGAAAGCCGAGTATGAGATTGGCATTTCGGGGGACTACTCGGGGAGTCCGTTCTTCGGACCGCGCAAGCGTGCATTGCCTATGCCGCCGTTGCCACCCAATCGCGAGTTTCAAATCCTCGAACCGGCGGCCAAACGGCTCGGCCTCCATCCGGTTCACATTCCGATGGCCCGCAACAGCGTGCCCTACAACGGCCGCGGCCCATGTATGCGCTGCCGCTGGTGCGTCGGCTTTGCCTGCGAGGTGGACGCCAAGAACGGCTCGCAAAACACCGTGATTCCCACCGCGCTCGCATCCGGCAACTGCGAACTGCGCACCGAGTGCATGGCAAAGGAAATCCTGACCGACGACCGCGGACGCGCCACCGGCGTTGCCTACTTTGACGCCAAGCGGCACTTGCAGCACCAGCCCGCCGACATCGTCATCGTCTCCGCGTGCGCCATTGAATCCGCGCGCCTGCTGCTGAACTCGAAAAGCCGCCTGTTTCCCAACGGGCTCGGAAATCGCTACGACCAGGTAGGCCGAAACCTGCAAGGCCACCACTACACCGGCGCCATCGGGTTCTTTGACTTCGATACTTACGACGACGTGGGGCCTGGCGCCAGCATCGCTGTTGCCGACTACAATCACGGAACTCCGGGCTTACGTGGCGGCGGAGCGCTTTGCAATGAGTTCATTCGCTTGCCGATTCAGATGATCGATCGGTTGCCGGCCGGGACGCCGCGCTGGGGCGTCAAGCACAAGCAGGCGATGCGCAGCTACTACAAGCGCAACATCGTCGTGATGGGGCCCACGCAGCACATTCCCATGGCCGATGCGCGGGTTACGCTCGACCCCGAAGTGCGCGACAAATGGGGAATGCCGGTGGCGCGCATCTCCGGCAACGTGCACCCGCACACCTTTGATATCGGCATCGTCCAGGCCAAACGCGCGGAAGCATGGCTCAAGGAGGCGGGCGCTATCAGCACCATCCTGAATGCCGGTCGGCCCGCCATCGTCTCCGCTGGTCAGCACCAGGCCGGGACCTGCCGCATGGGCGACGATCCCCAGGGCTCGGTGGTCAATCGCGACTGCCAGGTACACGGCGTGGACAACGTCTTTGTCATCGACGGCAGCGTGAACGTGACCAACGGCGGCTTCAATCCGGCGCTCACCATCATGGCCATCGCCTACAGGTCTTCCGTCACGCTGGTTCGCAACTGGAAGGGCACGGGGTTCAAGTCATGAAAACCTTCTTCAGGTTTGCCGCGATCTCACTGGGGACAGCAGCGCTGCTTGCGGTTGGCGGAACCTTTGGCGCGTCGTATTACTACACATCCCAATATGGCCAGGGTTGCGCGAGCTGTCATGAGATGGCAGCGTATGTGAGCGTGGTGCACTCGGCGCCACACAGGACAACCGGGTGCATGGATTGCCACGAAGCGAGTCTGGCGACCAAGTTGCGTCACATGTGGGTGCACAACTTCGGCGAAGTTCCCGAGGCCATCCGCCTGCGCGATGTGGATGTACCGGAGATGACGGCGAGTTGCAAAACCTGCCACCAGCACGAATATGCGAACTGGCATGCGGGGCCCCACAGCGTGACATACAGCCAGATCTTTACCGATTCCGCGCACAACTCCAAACGCATGCTGATGGACGATTGCCTGCGCTGCCACGGCATGTTCTTCAGTGGAGCGATTGGCGGCTTGGTACAGCCGCTGAATACGAAGGGGCCGTGGAAGGTGATTCGTGCCGGACTCGGGGATCAGCCTGCGATGCCCTGCATGGCATGCCACCAGATGCACCGCGAAGGCGCGCAGGAGTCAAGGCCCGATGGGCGAATTTCGGTAGCTGGGCCGGCCGTGCCGGAGTCGCTCGCATTCTACGACCGAAGGGAAACGCTCCACTTTGCCGCGGTGTCGCTCGCCATTCCGCAAATGTATGACGGCGCGCGCCCGGTGACAGTCAGTCAGGATCCGCGGCAGTCGCTGTGTTATCAGTGTCACGCGCCGCGCCAGCCGGAGACGGGCTCTGTCGCAGCAGCGCATGGCTGGGGACCGCAGGTGGGTTCCGGCGACGATCGCACGCCAATGGGCGTGCACGAGGGGATTAGCTGCGTTGCCTGCCACAACGACCACAACGAAAACACGCTCGCTTCCTGCAAAAACTGCCATCCGCAAATGTCCAACTGCGGCCTCGACGTCGAAAAGATGGACACGACCTACGCAAACTCTGCCAGTGTTCACAATATCCATTGGGTCAAGTGCACAGATTGCCATCAGCACGGCATCCCCAAGGTGACAGGAAAGAAGGATCAGGGAACAGGGATCCGGGATCAGAAAAAGCAGCCCGGCTGAGACTTGGAATGCCCAACGTCCTGTGCATGTATGAACCTGCGCCTTATATCCTCTGACAGAGAGGCGCAATGGTGGCAGGTCCAAAAACTCGCCTGGACATATTGCTCGTAGAGCGGGCGCTTGTTCCCAGCCGCGAGCGCGCGCGGGGATACATTCTCGCCGGCCGGGTCCTCGTGAACGAGCAGAAAGTAGACAAGCCGGGTACAGCGGTCGCCACCGATGCCACCCTGCGCCTGCTCGGCGACGACATGCCCTACGTAAGTCGCGGCGGTCTCAAGCTAGCCGCGGCTTTGGCGCATTGGCAGATCGCAGTTGGCGGCCTGGCCTGCCTCGACATCGGCACATCGACCGGCGGCTTCACCGACTGCCTGCTTCAGCATGGCGCGGCACAAGTTACATGCGTCGACACCGGCTTCGGCCAGATCGCCATGAAGCTGCGCAACGATGCGCGCGTGCGGCTGATGGAACGCACCAACGCGCGCCTGCTTGGGCCCGGTTCGCTCGCCGCCGAAAACCAAAGTCCGGAGCTGACACTGCTGGTGATGGATGTCTCGTTCATCTCAGCGACTCTGCTGCTCGGTCCCGTGCTTGTGGCTGCGCCTTCGCTCACCGAAGCCGTCATCCTCGTCAAGCCTCAATTTGAAGCCGGCCGCGAAAACGTCGGCAAAGGCGGCATCGTCCGCGATCCGGAGGCGCACCAGTTGGCGGTGAACAAGGTGGCCGAGTGCGTACGCTCGCTCGGGTGGGAGGTGGTGGAGACGATTCCCTCGCCAATCACGGGAGCGG
Source organism: Occallatibacter sp. (assembly GCA_049793195.1). Taxonomy (GTDB): domain Bacteria; phylum Acidobacteriota; class Terriglobia; order Terriglobales; family Acidobacteriaceae; genus Telmatobacter. The sequence continues at coordinate 108 of JBARBP010000227.1, read as the reverse complement.
AGGGGAACAAGGAGTTTCTGCTCTATGCACGGGCCGTCCCCAGGCGCTAATTCTTCGTCCGAGACTTCTTCTTCGCCGGCGCACGGGTCGATCCTGTCTTAGATTTCG
>JBARBP010000226.1:0-7215 GCA_049793195.1 Occallatibacter sp. | reverse complement strand
TCCGGACTGGCGGACACGGCACACAGAACCGATTGTCGAGTTGAGCCCCTGTTCATTGAATGTTGGTTCAACCAGCGTTGATCGCCCACCTGCTTTGCAGGCCGGTTTCTATTGCGGATAGTAGGGGCTGCGCCGGAAAATTACAAGTCTTGTGCGACCAAGGCGCAATGTGCTACGTTTTTGGGCTCTCCGTTTTTGGAGCCACTTCCCAAAACGGGGGATTGACACATCTCCTAATTCGCCCTAGCTTGCGGCTTGCTTGCAACCGTTGTATCTGGTTTTTCGTTCTGTAACTCGACCGCTTGCGCGATCAGTTTCTTCAGCTTTCCCTCGATATTCGCGTCGCCCACGTGCTGGTCTTCCAGAACTCCGTCCGCATCGATGCTGAAAGTAGCGGGAATCGCATTGACGGCAAACTGCGTCGCGATCGGGCCTTTGAAATAGCCGTCGCGATACTGCAGCCAGTTCATTCCATTTTTGGCGACAAAGTCCTTCCACTTCGCTTCGTCGGAATCCAGGCTGATGCTTAGCACAACCAGCGGCTGGCCTGCGAATTTTTGTGCAATCGCGCGTACGTGCGGCAGCGCTTCGCGGCACGGACCGCACCAGGTGGCCCAGAAATCGATCAACACGACTTTGCCGGCAAGGCCGTCCATCGAGATGTGCTGGCCGTCGAGCGCAACCACTGAAAAGGGCGGAGCCATAACCGCCCTCGCCAGTTCAACGCGTTCTTCAAATCGTTGCGCGCGCAGGTGCGCCACCATGTTCTCTGTGTCGCTGTCGAGAAACGCCTTGAACTCCGCACGTGCCGCATCGTCCTGATGAAGATGGGCCAGTGAAATTCCGAGGCCATAATGCGCGACGGCAGCACTGGGGTCCAGCTTGAGTGCGGTCCTGAACTCATCCGAGCTGTCTGCGAAATACTTATCCTTCTTCTCGCTCAGCCCTTTTTGCTGGAGAATCGTGGCCAGGCGAAAGTGGATCGTGGCTCTCGCCGCGTCGGTCTGTGCCGCCGGTAACCAATCCCTCAGGATATTCTCTGCATCCTGCAAATCGCGTATATGGAGCGCCAATGAAAACGCGCGGTCTAAGCATGCCTCGCAATGGCCCCCATCCTGCTTGTTTGCTCTGCGAAAAGCGTCCATGGCTATCCCCAAATCGCCATGTTTTTCAAAATCCACGGCCCCTGCGAATGTCTTGCGCGCCTTGGGATCGGTGGGCTCGCCCGGCTTTGGGTTATCCGCCGCGGACAGAGCGCTGGCATGAAGACCGGTCCCAGTCATCAGTGACAAGGCTGCAACCGCAAGGCCCACCAAATGAGCGCTACGGGAAAACCGCATCATATGCATCTCCGCGCAAAAAGCTAGTTTGTTTTATTGGGAAGAATTGTACATCCAGCCGCGGATGCGGGGAGGATTTTGCACGAAGCCTCTCTCAACGTCAAATTTCAAACGAGGGCACTGTACGGAAGAAGCAGATAAAACCCGCCATTGCGCTGCGCCCCACACATCAAGATCCGGTCTTGAGTTTCTCGTCCAGCACTTCGTCCAGCAGGCAGCGCAGGCTTGCGGCGCGCGCATGGCCCAGCTGCGGATCGGCGATACCGGCCTGCGAAAGCTCATCCGCCAGATTCAGTGCAGCCAGCACAGCTACGCGCAACGAGTCCACGGTCCGGCCCTGCGCCGCTACGGCGCGCATCTTGGCGTCTACACGCGCTGCCAGGTCGCGAACGTGCGCGGCGTCTTGCCCCGAGAGATGATAGGTCTGGTCGTAGATTTCGACTGTTACGTACTCGGCTCCCTTGCCGATTTGTTGCGCCATGCCATCCTCCCCTGACTCAGATTAGAGTTCAAGTGCGTCGAGCTGGGCCAACAGACGCTCTACGCGTTGACGTACATGGTCGCGTTCGCCTTGCAGCGCATGAAGTTCCTTTTCTAACTGGTCAAATCGGGGTCCCTGGTCTTGCAACTGCGCTTCGGCGTGGGTGGCGCGCTCTTCTGCCGCAATTCGCGCCTGCCGCTCCCGCTTCACCATCTCCACCGTACGGACAATCCGTTGCTCGAGAGCCGAAAAATCGTCCGCGCTTACAGTCAATGCCGCAGGCTGCGCGGCCGGCTCACCCGCGCTTGTTTCCTCCTGGCGTCGTTCAAATTCCGCCCCTTGAAGTTCGGAGAATATTTCTGACATCGGACGAGCCTCCACAGATACATGACTTATCCGTGTCAGTATAGCGCCGATTCGGCTGATTCTTCGCTCACGTTCGCAGCCGTGCGCCCGCTTTGCCAACAGCTTCCACAACCTGCGCTTGAAAGTTCTGCAACTCGTCCTCCCGCAGCGTACGGTCTGGCGCCTGGAAGGTCGCGCCCATCAGCAACGAGTACTCCCGCTCGCCCAGCTTTGCGTCGCGAAAAACCTCCCGCACGCGCCATTCCACGAGCTCCGGAATCCGCAATCCCGCCAGAGCCCGATCGATCTGCTCCCATTCAATGCTCCGGTCCAGAACCAGCGAAAAATCCCGGCGCACCGGCTGGAAGCGCGAAATCTCCCGCGCAGCCGGCTTTCGCAACGGCAGCTTGTAGAGCCTATCCAGATAAAGCTCGCCCACGATGACCGGCTCCTTCAGTTTGCGCGCCGCAGCCTCGCGAGGATGCAGTTGCCCAAACCACCCCACGGTTGCGCCCTCCGCCACAATCCGCGCCGATCGATACGGATGAAGCCATTCGGGCGTCAGCCCAGCCTCGACAGGGAAGCGATCGAAATAAATTGCCCGCGCCTGGAACCGCGCCAACAACTGCTCTACTGCTCCCTTTACATCGTGAAAATCGATCGCTCGCCCGGCATGCAGCGCTCCCTGCTCCGGCAAGCCGCCCACCGCGCCAAAGGCAACCGCCGGCCGTTCCTCCACTTTTTCAGTCGTCCCACTGAAAACAGTGCCCAACTCAAACAAGCGCACATCGCTCACATCGCGATGCAGATTCCCGGCAATCATCGTCAGCATTCCAGGTATAAGCGAAGGCCGCAGTACGCCCGCCTCCTCGCTCAGCGGATTGCCCAGCGGAACCACAAGCCACGGTTGCGGCGCGGTCAACGCCGCTTCCGCAGCCGAACAGAAGGTGCTAGCAATAGCCTCATGGAATCCGGCTGAAAGTAACGAGCGTCGGACAGCCGCCTCACTCTCCGCCCAGGGCAGCGCTCGCACGCCCTCGCCAAACGCAGGCAGAGTGTTCGCAAACCGGTTGTAGCCATAAACGCGTGCGACCTCTTCAATCAGATCGATCTCGCGCTCCAGATCCAGCCGCCAACTAGGCAACGTCACCTGCCACGCGGCGTGCTCTCCGGGCTGATTTGCTGACTGCTGACTCGCTAACCCGCACCCCAGTGCCACCAGCACACCTTCAACCGTCGCAGAGGCGATCCCTTCCTCGTCCACCGTCTTGCCGAGAATTCTCAGCACCTCACTCAGCGCCAACTCAACAGGCTTGCGCCGCGCGGTCTTCGCTTCGATAGCCTCCACGCGCACATCCACAAGCTCGCCTTCAATGGACCCGCCGTTAGCCAGCAGAATGCTGCTCACCAGCGCCGAGGCAACCGGCGCCGCATTGAAGTCCGCTCCGCGCTCAAAGCGATGGCTGGCGTCGGTATGCAGTCCATGTCGCCGCGCCGTCCGCCGCACCACCATCGGATCGAACCACGCCGCCTCAACCAGCACATTCGTAGTGCCGGGCGTTATCATCGTGTCCCAGCCGCCCATCACGCCCGCCAACCCCAGAGCCTTCGCGTGATCGGCCACAACAAGATCCTCAGGATCGAGCGTCCGCTCCACGCCGTCCAGCGTCTTCAGCTTTTCCCCTTTACGCGCGCGCCGCACAACAATGCCGCCCTCGATCTTGTCCAGGTCGAAGGCATGTGTCGGCTGCCCCATCGCCAGCCACGCAAAGTTGGTCGCGTCCACTGCATTCGAAATCATCTTCTGCTCCAGCAGCGCAAAATAACTCGCGACTTCCGCCCCTGCAAACGAGTCGCCCGCTGACCGGTCTCTTGACTCGCCGATCTTCACGCCCCTCAGCACCCGCGCCGTAAATCGCCCGCAAGCATCCTCAGCCTCGATTCGAACGGAAAAGGGTTTCGCGGCCAGCTTAGCTTTCGGCAACGGAAAATCGAGCTCCGGCAGCGTCAGCCCATAAACAGCAGCAGCCTCGCGCGCCACGCCATAGTGGTTCATCGCGTCAACACGATTGGTCGTAATGTCCATCTCGTAGAGCGAACCATTGCCCGAGCCGAGATCGTAAATCCCTTCGACCGCAATTCCCCGCAGCGTCAGGTCTTCCGCGAGATGCGCATCGTCAACCGGCAGTGCCGGTAAATAAGCGCGAAGCCATTTTGTCAGTATCTTCATGCGGTTCCTATCAGCGAGTTAGCGCGCGCTCTGCGCGCATTAGCGAGTTAGCAAGTTAGCGGGTTCCATGCTGGGTCCTCATTGTCCAACAACTCCCAGCAATCCATTGATGAATTTGGCAGTCTCCGTTGCCAACTCAAGCAATTGCCTTGAGCGATCTTTGTTGATGAAACCAAGACCACAGGCCAGCTCATTCTGTGTTTCAAATTCATAGAGCGATCCGCGCGCCGCGCCAAGAGCCTTACGTAAATCCGCATCAGTCAGGCGTCCATGGCCTTCAGCGATATGGCTTGCGACCGAAACTGCAAACCGGCGAAGTTGCATGCGCAATCCGAACGTCTCAGACGTGGGAAACTCTTCGGTCTGCACATATGTCTCGCGAGCGAGTTCCATTGCCTTTTGCCAAACAACCAAATCCCGAAAATGCCGAGTTCTCGCCACATCGCTCCGTTCTCTCAATGCAGCCGCTAACTTGCTAACTCGCCAATGTGCGCGGAACGCACGTCAACTCGCTGCCTTTGTCTAGACAAACTGATTCAAAAATCGCATATCCCCAGCATAGAACTGCCCAATCTCGCTAATCCCGTACTTCATCATCGCGATCCGCTCCACGCCCATCCCAAACGCGAACCCCGAAATCTTCTTCGGATCGTAAGCCGGCTGTTTCTCCGCCGCAAATGCAAACACCGCCGGATCGACCATCCCGCATCCAAGCAGCTCGATCCATCCCGACTGCTTGCACTTCCTGCACCCCTTGCCCCCGCAGAAGATGCAACTGATCTGCACGTCCGCGCTCGGCTCCGTAAACGGGAAGAACGAAGGAAAGAACCGCGTCTTCACCGCCGCCCCAAACAGCGCCTTCATCGCGTGATCCAGCGTTCCCTTCAAATCGCTGAAGGTGATATTGGTGTCCACGCACAGCCCTTCCACCTGGTGAAAAATCGGCGAGTGTGTCGCGTCCTGCGCGTCGTTGCGGTGCACCTTGCCCGGAATCACAATCCGCACCGGCGGCGGCTGCGACTCCATCGTCCGCATCTGCACCGGCGATGTATGCGTGCGCAGCAGCAGCCGATCGCGCAGGGAACGCCGCTCCTGATTCGCCACCACAAGCGTGTCTTGCGTGTCCCGCGCCGGATGCCCCGGCGGAAAGTTCATGCTCTCGAAGTTGTAGAAGTCGGTCTCGACCTCCGGCCCCACGCCCACCGAGTAGCCCAGCGCCGCAAACACGCTCGTAATCTCGTTCAGTGTTCGCGTAATCGGATGCTCCGCGCCCACCAGCCTCTGCGTGCCCGGCAGCGTAATATCGATCGCCTCTGCAGCCAGCGCCGCATCGCTCGACCCCGCGCCCGACCCTTCCTCCAGCAGCCGCTCCACCAGCTCCTTCAGGACCTTAAATCGCTCGCCCACTGCCTTCTTGGCCTCGGGCGGCGCAGCCTTAAGCCACCGGCTTGAGACTTCGTTGAGCAGACCCTGTTTGCGGCCCAGCCACTTGAGGCGAAAAGCTTCGACCGCCTCCGGGCAATCCAGCGCCCCAGCGTCCTCGCGAGCCTGTTTTTCGAGAGCAGCAAACGCTTTATCGAGCGAGGCTTCGTCAAACTCCGTCAAATTGAGTATTGGATCGTTCATCATGCGTAAAGAGCAGGATAAATCACTGCGGCTCTGAAATTCCGGTATGCTCAATTCCATGAAATTCCTGAGCATGCTCTTCCGTCTCGCTCCCGCCGTCGCCCTTGCCGCGTTTTTCGACATCCAGCCAGCCCCCGCCGCAGCGCAGACCGACTCCGCCATCTATGCCCAGCACGATGGCTACGTCGATGCCAATGGCGTGCTCATCTACTACCTGGAGTTCGGCAAGGGTGCGCCCCTGGTTGTCCTCCATGGCGGACCCGGCGCCGACCACACCTACTTTCTGCCCTGGCTGCTGCCGCTCGCCCGCACGCATCGCCTCATCTTTATTGACGAGCGCGGCTCCGGCAAATCCGAGCGTCTTCAGGACGTGAGCAGGTACACCATTGAAGCCATGGCCGACGACGTCGAGGCCGTGCGCGTCGCGCTCAACCTGGGCAAGATCGACCTTCTCGGCCACAGTTGTGGCGGCGTCCTCGCTGAGGCCTACGCGCTCAAGTACCAGCAGCATCTCAACCACCTCATCCTCAACAGCACCTTTGCCTCCACCCGTGAAATGAACGCCGTCCTGGCCCGCGAAAAGGTGCAGTTGCCGCCCGACAAGCTCGCCCGCCTCAACCAACTGGAAGCGGCCGGCCTCTATGACAAGGGCGCTCCGTGGGAGCACGGCCGCTACCCCGCCGAATACGAAACCCTCGCCTGGGGCTGGGGCTACTTTCCCTTCCTTTATGGCGCGCGCCCCGACGCCAACTACGATCCTGCGCAGGGGAATGCCCCCACCAACTGGGAACTTTATCGCGAAATGTGGGGTTCCCATGGCGAGTTCATCATCGACGGCAACCTGAAGTCGGTCGAATGGGTAGACCGACTGCCCACCATCCATGTCCCCACGCTGATCGTCGTCGGCGACCACGATGAGTGCGACCCTAGCCTCAGCCGCGAGATGCATGAAAAAATCGCCGGCTCCAAGCTAGCGATCCTCCCCAACTCCGGCCACATGAACTTCGTCGATCAGCCCGAAATGTGGCAGAAAGCGGTGGAAGGATTTCTTAGCGAATAGGCAGTGGTCCAAGAGCGGGGAAGCGACGTCGCCCTCACAACAATAATCTGCGCCACCGTTGACATCCCAGTCTTGCTCGTAGACCTACCGCGAACCTAATATTCTGTGAGCTAGTGCCATGCGGTAAGAGAGC
>JBARBP010000225.1:0-11630 GCA_049793195.1 Occallatibacter sp. | reverse complement strand
CCGTTGGTGAGCAAGCTCTGGCTCACTCCGTCGCGCGCATCGAGGGCCTTGGTGACAGCATCCTTTTGGCCAAATACAAGGGTTGATGGGTCCACAAAGCAGAGCACCATTCCAGATTTGGTCATGGGATAAATGCTGTTGGCGCGGACCATTGCCGGCTTGATCTTCTGCTTGCGGAAATTGGCCAAAACATCATCCACCGAGAACTGACCCTGGGCGACGCCGACCGTAAAGAGCGAATCGCTCCCCGCAGAAGGCCGGAAGAGCGCGAAGGCGAGCTCGTCAACGTCGTGATTCTCATTCAATCCCGACTTGGCCAGCGCTTCGTCCAGCTGCTTGAGTTCAGGCGGCATGACCCGGTCGCGCAAATCCATCGCGGATTGCGAATTCTGCATTGCACGATAGTCAATCACCACGAGCTGCTGCACTTCCCGGGGAATGACTCCGCGGGCATCGGTGGTCAGCTGGGCCGCCTGAGACAGGGTCGCTGCCGCCACCAGCATGGGTGCAATCGAAAACTTGATTACTGCTTTCAACAATTTCTTCCTCCCAAAAAACCGGACGTGACTGAATTGGCCTAGGGATTTGACTCTCAACGGGGCTCTTCGACGCGTGTAAGATCCCTCAAATGCGGCAATTCGATATTCCTATTGTAATCATTTTCGCTTTTCCGAAGCCTTCCGGCCCAAGCCGGTCACTTACTTCGGTTACTCATGTCGCCTCGGGCCAAGGCAATGGAGACCCTAAACGGTGCTCCAGAATCTTGGTCTGAGGATCGAATTCAGTTAAATGACGCATCCACTCGCTTTCGCGCTCACAGGCAGCCTCGGGAATGAGGCCGATCACTTCCCCTTTGGCGATGGTGGTCTTGTGGCGAATGGCAAGGCGTGAAACAGCTTGATATACCGCCGAAACCGGGGTAACTCGAAAGTCGGTGATGTTCATGGAGAGCTGCGCCTTTCCGTGGGCAAGGACCCCCATGGCCTTTACGCCTTTCAAACCGCCCGATTCGGCACGGATTTCACGGGCGACGGCACGCACCATCGCCACATCCGCAGAATCAAAATAGATGTTGTAGGCCACCAAAAACTTTCGAGCGCCAACAGCGCAGGCCCCGGCGGTGGGATGCAGGCCCGGACCACCGAGGTCCGGCCTCCGCGCCGATTCCTTGCGGACGGCTTCCTTGAGGCCTTCAAATTGCCCGTTGCGTATGTTTTCCAAATTTGCCCGGTCTGGCCGCGCCGCCGCTGCCTCATAGAAGAACACCGGCACACTGAAACGCCGCCAGATCTCAAGACCAGCCTGGCGAGCCAGCAAAGCGCAATGCTCCAACTTGATCCCGGAAATCGGCACGAAGGGCACCACGTCCGCTGCGCCGATCCGGGGATGAACACCGGCCTGCTGGGTGAGATCGATCAGTTCGACGGCCTTGCCCACGCCGCGTACCGCAGCTTCGACGATTGCGGAAGGCTCACCGGCAAGTGTGACAACGGAGCGGTTGTGATCGGCATCCATCGACCAGTCGAGCAGGTGCACTCCGTCGACGCGCATCGCGGCCACTATCGCCTTGACGCGCCGCCGATCCGTGCCCTCTGAGAAGTTGGGAACGCACTCGACTACCTGCCCATCCATGCCTGCTCCAGCACCTGTACCAGCACCAACCCCAGCCCAGCGCGACGATACATCCATGGGCGCCCGGGGTTACTTCCAATAGGTGTAACCCACTTGTATCTGAATACTCGCGTTGACTCCCGGATTCTTGTCGCCCAGGGACGCCGAGGAGATGTGCAACGCGTTCACGCCCAGGTCGATCGATCGCCTGGGATGAATGAAGTAATGAACGCCAAAACCGCCCTGTGGCGAGAAATTCCACACGGAGGTCCCTCCCGGGGTGCCTTTGGGGACGAGTTGATCGGGTGGAAACTTATGATTGGTGTAGATAACCCCGCCTGCGCCCTGAAACCAAGGCTGAAAGCGCCGGGAATTGGTAAGGAAGTTCCAGCGGAAGATGACCGGGGTGATGCTTACACCGGGATAGGCGCCGCCGCCCTCGGGAGCCACGAAGCTGCATCCGCCCGTGGGGCAGCCTGGGCCCGGATAGAAGAAGGTTTGCTCGTGGGGGGGTGGGGTAAACGCCACCCAAAACGGAATGACGTTGCCGCTTAACTCAAACTGGCCGCTCAAAATGCCTGCATGCATGACAGGAAACATCGGCTTGCCCAGCTGAAAGCCGCCCCAGAAGAATTTGTAGTCCGACCGGTCGCCAACTCCGGTTCCATAGTTGAGAAACGGACCAAACTCCCAGCTATGCGCATCGCGTACGTGGGCCACGGGATTATCCGCGTCGACGTCGGCGGACTTTGACGTCTGGGCTGAAACAAGAGTTGTTGCGGCTATCGAGACACACAAGAGAATCGCTGCAGTTCGGGTCAAAGTCCTTCCCTTCCCACCTTGAATTAGTCCTGGTCCCCAAAAAAAGACCGCCACAACCGGGCGGCCTTTTCTGTCCCTGGCTGATGCCCGCTCAGCCTGCGGCATGTTCCATTTGCGCCGCATCCATGTCGAAGTTGGAGTAGACGTTCTGTGTATCGTCGCAATCTTCCAGTGCCTCGAGGAGGCGAATCATCTGGTTGGCTGGGTTGCCTTCGAGTTTGGTGTAGGTGGAGGCTACCATGGTGACTTCGCTCATAACGGTAGGAATCCCGGCGGCTTTGATAGCCGTGTTCACCGATTCGAATGAGGCGGGATCGGTGAGGATCTCCCAAGTATCACCTTCGTCGTTCAGGTCTTCGCCGCCGTGCTCGAGGACGATATCCATCAACTGCTCTTCGGTAGCTGCGGACTTCTCTACGGCGATGATGCCCTTCTTCGAAAACATGAAACGAACCGAGCCAGACTCGCCGAGATTGCCACCATTCTTGGAGAAGGCATGGCGGATTTCGCTGACGGCGCGATTGCGATTGTCGGTGGTCACGTCCACGATAATGGCGACACCGCCCGGGCCGTAGCCCTCGAAAGATATTTCTTCGTAACTGAGGCCTTCGAGCTCGCCGGTGCCGCGCTGGATGGCACGCTTGATATTGTCCTGCGGCATGTTTTCGGATTTGGCGGCCAGAACTGCGGTACGCAGCCGGGCGTTGGTGTCAGGATTACCGCCGCCTTTGGCTGCTACGGCAATTTCCTTGAGCAAACGGGTGAATATCTTGCCGCGCTTGGCATCGAGCGCGCCCTTCTTGTGCTTGATTGTGGCCCATTTGGAATGGCCGGACATGGGAACCTCAAAGGTAGTGAAAATGGCGGCGCAGGCGCGCACCCGACATGTAATTGTACCACCGGCCCCGGATGGTGGGAGCGGGGTTTGGAGGCTGGGAGGAGCGGGTGTTGGGGAGTAATAGTCGCGTCCCTCCCCCGGTCCCCAAAAGCGAGGGACCGGGGGCACCCGCAGTTTTGTTGCGACGGTCCCCGAGACCGGTTGTACCCGCCGGGGATTTACCACACGCGCCTGAGATTCTTTCTTTCGCCCGCTAAAGCGGGCTTGGAATGATCTCTCTCTCCGACGACCCCAGTCTCGCGACTGGGGCTACCCTCTATCGCCCGCTAAAGCGGGCTGGTTCGATTCGATACCCCGCACGTCAAGGTTCTCCGTGCGTTTTGTGACAGCCCACGTAGACTGCACTACGGACCTGGCTTGAGGGTCAGGGAAAGAGTTCGGCGGCTTTGAGCGTTGCGCCCTGGGCGTCTTTGGCGGAGACAATCACGTTTTCGGGGGCGATTGGCCAGGGAATGGCGAGTTCGGGGTCGTTCCACAGGATGGTTCGTTCGGCGGGGGAGGAGTAATAGTCGGTGACCTTGTAGGCAAACCCGGCTACCTCGCTGAGGACCAGAAACCCGTGTCCGAAACCTTCAGGAATCCACAACATTTCGGCGTTTCCACCGGTCAACTCGAGGGCGAAATGGCGTCCGAAGGCCGGTGAGCTTCGGCGCAGGTCGACTGCCACATCCAGAACCGCGCCATGGGTGACCCGCACGAGTTTCCCCTGGGGGCGGGAGATCTGGTAGTGGATGCCGCGCAGCACGTTTTTCTTCGACCGCGAGAAGTTGTCCTGCGCCCATTGTTGGGGCAGGCCCGCGTCCACCATTGCGCACTCGTTGTAGGTCTCAAAGAATGCGCCGCGATCATCCCGGAAGACCGTCGGGGTAATGACAAGCACTCCGGGCAGAGAGGTTTCCCGAATCTTCATGGCTGGTTGACCCTGGAGGCAAAATATGGCTCGCGCAACAGGGCCAACAGGTATTGCCCGTATCCACTCTTGCTGATCGGCTGGGCCAACTTTTCCAGTTGCTCCGCCGTAATGAAGCCCTGACGGTAGGCTATTTCTTCAGGACAGGCGATGTTCAAGCCTTGACGCCGTTCGATGGTGGCCACAAAGTGCGCCGCCTCAAGAAGCGAATCATGCGTGCCGGTGTCGAGCCAGGCCATTCCGCGACTCATCATCTCAACGTTCAGGGTTCCAGCTTTCAAATAGCACCGGTTCAGGTCGGTGATCTCGAGTTCTCCTCTAGCAGACGGCTTCAGCGAAGAGGCAATGTCTGCCACCTGGTTATCGTAAAAATACAGGCCTGTCACGGCGTAGCGCGATTTAGGATTCTTCGGCTTCTCTTCAAGGCTGATGGCGCGGCCCGCGTCGTCGAACTCCACGACGCCGTAGCGCTGGGGGTCCTCGACCGGATAGGCAAAGACGGTGGCCCCTTGCTCCAACTTTGCGGCCGACTGAAGCTGGCGCGAGAATCCCTGGCCGTAGAAGATGTTGTCGCCCAGGATGAGTGCGCTTGGCTGGTTGCCGATAAAGTCCTTGCCGATGAGGAAGGCCTGGGCGAGGCCGTCCGGGCTGGGCTGGACGGCGTAATGGAGATCGAGTCCCCACTGGCTCCCGTCGCCGAGCAGATCGGCAAAGCGGGCGGTGTCCTGGGGCGTGGAGATCAACAGGATCTCGCGCAAGCCGGCCAGCATGAGCGTGCTGAGCGGGTAGTAGATCATGGGCTTGTTGTAGACCGGCAGAAGCTGCTTCGACACCACATGGGTGACGGGATAAAGCCGGGTACCCGATCCTCCCGCAAGAACAATGCCCTTCATAGCTCGATTCGCTCCGCGTAATTCTGCGCGATCCATTCGCGATAGGCTCCGGTTCGAACGCTGTCGACCCAGGCCGCATTATCAAGGTACCAGCGGACGGTTTTGCGTAATCCACTTTCGAATTGCTCGGCGGGTTTCCAGCCGAGTTCTCGATAGATTTTTGTCGCATCGATGGCGTAGCGCCGGTCGTGCCCGGGCCGGTCTTCGACAAAAGCGATCAAGTTTTTTCGCGGGGCCGAGCCGGCTTGCGGGCGCATCTCGTCCACGAGGTCGCAGATTGTTTTCACTACGGCAATGTTTGTCCGCTCGCTGTTGCCGCCGATGTTGTAGGTCTCCCCGATTCGACCGTTCTCAAGGACGGCGCGGATTGCCGCGCAATGATCTTCCACAAAGAGCCAATCGCGGACGTTCATCCCATCGCCGTAGACGGGCAGTTGCCTGCCTTCCAAAGCGTTCAAAATCACGAGCGGTATCAGCTTCTCCGGGAACTGAAACGGTCCATAGTTATTGGAACAGTTGGTGGTAAGGACGGGCAGGCCCCAGGTGTGGTGATAGGCCCTGGCCAGGTGGTCCGATGCGGCCTTTGACGCCGCGTAGGGGCTGTTGGGAGCGTAGGCAGTTTGCTCGGAAAATGCCGGATCGTCCTTTCCGAGCGAACCGTAGACCTCGTCTGTGGAAACGTGGAGAAAGCGGAAGGCGTTGCGGTTTGCATCGTCGAGGCCGGACCAATAGGCCTTTGCCTGGTCCAGCAGCACAAAGGTTCCTTGAACGTTGGTCCGGATAAATGCCTCAGGGGAAGCGATGGAGCGGTCCACGTGGCTCTCTGCCGCAAAATGAACAATCGCACGTGGCCGGTGCTTCTCAAGAATCGAGGCGACCAGTTCACCGTCGCAGATGTCTCCGCGCACAAACAGGTAGCGCGGTTCAGCCGCAAGCGAGGCCAGGTTGGCGGGATTCCCGGCATAGGTCAGGAGGTCAAGATTGACGACGGACGCGCCAGAGGCCTTGAGCCAGCACAAAATGAAGTTCGAGCCGATAAACCCAGCTCCGCCGGTGACAAGGATCGAGTTCTGTATCGCATTCTGGGCGGTCATGCTCACGGCCTTCAGTATATGGCACAAAACAAGCGAGATTCGAGCCATGAAGCTGCCGCGGTCGCCCTTTTCGCACGGTTTGGGGCAAGTAAGTTCAGCAGTTCTGTCAAAATTTCGTTATATTAGGGGTAGTGCAGTGCCGGACGCGGCGGCGCCTGCTCGTGCAACCCTCTCGATTAAGGACTTAGGCGATTTCGTTCAAATGGAATCGCGCGGCGGTTGTGTCTTTCAGAACAAAGAACAGCAATCTGCAAGGAAACGGTCACCGGAAAAGGCTGCCATGGATACTTCTAATCATCATCGCATTCCTCAGCCACAAGGGCTCTATCATCCACGGAATGAACACGATGCCTGCGGCATGGGACTGGTCGCGAATATTCGCGGCGAAAAGAGTCATGAGATTATCCGCAAGGGTCTTGAGGTACTGATCAACCTGACCCACCGCGGCGCCGCCGGTTGCGACCCGGAGACCGGCGACGGCGCCGGCATCCTGATTCAGCTTCCCCACACATTTTTTGTGCGTGAGTGCGGACAGCTCGGCATGAAACTGCCTGAGTTGGGCGCCTACGGGGTGGCCATGTGCTTCCTGCCCGTGGAAAGACACAGCCGACTGCAGTGCGAGGGCGTATTTGAGCGCATCGCCCAGGAAGAAGGGCTCACTTTGCTTGGCTGGCGCGATACGCCGGTCAACGGGGATGCTGTGGGCCGCGAGGCGCGCGCCTCCCAACCCTACATTGAGCAGCTCTTTGTGAGCAGGCCTTCCGGGCTGGATGAGGATGCCTTCGAGCGCCTACTTTACCGGATTCGACGCCGGACCGAGAACGAGATTGCCGCTTCGGACATTGAGGACAAAGAGACGTTTTATGTCCCCTCATTCTCCTGCCGGACCATCGTTTACAAGGGCCTGATGCTGGCCCCACAGATTGAGAAGTTTTATTTCGAGCTGGCAAATCCGCTCGTCACCAGCGCACTTTGCCTGGTCCACCAACGTTTCTCCACCAACACGTTTCCGAGCTGGAAGCTCGCGCACCCCTACCGGTACGTAGCGCACAACGGCGAGATCAATACAATTCGTGGAAACGTGAGTTGGATGACAGCGCGCCAATCGGTGCTGCAGAGTCCGCTACACGGCGGACACATCGACAAGCTGTTTCCGGTTGTTATGCCTGAAGGCAGCGACTCAGCTTCGCTCGACAATGCCGTTGAATTTCTGTATCAGTCCGGGCGTTCGCTGCCCCACGTGATGGCGATGATTATGCCGGAGGCCTGGTCCGGCAACCCTGACATGGACGAGGAGAAGCGCGCCTTTTACGAGTACCACGCATCCCTGATGGAGCCGTGGGATGGTCCGGCCGCCATGGCCTTCACGGACGGGCGCGTGATTGGCGCAACCCTGGACCGCAACGGGCTTCGGCCGGGGCGGTACATTGTGACGAAGGATGACCTGGTGGTGCTGGCATCCGAAGCCGGCGTGATTGAAGTGCCGGCGGAGGACATTCGCAAGAAGGGGCGGCTGCGGCCGGGCCGCATGTTCCTGGTCGACACGGTCCAACAGCGCATTATCTCCGACGCGGAGATCAAGAAACAGTTGGCGGGCCGCCGGCCCTACGCAGAATGGCTCAAGCAGCAACAGGTGACGATTGACATGCTGCCTGAACCGCCGCGTGTGATTGCCTCCAATCCTGAAACTCTTCTGCGGAGGCAGCGCGCCTCAGGCTATAGCGAGGAGGACCTGCGGATATTGCTTGCTCCCATGGGCGCCAAAGGCGAAGAGCCAATCGGATCGATGGGAACCGATGTTCCTTTGGCTTGCCTCTCGGATCGTCCCCAGTCGCTGTTCAACTATTTCAAGCAGTTGTTCGCTCAGGTTACGAATCCGCCGATCGATCCCATCCGCGAAGAGATGGTGATGTCGCTGATCAGCTATATCGGAACGGAACGCAACATCCTGAATGAAGCACCGGAGAACTGCCACACTCTGAAACTGCCTCATCCGATTCTGACCAATCGGGATCTGGAAAAGCTGCGCCGCATTTCTTCGGGCGACCTGCTGGCTACTACTCTGCCCGCCTTGTTTCGCGCTGCCGATGGCGAAGACGGCTTGCGGCACTCGCTTGAAGATCTGAGCGCCCGCGCCGCACACGCTGTGCACTCGGGCTACACGCTGCTGATTCTTTCCGACAGGGGAGTCGATCCGAATTACGCGCCGATTCCAAGCTTGTTGGCTATGGCCGCGGTGCACAATCGCCTGGTCCGCGAAAAGACCCGTACTCAGGTGGCAATCATCATTGAAAGCGGCGAGCCGCGCGAGGTGATGCACTTCGCTCTCTTGATCGGTTACGGCGCTAGCGCCATCAATCCGTATCTTGCGATCGAGACGCTGCACGACCTGAAGCGCCGCGGCCTTCTGCCCGACGATGTCAGCGCCGAGTACGCAGAGAAGAACTTCATCAAGGCCATCAACAAGGGCCTGCTGAAGACTTTCTCGAAGATGGGCATCAGCACCCTGCAGAGCTACCGCGGCGCGCAGGTGTTTGAGGCTGTCGGTCTCAACCAGTTCCTGGTGGACGCCTACTTCTCCGGAACAGCGTCGCGGATTGAAGGCATTGGCCTTGACGTGCTCGCACGCGAGGCTCAGATGAAACACGCCTACGCCTTCCAGCCCCTCACTGAGTCCGAGACGGACCTGGTGGTTGGCGGCCAGTATCAGTATCGCGAGGGTGGCGAATATCACTTGCTGAACCCGCTGACGATCAGCAAGGTTCAACACGCTGTGCGCCAAAACAATCCAGCGACGTTCCAGGAGTACACGGATCTGCTCGACGCCCAGAATCGCGAGCTTTGTACCCTGCGCGGCCTGTTCAAGCTCAGGTACGCCGAGCAACCCATCCCGATTGAGGAAGTGGAACCGGCCAAGGAGATTGTCAAGCGGTTTACGACGGGCGCGATGAGCTTTGGGTCGATCAGCAAAGAGGCTCATGAGACGCTGGCGATTGCAATGAACCGCATCGGCGGCATGTCAAATACCGGGGAGGGCGGCGAAGACGAAGAGCGCTTCAAACGCGATCCCAACGGCGATTTGCGCCGCAGCGCCGTGAAGCAAGTTGCCAGCGGCCGTTTCGGGGTGACGACAAACTACCTCGTCAACGCCGACGAGCTGCAGATCAAGATGGCGCAGGGCGCCAAGCCCGGCGAGGGTGGACAGCTGCCCGGTCACAAGGTGGACGAGGTAATTGCCAAGACGCGTCACTCGATTCCGGGAGTTGGCCTGATTTCGCCGCCGCCGCACCACGATATTTATTCCATCGAGGATCTGGCGCAGCTTATCTACGACCTGAAGAATGTGAACCCGCAGGCGCGCATCGCGGTAAAGCTGGTTTCAGAGGTCGGCGTTGGAACGGTTGCTGCGGGCGTCTCGAAGGCACATGCCGATGTGGTGCTCATCTCCGGCGACAGCGGCGGTACCGGCGCTTCGCCACTGAGTTCCATTAAGCATGCCGGCCTGCCTTGGGAACTTGGGCTGGCTGAAACCCAGCAGGTCTTGTTGCTTAACGATCTGCGCAGCCGCATCCGCGTACAGACGGACGGCAAACTCCAGACAGGCCGCGATGTGGTGATTGCTGCCTTGCTTGGCGCCGAAGAGTACGGCTTTGCCACTATGCCGCTTATCAGCATGGGCTGCATCATGATGCGGAAATGCCACCTGAATACCTGTGCGGTCGGCATAGCCACGCAGGACCCGGTTCTGCGCGCGCGTTTTACGGGACAGCCAGAGCACGTTGTCAACTTCTTCTTCTTTATTGCCGAGCAGATGCGCGAGCATATGGCGAAACTTGGGTTCCGCACCGTGGATGAGATGGTGGGGCGGGTCGACAAGATCGATGCAGTGGTCGCGAACGCGCATTGGAAGGCGAAGGGTATCGATCTTTCCTCAATTCTCTACGCGCCGACGCTGCCCCTTCGTGTGGCCCGGCGGCGCGTGCAGGCGCAAGATCACGGGCTCAACCAGGCGCTTGACCACATTCTGATCGAAAAGGCCGCACCTGCACTTGAATCGCAAACGAAGGTTTCCGGAAGCTATGCGATCCGCAATGTTCATCGCACAGTCGGCGCGATGCTGGGAGGCCAGATTGCTCGCCGGTATGGCTCGGTAGGATTGCCGGAGGAAACGATTCATTTTCGTTTCCAGGGCTCGGCCGGCCAGAGCTTTGGCGCCTTTGTCCCATCGGGCGTCACGCTGGAGCTGGAAGGCGACGCCAATGACTATCTAGGAAAGGGGCTCTCGGGTGGACGCATCATTGCCTATCCGCCCAAGACATCGAGCTTCCTGCCAGAGGAAAGCATTCTGGTGGGTAATGTCGTGCTTTACGGCGCGACGTCCGGCGAGGCCTTCCTGAACGGCATTGCCGGCGAACGCTTCGCCGTCCGCAACTCAGGCGCGACAGCGGTGGTTGAAGGAGTTGGCGACCACGGCTGCGAGTACATGACCAATGGAACAGTCGTCGTACTCGGCAAGACAGGGCGGAACTTTGCTGCCGGCATGAGCGGAGGCATCGCTTACGTCTACGACGTCCGGGGCGATTTCGCTGCCAGACGTTGTAATAAGGTGAGTGTCGATTTGGAACCCCTGGTTGCAGAGGCTGATGTTGAGCGGGTTCGCATACTGCTCGAGCGTCACCGGGATTTAACCGGCAGTCCTCGTGCGGCCTGGGTTCTGGAACACTGGGCCGATGCTCAGCCAAGGTTCATCAAGATATTTCCGCACGAATACAAGCGTGTTTTGGGCGTTCCTCGTGTGGACTCGGTCTACGCCCCACCATTCATTCCGTCGCCTCTGGTGACGTCCACGACAGAGGTGTTGCATGGGTAAGGTTACCGGGTTTCTCGAGATTCAGCGCGAACAGCCTACACGGCGCAAGGCCGATGAGCGTGTAAGGGACTGGTTCGAGATCTACGAGCCGTTTCCCGAAGAGAAGCAGCGTGAGCAAGGCGCCCGCTGCATGGACTGCGGGGTGCCCTTCTGCCATACAGGATGCCCTGTGAACAACCTCATTCCCGACTGGAACGACCTGGTCTACAACAGCAGGTGGGAGGCGGCAATCCGGCGGCTCCACTCCACCAACAACTTCCCGGAGTTCACTGGCCGCATCTGCCCAGCCCCGTGCGAGGCCTCCTGCGTGCTCGGAATCAATCAGCCGCCCGTCTCCATCAAGCTGATTGAGCGCTCGATTGTAGAGCGCGGTTGGGATGAGGGTTGGATTCATCCCGAACCCCCCGAGAACAGCACCGGAAAACGCATTGCAGTCGTCGGCAGCGGGCCGGCTGGACTGGCTGCAGCACAGCAGTTGCGACGGGCCGGGCACTCCGTCACCGTCTACGAAAAGAACGACCGCATTGGCGGG